>NZ_JACHMZ010000001.1:6887115-7204807 GCF_014205165.1 Micromonospora carbonacea | reverse complement strand
GCCCGAACTCGGGTAGCGACACGATCAACGGCGAGTCGGTGGTCGTCTCGGACCGGGAGAAGGCGCTGGCCATGTACCAGGCGATGACGGCGGACAAGATGGCCGACTGGGTGAAGGCCAACCCGCCGGAGGGCAGCTCGGGGTGACGACTTTCCGGTAACGAAGGCTGATCCCGCCTGGTCGTTACTTCGACACACGTCAGCGCCGGTCGGCGGCCGGACCCCGTTCCACCGGGGGCCCTACCGCCGACCGGCCGCATTCCTTTGACCGTTCGGGTGAATTCCGCAGGCAACTACGAAGATAACTGCGAATAGCCGGCGGACGAACTCGCCTTGACGGGAAGCGGTACGTACAGTGGTCCCGCCCCCCGATCACGCGAGCTGGAGCACGCATGCCGGTTCATACCAGCCGTCGCCCTCCGTCGCAGGAGCCCGTCGGCGCGGTCGCACGGGTTCCGTCGGCCATCCCGTCGCAGCCCCGCAGCGGCGGCCGACCGCCCACCGACGTCCCCGCCCGCAAGCGGAAGAAGAAGCGCCGCAAGGACCCCCTGTGGGCCCGCCTCACCGTCGTCTTCGGCGCGCTCCTGATGATGACGAGCGGGATCGCCATCGTCGGCAGCAAGGCGTTCATCAACCAGGCCACCGGCAACATCGCCCAGCGCAACCTGCTCGGCGACGCCGGCAAGTCCGACGCCGAGGGCGGGGCCAGCCTGGACGGCCCGATCGACATGCTGCTGCTGGGCGTGGACGCCCGCGAGCGCTGGGCCGCCGACGACGTCCGCGCCGACACGATCATCGTGCTGCACATCCCCGCCTCGCACGACCAGGCGTACCTGATCTCCATTCCCCGGGACACCGAGGCGCAGATCCCGGCGTTCAAGAAGAGCGGCTACGGGGGCGGCACCGACAAGATCAACGCGGCCTTCCAGGCGGGCGCCCGCAACGGCGGCGGCTGGGAGGGCGGCGCGCAGCTCATGGCGCAGACGATCAAGCGGATGACGGGGATCAGCTTCGACGGCGCGGCCATCATCAACTTCGGCGGATTCAAGGGCGTCATCGACGCCCTCGGCACCGTGCGGATCTGCGTGAGCCACGAGGTCAAGTCGCACCACATGTCGTACGTCGACGGCAAGCCGATGTGGAACGCCGACGCGAAGAAGACCGGCAAGCCGATGACCCCGGTGGTGCACAAGAAGGGCTGCCGGGACATGAAGGGCTGGGCCGCCCTCGACTACGCCCGGCAGCGCTACGGCCTGCCGAACAGCGACTACGACCGCCAGCAGAACCAGCAGCAGCTCATCAAGGCGATGGCGAAGAAGGCGACCGAGAACGGCACGCTGACCAACCCGGTGAAGCTCAACGGGCTGATCAAGGCGGCCGGCAAGGCGTTCGTGCTGGACACCGGCGGGGTGCCGATCATCGACTTCATCTACACGATGCGCGGGGTCACCGGGAACGACCTGACCACGCTGCGGACCAACGGCGGCACCTTCCACGCGAACGCCAGCGGGACGAAGGAGTCGCTGAGCCCGCAGACCATGGAGATGTTCCAGGCGATCAAGAACGACAAGCTGGCCGAGTTCGTCTACTCCAACCCGAACGTGCTGTCGACCCGCAAGTAGCACTCTGATCAGGGGAAACCCGCCCGGCGACCCGGCGCCCCCCGTAGCCTGACGTGAGGAACATTCACGTACGGCGGCGGGGGGCGTCACGGCCAAGTGGGGGGAAACCGGACGGGGGCGGCGGGGACCGGCCCGTCGACGCGTACCCCGGTGGAGCCGGATCCTGCTCGGGGCCGGCCTCGCCCTGGCGCTGCTGGCCGCTGGCGCCGTGGTCGGGCTCCGGGCCCTCGGCCACCGCTACGAGCGCACGGTGACGCGGGAGGACCTGCTCGACACCGACGCCCGGCGCGACCGGACGGACCTGGACGGGGCGCTCAACTACCTCCTCGTCGGCTCGGACCGGCGGCCCGGCGCGGCCGGCGACGACCAGCGCTCGGACACCATCCTGGTGGTGCACGTGCCGGCCGACACGAAGAGCGCCTACCTGGTCTCGTTCCCCCGCGACCTGCTGGTCGCCGTCCCGCCCGGCCCGAACGGCTACGGCGGCGGCAGCGACAAGCTCAACGCGGCCTACGAGCACGGCGGCGGCGGCGAGGCCGGCGTCCAGCTCCTCTCGGCCACCCTCACCCGGCTCACCGGGCTGCGCTTCGACGGGGCCGCCCTGATCGACTTCGCCGGGCTGCGGCAGGTGATCGACCTCCTCGGCGGGGTGCGCATGTGCGTCGACACCGAGGTCCGCTCGATCCACACGGGGACCCTGTTCAGCCCCGGCTGTCAGCAGATGGACGGCGCGCGGGCGCTGGACTACGTCCGGCAGCGCTACGACCTGCCCGGCGGCGACTACGACCGGCAGCGCCACCAGCAGCAGCTCCTGCGGGCGATGCTGGACCGGGCCGGCGCGACGAACCTGCGCCGCGACCCGGTGCGGCTCGACCGGCTCATCCGGGCGGTCGGCGCGTCGCTGACCGTCGACACCAACGGGGTGCCCCTGGAGGACCTGCTGCTCACCCTCCGGGACCTCCCCCCGAACGCGCTGGCGGGCATCCAGGTGCCCTCCCACCCGCAGACCATCGACGGCATCTCGTACGTCGTGCTCGACGCCGGGGGGAACGCCCTCTTCGACGCGGTCCGGGGCGCCCGCATGCCCGCCTGGGCGCAGGCCAACCCGCGCTGGGTGACCCACCTCTGAGCCCGCACCCACCCCACCGCGTCCACCCGCCGCTGACCTGCGCATTCGTCCCGACCCGCCCGGATTCGCACACCCCCGACGGGGCCGCCGGGCGAGGCTCTAGGCTTGGTGACCGTGTTCGGACCCCAGGTTCCCACCGTGCCCGTGACCGAGATCGCCGACGACACCTACCTGCTCGACGTCCGCGAGGACGACGAGTGGGCCGCCGGGCACGCCCCCGGCGCCCACCACCTGCCGATGATGGAGCTGCCCGCCCGGATGGCCGAGGTGCCCACCGACCGGGACGTGGCGGTCATCTGCCGCTCCGGCGGGCGCTCGGCGCAGGTGGTGGCCTACCTGCGGAACAACGGCTGGGACCAGGTGCGCAACGCCGACGGCGGCATGCGCCAGTGGGCGGCCGTCGGCCGACCCGTGGTGACCGGGGACGGCGGGCCGGGCCAGGTCATCTGAGAGCGACGGGCGACGGGCATGGGTGATCCCCTGGTCTTCGCGCACCGCGGCTCCTCGGCGGACCTGCCGGAGCACACCCTCGCCGCCTACCTGCGGGCCCTCGACGAGGGCGTCGACGGGCTGGAGTGCGACGTCCGGCTGACCCGCGACGGGCACCTGGTCTGCGTCCACGACCGGCGGCTGGAGCGCACCAGCAACGGCACCGGCCTGGTCAGCGTCCGCACGCTGGCGGAGCTGGAGGCGCTGGACTTCGGCTCCTGGCACCCGGGCTGCGGGCCCTCCGACGGCGACGAGCTGCCGGACGAGTCGCGCACCCGGCTGCTCACCCTGGCGCGGCTGCTCGACGCGGTGCTGGCCGCCGGCCGCCCGGTGCGGCTGCTGATCGAGACGAAGCACCCCTCGCGGTACGGCGGGCACGTGGAGCGCCGGCTGGTGGCCCTGCTGCGCCGCTACGGCCTGGCCGAACCGCGCCCCGACGCCCCCGTCCAGGTCACGGTGATGTCCTTCTCGCCGCTGGCCGTGCGGCGCGTCCGCGACCTCGCCCCCGGGCTGCCCACGGTGCTCCTGCTGGAGGTGCTGCCGCGCTGGCTGCGGCTCGGCCGCCTGCCGTTCGGCACCCGCATCGCCGGGCCGGGGGTCGCGCTGGTCCGGGCCCGGCCGCGCCTGGTGCCCGCGCTGCGGTCCGCCGGCCACCAGGTGTACGTCTGGACCGTCAACGAGCCCGCCGAGCTGGACCTGGTGCTCGACGTCGGGGTGGACGGGATCATCACCGACCGGCCGGCGCACGCGCTGGCCCGGCTGGGCCGGTGAACGGGTCGGGCGGCGTCGGCCGCCGAGGCCGCCACCCCGCCGGACGGGGCCGGTGAACCGGCGGGGCGGCGTCGTCCGCTGGCTGGTCAGGCCGGGTTCGCCGGGCGGCGCGGGTGCCGGGGCCGCCCGCGCGGGGGTGTCGGGGAGCGGGTCGGCACGGCACACTCGGGACATGCCGGACCGTACCGACCTCGCCGCCCTGATAACCGGCCATGGCAGGGTTATCGAGATGATCAACTCTGGTGAAGTCGGCCTGCCCGTCCTCGCCCAGCTGCTCCAGGTGGTCCAGCCGGCGATCGGGGCGGCCAGCACCGCCTTCGTGGAGTTCGCGCCCACCGGCGGCCGGGTGATCGCCGCGACCGGGGGCGCCGAGTGGGCCGTCGGCCGGCCCGTGTCGCCCACCGACCCGGCCACCGTCTGCCTGCTCTCCGGCCCGCGGGTCCGCGACATCCGGGTGGACCGCATCCCCGGCCCGATCGGCGCCGAGCTGGTCGACCGGGGGCTGCGCCGGATGGTGGCCGCCCGCGCCGAGATCGGCGGGCTGACCGTCGGCAGCCTGCACGCGTTCTATCCGGACGACGACGCGTCGACGGCCGCCGGGCAGCACGAGGTGGTGGCGTACATCGCCTCCTGCATCGCCCACATGTACAGCGACCAGAGCGGCCTGCCGGTGCACGGCGACGGCCCGGTGGTCGCGGCGCTGGCCGACGGGCTCGCCGTGGTCGACCGGGAGGGGCGCGTCCGGCTCTGGAACCCGGCCGCCGCCCAGGTGACCGGCCGGACGGTCGCGGAGTCGCTGAACCGGGCGCTGCCGTTCCCCCTCCCCCCGTCCGGGCAGGTCCTCGACCACCGGCTGCCGGACGGCCGCTGGATCAAGATCACCTCAGGCGAGCTGCCGGGCCCCGGGGCGCTGCGCGTGGTCACCTTCCGGGACATCACCGACCAACAGCTCCGCGACCAGGACCGGGACCTCTTCGTCGCGGTGACCAGCCACGAGCTGCGCACGCCGGTCACCGTCATCAAGGGGTACGCGGACACCCTCACCGAGCACTGGGACTCCCTGACCGACGCCGACCGGCGGCAGGCCGCCCGGGTCATCGGGCAGCGCGCCAACGAACTCGCCCGGCTGGTCGACCGGCTGCTCACCTCGGCCACCGAGGGTCGGCCCGGCGAGCCGTCCGTCCCCTTCGACCTGGGCGAGGCGCTCCGGGCCGCCGTCGCCGACCTGCCCACCGACCTGCGCCGCCGGGTCGTCCTCGACGTGCCCGAGGGCCTGCCCCGGGCGCTCGGCACCCGGCAGTCGCTGACGACGGTGCTGACCGAGCTGGGGACCAACGCCGACAAGTACTCCCCGCCCGACACCCCGATCGAGATCACCGCCGAGAGCAACGAGCGGACCGTCTCGTTCCGGGTCGCCGACCGGGGCATCGGCATCCGGCCGGAGCACGTCGAGCGGGCGTTCGACCGGTTCTGGCAGGGCGAGTCCGGCGACCGCCGGGGATACCCGGGTGCCGGGCTCGGCCTCTATCTCGTCCGCCGGATCGTTGAACAGCAGAATGGCTGGGTGTCGCTCCGGCCGAGGTCGGGCGGCGGTACGGTCGCAGAGGTCCGGCTGCCCCGCGGGTGAGCCCGGTCGGCGGGTCGGGCCGGGGCGTCGTGGGGCGAGAGAGGGCGGCGGTGGCGGGAGAGCCGGTCGAGCGGTCGTGGTGCGTGGTGGTGCCGCACCACCCGACCGGCGCGCGCCTGGCCCGGCACCGGCTCGCCGACGAGCTGGCCGACGTCGTGCCGCCGGTGCTCCTGGCCGACCTGGTGGCGGTCCTGGCCGAGCTGGTCGGCAACGCCGTCCGGCACGCCGACGCGCTTCCCGGCGGGGTGGTGCGGGTGGCCTGGCGGCTGCGCCGGACCCCCGACGGGCCGTTCGTCCAGCTCCGGGTCACCGACGGCGGGGCGGCCGCCGGGCCGCTGGTCCGGGTCGCCGGCCCCGACGCGGTCGACGGCCGTGGCCTGCACATCGTCGCGGGCCTGGCCAGCCGGTGGGGCGTCGACCGGGACGGCCTCGGGCAGAGCGTGTGGGCCGAGTTCGAGCCCGCCGCCACGCCCCGCACCGATCTCGTCGCCGCCGGCTGAGCCGCGCCGGACCATCCGTGCGGGGCGGGTCCTGCCCACCCCGGCCGGCAACGGGCTCTAGGCTGTCTCGCCGTGAGCAAGCGTAGAAGGATCCAGCGGGCCGCCGACGTCGCCGTCACCGGGAAGCGGGAGAAGGTGCGGGACGTCTTCGTGCCCCGACCGTTCGAGGGACTGGCCGACGAGCCGGAGTGGATCGCCCTGCGCGAGCTGGTCCCCGCCGCCTCCGCGCCGCTGCGGCTCGTCCCCGAGCTGGTCGAGGAGCACGGCGACCGGCCGGTCACCCTGGCCACCGTGCTGCCCATGGCGGCACCGGCGATGACCAAGGCCGACGGTCGCGTCTTCGTCGGGCTCCAGCGCCACCAGCAGTCGGGCGACGTCTCCCGGGACCTGGCCGAGGCGCTGCTCTGCGCGCTGCGCACCGAGCCCGGCCGGACGGTCACGGTGCCGCCGCTGCCCGGCCCTGGCCCCCGCCTCCAGGACATCCTGGTCGACGGGCCGCTGGACGTCAGCATGCACGAGGGCTTCGAGTTCTGGCTCGACCCGGGGGCGGCCGACGACCCGACCGTCCAGGCGTCGCTGGAGCGGGCCAACGCGGCCATCTACCCGACCGTGCGGCTGGCGGCGGCGCGGGCGGCGTACTGGTGCCGGGTGCCGGAGAAGGCGCACGTGCGCTGGGTGCTCCCGGACGACGAGGACGCCGCGCTGGACGCCCTGGCGCGGCTGAGCGCCGCCGGCACGCTGCCCCTCGCCGGGGGCACGAAGTTCGCCGGCATGTTCCGCGCGCACGGGCGTCTCGTGCCGGTCTGGGACCTGCCCGAGGACGTCCCGGCGGCCGACTGGGAGGAGCCGGTGCGGGAGTTCGCCGGGCGCTACGCCGGGGCCCTCGCCGAGAAGGAGCCGCTGGACGCGGCGGGCCGCCGCGCCCGGCACGGCCTGCTCGGCCGGCAGCTCACCCTGCGCTGAGCCGCGTGTTAGGAAGGGCCCCCTGTACAACGTTTTGCGTTAACAAGGGGCCCTTCCTTACTCCCGGACCAGGGGGCAGGACATGCATCGCGGGCCGCCCCGGCCGGAGCCCAGCTCGGAGCCCGCGATCGGGATCACCTCGATGCCGGCCCGCTCCAGCTGCGCGTTGGTGCCGGTGTTGCGCTCGTAGCCGACGCAGAGCCGGGGGGCGATGGCGAGGGTGTTGTTGCCGTCGTCCCACTGCTCCCGCTCGGCGGTGACCGGGTCGAGGCCGGTGTCGATCACCCGGAGCTGGTCGAGGTCCATCGCGTCGGCGGCGGCCCGCAGGAACGGCGCGGGCCCGTCCACCTGCGGTTCGCCGTCGGGGCCGGCGACCACCGTGTACGCGGCGAGGGTGCTCGCCACGTTCGCGTACATCAGCACGGCGTCGACGTCGACCATCGTGCAGATGGTGTCCAGGTGCATGGTGGCGCGCTCCTGGGCGATCGGCACCACCAGGATGGTGTGCGCCAGCCCGGCGGCGAAGACCTGCCGGGCGAGCCGTTCCGCGCCGGCCGGGGTGGTCCGCTCACCGACCCCGACCGCGAGCACCCCCGGGGCGAGCAGCAGCACGTCGCCGCCCTCCAGGTGCTCCAGCCCGGGGTGGTAGACGAACTCGGTGCCGACGAAGCGCGGGTGGTGCCGGTAGATGGCGTCGGTGATGCTCGTCTCTCTTCGGCGGGCGGGCATCGCCAGGCTGGTGACCCCGACCCGGTCGCCGATCCACAGTGACGAGTCGCGGGTGAACAGCAGGTTGGGCAGGGGGTCGATGACGAAGTCGTGCCGGTCCATCAGGGAGTAGACGAGCCCACCGGGCCGCTCCCTGCTGATCCGCAGCTCCTCGTGGGCGAGCCCGGCGACGAGCACGTCGGCGAGGGCGGCGGGGTCGAGGTAGGCGAGGTGGTCGGCCACCCGGCGGCGCAGGGTGTCGCCGAGCCGGGGCGAGCTGAGCACCTGCTCGGTCAGCTCGGCGCGGGCCTCGGCGACGGCGAGGGTCTCGGCGAGGAGGGTGGCGAGGTAGAGCACCTCCACCCCGCGGGCGCGCAGCTCGGCGGCGAACGCGTCGTGCTCCTCCTGTGCCCGTCCGACCCATGGGATAGCGTCGAACAGCAACGAGTCGTTGTTCCGGGGGGTGAGTCGGGCCAGTTCGGGGCCCGGCCGGTGCAGCAGCACGGTGCCGAGGCGGCCGACTTCACTGTCCACGTAGTGGGTCACCCGGCCAAGGGTAGGGCAGGGTTTGGCGGCATCCGGTAAAACGTCTGTGGATGAATATGGCATTCATCCACACTCACTCCGGCGCTCCGACTTGCCGGGTACCCGGTATGTCAACGTAGGGTAGTGAGGACATAACTTCGAGGGACCTTTTGCCGGAGGTCGCGATGACTGTCTTTCCCGCACGTCGAGCCGCACCCACCGCACGGGCACTGCCGCCCGTCTCGGTGCCACACCCCGGGGCGGATGCCCCCGGGGTGCTCGACCCGACCCGTCCGAGCCCCCTGGAGTGGGCCCGGCGGCGGCGCGCCGAGCGGGGGGCCCGCCGGTTGGAAGCGGCCGGGGCCCGCGCCCTGGGCCGGCTCGACCACCTCGGGCCGGGGTGGCACGTCGTCGAGTGGCCCCGCACGGACACCACGGACCTCCTCCTCGACCCCGCCCAGGACGACCGGGCCGGGTTCCTCGCCATCGGGCCGGGTGGCCTGTTCGCGGTGACCATCGCCGACCACGGCCGCGCCCGGGTGCTCGTGGCCGGCGACGTGGTGCAGATCAACGGCAAGCGCCCGCCCTACGTGGCCGAGGCCCGCCGCGACGCCAAGCGCGCGAGCAAGGTGCTGTCCCAGGCGGTGGGGCTGGCCATCCCGGTGACGCCGGTGCTGACCTTCGTCGGCTCGGGCGTCATCAGCGTGTACGGCCTGCCGAAGGACTGCCTCATGGCCACCCACCGCGAGCTGGACCGCCTGCTCGTGGCGGGCGGCAACCGGATCACCCCGGCCACGGCCGAGAAACTCGCCCGCGTGGCGCAGCACCCGGGGACCTGGATGAACGGCACCTACCGTCCCGCCGGCGACTACCGGTGGTACGACGGCGGCCGAACGGCGGCTGACAAGCCGGCCAACCGCCGGTAACGTCTCCCGCGACGCCACGCGGTCCGGCCCGTACCCGGAGCAACCACCCGGCCGCGCCGGCGCCGGACGCCCGGGTGAGGGCAACCGACCCCCGGCGGCCCGGCGGCCCCAGCGCGGTCGGCGGTGCCCAGACGACCGGTTAGCGTGGACAGACCGTCGGTGTACATAGGAGGCGCGGTGGCCCACGTCGAACTCTCGCTCTCGGAAGTGTTCGCGCCCACCGCCCGGACACCGCTGGAGCAGGGGTCCGACAACTTCGGGCAGTGGTCCGCCACCGTGGCCCGGGCCGACGAGCCCTGCCTCCTGATCGACACCGACACCCGGGTCGTCGCGGTGTCCGCAGCCGGCTGCGAGCTGCTCTGCCTCGGCCGCCCCGACGACGTGATCGGCCTGCCGCTGCTCGACGGCTGTCTGCGGCTGCTCGACTTCACCGCCCACCGGGGCGAGTTGACCGAGCAGGAGACCGACAAGATCCCGCCGCTGCTCGCCCTGCACTCCGGGCGGCTCGCCCGGGGGCTGCTGCGGGTGCAGGCCGCGACGGCGGGCCGGACGGACCCGACGGTCGACGCCATCTCGACGCCGGTGCTGACCGACGGGCAGGTCGCCGGGTCGCTGACCTTCTTCTCCGAGGTCTGATCCGCCTCCCACCGTCCGGTCCGCACAGTGCGGCCCTGACCTGGGCAGATGTGGCGTCCGCCGCACCCTCGGGGAGCTGTGACGGGCACCCGCCAGGCCGTAGGGTGCCCTCATGGTCGATGTCGCTCTGCTGCCGGGGGAGTACGCGGTGTGCCGGCTGGCCGCCGGCGCCGTCCTCGGGCCCGCCCTCTGGGGCGAACTGGGCGACGCCGAGGTGGTCAGCGTGAGCTGGGCCGCCGACGGGGTCTCCGTGATCTGCCCGACCCCCCGCGCGCCGGGCGAGGTGGAGACCGACTGGCGGTGCCTGCGGATCGTCGGCCCGCTCGGGCAGGCGGTGACCGGCACCCTGGCCGCGCTGATCGGCCCGCTGACCGAGGCGCGGGTCGATCCGGTCGCCTTCTCCACGTACGACACCGACCACGTGCTCGTGCCCGCCGTGCGGCTGGGCGAGGCGACCGCCGCGCTGCGCCGCGCCGGCCACCGCGTCCTCGACTGACGGCCGCCCTGGACGGTCGCCCCCGCGGGACCGGCCCGGTGGGCCTTCACGGCCGCGCCGATGGCTCCTACGATGGGCTCGGCCATCCCGGCCGCAACGACGTTCTCCGATGCAAGGATCGGCCCGTGCCGCCATCCGCACCGCACCGACCGGTGTCCCGCGCGCCCGGCGCCTCCGGCCCGTCCCGCGCGCCCGGTCGCTCCGGTCCCGCCCGGCTGCCCGGCCGCTCCTCCCGGCTGCCCGGCGCGATCGGGCTGCTCGCCCTCCTCGCCGTCACGCTCGCCGGCTGCGGCACGCCGCCGGAGCTGCGCCAGCCCGCCGCCCTGCCCAGCACCGGCCCGACCGGCCCACCCGGTCCCGCCGCGTCGGCCGCCGCCACGCCCACCGGCCCGACGGCGCCGGTCACCCCGCCCGCGGCGGTGCCGTCGACCACCCCGGGTTCCGACCTGGTCGCCGGCCCCTGCCGCGACGGCCCGTCGGTGGACCGGGTCGTCGCGCTGCTGCGCGGCCCGGCCGGGGTGCTGTCCGGCTCGGTCTCGGTGCGGGCGGGCGACGGCCCGTTCTGCGCCGGGGACTGGCAGTACACGGTGCTGCGGGTGACCGGGCACGAGGAGTTGCAGGTGGTGACCCGGGGCCGGCCGGGCGACCTGGAGCTGGTCACCGCCGGCACCGACGTCTGCACCATCGAGGTGCGCGTCGCCGGGCCGCCCGGCATCCGGGCACTCGCCTGCGACGCCGTCCCGGGCACCGTGCCGGGTGCGTAGGCTGGCGGCATGCCGGGAACACCGCCCACCCGTTTCGTCTACCTCGGCCCCGAGGGCACCTTCGCCGAGCAGGCCCTGCGCACCGTGCCGGCCGCCGAGCGCGGCACCCGCACGCCCGCCCGCAGCGTCGGCGAGGCGCTGGAGGCCGTCCGCGCCGGGGAGGCCGACGCGGCCCTGGTGCCGCTGGAGAACTCGATCGGCGGCGCGGTCGGGGTGACCCTGGACGAGCTGGCCGAGGGCGACCCGCTGGTGATCACCCGGGAGGTGATCCTGCCGGTCGAGTTCGTGCTCGGCGCCCGTCAGGGGACGTCGCCGGAGGAGATCCGCTCGGTGGCCGCCCATCCCCAGGCGTCCACCCAGTGCCGGGGCTGGCTGCGCACCCACCTGCCGGACGCGGTCGTGGTGGACGTGCTCTCCAACGGGGCCGCCGCGGCCGGCGCGGCGACGGGCGAGTTCGACGCGGCGATCTGCGCCCCGATCGGGGCCGCCCGGCACCGGCTGGCGGTGCTCGCCGACAAGATCGCCGACCATCCCGACGCGGTGACCCGGTTCGCGCTGCTGTCCCGCCCGGGCCCGCCCTCGCCCCCCACCGGGGACGACCTCACGTCACTGGCCGTCTACATCGCCCACGACCGGGTGGGCGCGCTGCTGTCGGTGCTGATGGAGCTGGCCGTGCGCGGGGTGAACCTGACCCGCATCGAGTCCCGCCCGACGGGCGAGGCGCTGGGTCGGTACGTCTTCTTCCTCGACTGCACCGGCCACGTCGCCGAGCCACGGCTCGGGGAGGCGTTGCAGGGGTTGCGGCGGGTCTGCGCCCAGGTGCGGTTCCTCGGGTCGTACCCCCGGCACCGGTGGGCGCAGCCGGCGGGCGACCGGCCCGTGCCCGCGCCGGCCGGGCTGTCGGACGCCGACTACGCCGACGCGTCGGCCTGGCTGGCCCGGTTGCGTGCCGGCGAGCTGAGCTGAGCGCGGCCTCGTCGGCCCGGCCCGCGTCGGCGGGTCGACACCGGGGCGCCCCGTGTCGGGGCGCCCCCGCCCGGGCCAGTTCGTCGCCTGCGCGGCGACGGGTCAGCTCAGCAGGCCGCCGAGCAGGCCGCCCTGCTGCTCCTGGGCGCCGCTGCCCGCGATCGGCGGCTCCTCGGAGGGCTGCACCACCACGAAGCCCTGCCCGGCGAAGCTCATCGTGAACGCCTCGCCGGTGCTGCGCCCCAGCAGCGTGCCCAGGCCGAACTGCTCGGCCCGGTGGTAGCCGGTCTGGAGGTTGGCCGACCAGCACACGGCGGCCTGCGGGTCGACGTAGGTCGGCGCGTCGACGTTGAGCACCACCGGGGTGCCCTTCGTGGTGATCGCGATCCGGCCGTGGCCGGTGAAGACGCAGTTGAACAGGCCGGACGAGGAGGCCATCCCGGCGCCGCCGACCATGCGGATGTCGTATTGCAGGGTGGAGTCGAAGGCCAGCACGCTGGATCCGTTGATCGACAGCGCGTCGCCGGGCTCCAGGTCGATGATGTGCACGTCCTTGGCCAGCTCGGCGAGGAAGACGTCGCCCCGGCCGCTGAGCTTCATCAGCGGGACGCCCTCGCCGGTGAGCTTCTGCTTGAGGAACTTGCCCAGGCCGCCGGAGCCGAGCGCCTGGAACTGCACCTGACCCTGGTAGGCGACCATCGACCCGACCCGGGCCATCGCCTCGCCGTTCAGCTCGATCTTCAACATCTTGGAGTTCTGCAGCCGCATGCCGGGCTGGGCGGACTCCTTCTCCAGGTTCTCGGCGGAGAACAGCGCGCTGCGCATGGAAAAGCCTCCTGACTCGGGGTGTCTGCCCGGAGGGTAGGTGACCAGCGCAACCGGTGACATCGGCCGAGCGGGGCCGGCCCGTCGTCGCGCGGCGCGGACCGGACGGACGGGGACGAGGACGCCGGCGCGGACCGGACGGAGGGGCGGTAACGCCGCCCGTCAGCCCCAGCCGAGGTCGTGCAGCCGGTCGTCGTCGATGCCGAAGTGGTGGGCGATCTCGTGCACCACCGTCACCGCCACCTCGTCGACGACGTCCTCCTCGCTGTCGCAGATGCGCAGGATGGGGCGGCGGTAGATGAAGATGCGGTCCGGCAGGACGCCCGCGTAGTCCCAGCCCCGCTCGGTGAGGGCGTGGCCCTCGTAGAGGCCGAGCAGGTCACCGTCGCCGGGGGGCGGGTCGTCCTCGACCAGGATCACCACGTTGCTCATCAGCCCCAGCAGCTCCTCGGGGACCTCGTCGAGGGCGTCCCCGACCAGCTCCTCGAAGCGCTCCCGGCTCATCTGGACCGCCACGCACCCATTGTCCCAGAGTCGGCCCGACGCCCGGTGCCCAAGATCCTGCTTGCACGGAAAAGTCCCCATCCGGTGCGGACGGGGACCGTTCCGTGTCAGGTGGGCGCGGAGGCCCTCAGGAGGCGAGCCGGGCCGTGAGGCTGATCTGCGCGCCCGGGGAGAGCAGGCGCGAGATCGGGCAGTTCTCCTTGGCGGTCTCGGCCAGCTTGGCGAACTGGGCCTCGTCCAGCCCCGGGGCCTGGCCGACCGTCTCCAGGTCGATCCGGGTCACGGTCATCCCCGCGTCGGTCTTGTCGAAGTGCACCTTCGCGGTGGTCTCCACCGACGTGCCGGTCGCGCCGGCGTCGGCGAGCTGCTTGGAGAACGCCATCGAGAAGCAGGCGGCGTGGGCCGCCCCGATGAGTTCCTCGGGGTTGGTGCCCTCGCCCTCCTCGAACCGCGACTTGAAGGAGTAGTTTCCCTGGAGCCCGCCCTTGCCGGTGCGGACCGTGCCGGAGCCCTCGGTGAGGTCACCCTGCCAACGTGCGGAAGCGGTACGGATAGGCATGAGCCGACGCTAACCGAAAGCCGGGCGGCGGGCGACCCGCTGCCCGGGATCCGTCCACGCCGATCGCGGCGGGTCGCGTTCCCGGCCGCGCCGTGTCTGCTGTGTCATGATTCGGCTCAGGCCCACGGGGTCCAGGCCCGCGAACGCGGAGAGGTGGCCGATGTCCGAGGAGCTTCCCATCCCCCGGCAGGACAGCCGGTCCGGCGACGCCACCGTCCTGGAGTGGGGTGGGTCCGAGCCCGGCCCGCCGGGGCGGGTGGGTCGCCCGCTGTCCCGGCTCGGGCGGGACCGGCGGATCCCGCTGGTGGCGGCCGGCCTCGGCGCGGTGGCCGCGTTCGCCTCGCTGGTCGGGGAGTGGCTGGTGATGACCGTGCCGACCGGGGGCCCCGAGGGCGACACGCTGCGGGTGCCGGGCGGGGTGTCCGACGTGGGTGGCTTCGGCCTGGGTTACCTGGTGGGCCTGTTCGCGCTGGTCACGGCTGCCGCCCTGGCCCTGCGGGGCAGCGCCGCCGTGCGGCACGACGCGCGGGTGGCCGGCCTCGCCCTGTCGACGGCCCTGATCGGCGTCCTGGTCGCCGCCTCGTTGTCGCTGGACGACTCGGGCCGGCAGGCCCTCTACTCCTCCGAGGACGGCTTCCAGGTGGAATACGGCCGGGGGCTGGTGGCGGCCTTCGCGGCCTGCGTGCTGCTGGCGGCGGCGCTCTACCTCGCCGGCCGGGCCGACGCCGGGCCACCGGCCGAGGGCGCGCCACGCGCGGAGCGCCCGACCGCCGAGGAGACCGACGCGCTGCCCGGGCCGGTCGACCTCACCGTGCAGCCGACGGCCCCCTTCGCCCGCCCGGAGTAGCGCCCGGAGCACGGAAGGGGCCCGGTCGACGCCCACGGCGGAGAAGGGGCCCCTGCTCACCAGGAGGTCCGGCCCCGGCCGTGGCCGGACCGGGGGTCCGCCCCGGCCAGGAGCCGCGCAACCTGGGCGTGGTGTCGAGTTGCCGCCCGGTTCGTCGGGAAGCCATGGTCGCGCCCGGTTGCGCGAGGTACGGTAGCTGCCCGCCGTCACTGCCGGTCGAGGCACCGACGACCCAGAGACAGGGCCGGCGCGACGGCGGCGGGCGAAGGAGGAGCCATGACCCGCCCGGGGCTGCCCAAGCTGATCGCCACCGACCTCGACGGGACGCTGGTCCGCAGCGACGAGACCGTCTCCGCGTACACCCACGAGGTGCTCGACCGGGTGCGGGCCGCCGGCATCCCGGTGGTCGGCGCGACCGGCCGGGGGCCACGGCTCACCGAGCTCACCCGCAACGACATCCGGGCCGCCGACTTCCTGGTGCTGGCCGGCGGGGGCTGGGTGGTCGACCAGAGCGACCCGGCCGGGCCGGAGGTGCTGCGCGAGGAGCGGCTCCCCCGGGAGGTGCTGGCGCGGCTGCTCGCCGAGCTGGAGGCCGAGGTCGGCCCGCTCACCGTGATGGTCGAGGCGTCCGGCGAGGCCGGCGCCCCGCTCTGGGGCGACTACCACCCGAGCTGGCCGTACCCGGACCTGTTCGAGCCGCGCACCCGCGACGAGTGCCTCGCCACCGACGTGATCAAGGCGTTCGCCCGGACCGCCGACCATCAGATCGACGCGCTGCTGGAGACCGCCCGCCGGATCATCGGCCCCGAGGTGGCCGCGCTCACCCAGGCCGGGCTCGGCTTCGTCGAGATCTCCCCGCCCGGGGTCGACAAGGCGTCCGGGCTGCACGTCGTGGCGCAGCGGCTCGGGGTGGACCCGGCCGACGTGCTGGTCTTCGGCGACATGCCCAACGACCTGCCGATGTTCGAGTGGGCCGGGTGGTCCCGGGTGGCCGTCTCCAACGCCCACCCGACCGTCCGCGCCGCCGCCGACGAGGTGACGCTGCGCAACGACGACGACGGAGTCGCGGTCTACCTGGACCGACTACTCTCCCGGTGATGGGAGAGACACCTCGGCTGGTCGCCACGGACATCGACGGGACCCTGCTCACCGACGAGCGGACGCTCAGCCCCCGCACCCGCGACGCGCTGGCCCGGATGTCCGCGCGGGGCACGCCGGTCGTGCTGGTCACCGGCCGCCCGATCCGCTGGCTCCAACTGGTGTACGAGCAGCTCGCCGAGCCGCTGCCGGCGATCTGCGCCAACGGCGCGGTGGTGTACGACCCGGTGGCCGACGAGGTGCTCCGGGCCGACCCGCTCGCGCCGGAGCTGCTCGCCGAGGTGGCCCGGCGGCTGCGGGCCGAGGTGCCCGGGGTCAGCTTCGCGGTGGAGATCGTGGACAGCCGGGAGATGCGGCACGAGGCCGGCTATCCGCTGCGCTGGGACGCCGACGCGGAGGCGATCCGGGCGATCACCTCGCCGGAGGAGCTGCACTCGGTGCCGGCGGTGAAGCTGCTGGCCCGCGCCAGGGAACAGGACCCGGACGTGTTCCTGGAGGTGGTCGCCGGGGCGCTGCGCGGGCTGGCCGAGGCGACCCACTCGTCGTACACGGGGCTGGTGGAGATCTCGGCGGCCGGGGTGACCAAGGCGGCGGGCCTGGCATGGTATTGCGCCCGGCTCGGGATCGACGAGCGGGACGTGCTGGCCTTCGGCGACATGCCCAACGACGTGCCGATGCTGACCTGGGCCGGCCGGGGGGTGGCGGTGGCGAACGCGCACCCCGCCGTCCTGGCGATCGCCGACGAGGTGACGGCGGCGAACTCCGCCGACGGCGTGGCCGCGTACCTGGAGAAGGTCTTCGGGGTGGGGTGAGACGCGCGCCGGGCCCGCGCGGACCCGGCGCGCGACGGTCAGAGGTACTGCCCGGTGCTGTGCCCCTCGCCGCCCTGCGGGTGGCCGATGCCCGGCATGCCCGGCATCATCCCGGCGGGCCCGCTGGGCAGCGCCTGCCGGCCGGAACGCATCTGTTCGAGCTGGACGCGGGCGGCCATCTGCTGCGCCACCAGGGCCGCCTGGATGCCGTGGAACAGCCCCTCCAGCCAGCCGACGAGCTGGGCGTGGGCGATCCGCAGCTCGCCCTCGCTGGGCGCCTTGTCCTCGGTGAAGGGCAGCGAGATCCGCTCCAGCTCGTCGCGGAGCTCGGGGGCCAGGCCCTCCTTCAGCTCGACGATCGACCGTTCGTGGATCTCCCGCATCCGGTGTCGGCTCGCGTCGTCGAGCGGGGCGGCCTTGACCTCCTCCAGCAGCTGTTTGATCATGCTGCCGATCCGCATCACCTTGGCGGGTTGCTCGACCAGGCGGGTCGGGTCCTCGCCTGCGGCGTCGTCGGTCTGCACGGTGCCGACCGGGCGGCCGTCCGGGCCGACCACCACCACGGTGCCGGATCGCCCGGTGCCGTCGTGGCCCGGCTCGTCGTCTTGTCCAGCGGAGTGCGCTTCGGTCATGCGTTCCATCTTGACCCAGGCGGTGGGCCGCCCGCTCGTCGGGACCGGCACCTAGTGACGGGTGTCCCCCGGCGGGGCCGTCCGCCGCGCTACCGTCGCCGGCATGCCCGCCGACCCCCGCTCCGTGCTCGACCGCCCCGCCCCCGCGCCGGACGCCACCGTCGCCTACGGCGGGCACCCGGACCAGGTCGCCGACCTGCGCCGCCCGGCGGGGGACGGCCCGCCGCTGCCCCTGGTCGTGGTGGTGCACGGCGGCTTCTGGCGGGCCGAGTACGACCGTGGCCACACCGGGCCGCTCGCGGCGGCGCTGGCCGCGCTCGGCTACCCGGTGGCCCAGCTGGAGTACCGGCGCACCGGCCAGCCGGGCGGCGGCTGGCCGGGCACCCTGGCCGACGTGCTGGCGGGGGTCGCGGCGTTGCCCGGGCTGGCCGGGCCGGTGCTGGGCGACCGGGTGCGCCCCGGGCCGCCGCTGCTGGTCGGCCACTCGGCCGGCGGCCACCTCGCCCTGTACGCCGCCGCCACCGCGCCGGGGACGGTGGCGGGGGTGCTGGCGCTCGCCCCGGTCGCGGACCTGGCCGAGGCTCATCGGCTGGACCTGGACGGTGGGGCGGTGGCCGCGCTGCTCGGCGGCGGGCCGGCGGAACACCCGCGGCGGTACGCCGCCGCCGACCCCCGCCTGCTGGTGCCCACCCCGACACGGACGGTGATCCTGCACGGCCTGCTGGACCGGCAGGTGCCGGTGGGGATGAGCCGGTCGTACGCCGCCGCCGCGCGGGCCGCCGGCAGCCCGGTGCAGCTCGTGGAGCTTCCCGGGTGCGAGCATTTCGGGCTTATCGACCCGGAGTCGGCCGCCTGGCCGGAGGTGGCCCGTGGGCTGCGAACCTTGCACTTTGATCACTGAACATTGACGCAGCGTCGTCGAACCGGTAGAACGCCGAGGGGACGGTATCGGCCCAGCTCAGCTCCCGGAAGGAACTCGGTGTCCCAGATGAACCGCAGGCGGGCACTCCAACTGTTGGCCGCCCTCGGTACCACGGGCCTGACCGCCGCCTGCGCCACGGACGGCGACGAAGGGCCGGCGGCCCCCACCGGCAAGCCGGTCAAGATCGGTCTCATCGCACCGCAGACCGGTGGCTTCAAGGCCATCGGCGACGAGATCGTCAACGGCTTCCAGCTCTATCTCACCCTCAACGGCCAGCAGCTCGGCGGGCATCCCGTGACGGTGGTGACCGCCGACGAGGGCGAGACCGCCAAGACCGGCCAGGCGGCCGTCGACAGCCTGCTCAAGCAGGGCGTGCTGGCGCTCACCGGCGTGGTCAACTCGGCCGTCATGGTGGGCATCCGGGACACCGTGGAGAAGGCCCGGGTGCCGCTGATCGGCTCCAACGCCTCGCCGAAGAGCCTCCAGAGCGTCGTCTACATCTGGCGCACCTCCTACGTGCTGGACGAGCCGGGCCGGGCGATCGGCCCGTACATGGCGCAGCGCCTGCCCGCCGGCAGCCGGGTCGCCATCGTCGCCCCCGACAACCTCGGCTCGCGGGACGTGATCCAGGGGCTCCAGGCCCAGTTCAGCACGGCCGGGTCCAGCGACCCCCGGATCGCCGACCCGGTGATCTGGACCGACGCCACGAGCACGCCCGGCGGCACCGCGTACGCGGCCGACATCCGCACGGCGTTGGCCCGCCAGCCGGACGCGATCTTCTGCCACTTCGCCGGGCCGGCGGCGGTGCAGTTCATCAAGCAGCTCTACCGCGAGGGATGGACGGGCCCGGTCTACGCGCCCGGCTTCCTCACCGAGGGCACGGTGCTCGACGAGGTGCAGGAGGTGGAGGCGCGCAACATCGTGACCTCGCTCAACTACTCCGCCGACCTCAACAACACCGCCAACCGCACCTTCGCGTCGGCGTACCGCAAGACGCACGGCGCGTCCCCGACCACCTACGCGATGGCGTCGTACGACGCGGCGCAGGTGCTGGACAAGGCGATCCGGCTGGCCGGGGGCGACCCGACCCCGCAGCAGGTCAACCTGGCGCTGGGCAAGATCGGCCAGATCGACAGCCCGCGCGGGGCGTGGCAGTTCAACCAGCCGCGAACACCCCAGCAGAAGTGGTACCTGCGCAAGGTGCAACGCGACGGCCAGGTGCTCTCCAACGTCCTGATCAACGAGCTGGCCACGCTGGGCTGAACGCCCGCCCGACCACACCGCACGGGCCGGCCTCCCCCCAGGCGGGACCGGCCCGTGCGCGGGCGGGCCGCCCCGGTCAGGCGCGCAGCTCCGCGATGCAGCACTTCACGCTGCCGCCGCCCTTGCGCACCTCGGTCAGCTCGACCGGCACGGGGGTGTAGCCGGCCGCCTTCAGCTTGCCGGCAAGCCGGGACGCCTCGCTGTTCAGGACCACGTTCGCGCCGTCGCTGACCAGGTTCAGGCCGAACGCCAGGGCGTCGATGTCGTCCGCGACGATCGCATCGGGGAAGAGCTGGGCGAGGACCCGCTGGCTGGCCGCCGAGAAGGCACCCGGGTAGTAGACGACGTTCCCGTCGTCGATCGAGGCCAGCGCCACGTCGAGGTGGTAGAAGCGCGGATCGACCAGGTGCAGCGACACCACCGGCCGGCCGAGCGCCTCCTGCGCCTCGGCGTGCGCCGGCAGCTCGGTGCGGAAGCCGTGGCCGGCGAGGACCAGCCCGCCGTGCGCGTCCGGCAGGTAGGCGAAGTCGCCCTCGCCCTCGTTGGTCTCGTTCGGGGCGATGAAGTGCCAGCCCCGCTCCTCGTAGAAGGCGCGGTGCGCGGCGGCCTCGGCGGCCCGCTGCTCGTGCTTGAACCGGGCGCCGTAGACCGTCCCGTCGACGACGAACGCGCCGTTGGCCGCGAACACCATGTCGGGCAGGCCGGGCTCGGGGGTGAGCAGGTGCACGTCGTGACCGAGGCCGAGCAGCGCCTCGCGCAGCCGGTCCCACTGCCTGACCGCCAGCTCCGCGTCGACGGGCGTGCTGACGTCCATCCACGGATTGATCGCGTACGCGACGGCGAAGTGCTCGGGCGAACACATGAGATATGTCCGCTTTCGGGGGATCCGGTGCTGGTTCACGGACACCAAGAGTAGGTAGCCTTCAACCTTGGTAACAGCCACAACCATTGCTTCCTGAGGGCGGAACGTTGCAGATAGACGCGGTGGATCAACGAATCATTGCGTTGCTCGTGGCCGACGCCCGCGCCTCGTACGCCGACATCGGCGGCCGGGTCTCGCTCTCCGCCCCGGCCGTCAAGCGCCGGGTGGACCGGCTGCGCGCCGCCGGGGTGATCCGGGGATTCACGGCCGTCGTCGACCCGGCCGCCGTCGGCTGGACCACGGAGGCGTTCGTCGAGCTGTTCTGCGCCGGGCGGACCACCCCGGCCCAGATCGGGGTCGCCGTCCGCCGGCATCCGGAGGTGGTCGGGGCGTACACGGTCTCCGGGGAGGCGGACGCGCTGGTGCACCTGCGCGCGGCGGACATCTCGCACCTGGAGGAGGCCCTCGAACGGCTGCGCGCCGAGTCGTTCGTGACCTCCACCCGCAGCACCATCGTGCTCTCCCGCCTCGCCGACTCCCCCGGCGTCGGCCCCTCCACCTGAGGACGCCGACCTGAGCGGCCCGGCCGGGCGCGGGAACCGGAGTCGGGCACGGGGCGTCGAAGCGGGCATGACCCGGGCAACCGTCACCGCCGCCGCCGGCACGCTGGCCGCCCTGACCCTGCTGGCCGGCAGCGCCGCCGCGTGGCCGGCCCCGGAACCGGAGCCACCGACCGCCGCGCCCCGGCTGGTCTCCTTCGACACCTGCGCCGACGCGCTGGCCCGGCTGCGCGCCGCCGCCTCCGCCTCGGTCGGGCCGTGGGGCTTCCAGCCCGGCTGGCGGACCAGCTTCGCCGCGGGCGGGGCCGGCGAGCCGCTGCCGACGCCCGGGGTGGGGGACGGGGCGCGGGCGGCGCAGGGCGCGACGCCGGAACACTCCGGCACCAACGTCCACGAGCCCGGTGCCGACGAGCCGGACCTGGTCAAGACCGACGGCCGGCGGATCGTCACGGTCACGGGGGGCGTGCTGCGGGTCGTCGACCCGGCCACCCGGCGCACGACCGGGCGGCTCGACCTGACCGGCGACGACGCGCGCCTCGGGTCCCGGGGCAGCAGCCTGCTGCTGCACGCCGACCGGGCGCTGGTGCTGCTCGGGGACGGCACGCCGATGCTCCCGAACGGCACGTCGGCCCGCCGGCCGGCCGGGGGACCCCCCGGGGCCAGGCTGCTGCTGGTGGACCTGGCCGGGCGGCCCGCGCTGGTCGGGACGTACCGGATCGACGGGAGCCTGCTCGACGCGCGGCTGACCGGCCCGACGGCCCGGGTCGTGGTCCGTTCCCAGGCCCGGCTGGCCCTCCCCGAGCTGGGCGACGGGGTCACCGAGGCGCAGCGGCTGGCCGCGAACCGGGCGGCGGTCGGCCGGGCCGACCTGGACGCGTGGCTGCCGGCGTACGACTGGACCGAGGGCGACCGGCGCGGCGACGGCCGGGTCGGCTGCGACCGGCTGGCCGCCACGGCCGACAGCACCGGCACGGCCCTGCTGACCGTGCTCAGCTTCGACCTGGCCGCCGGCCGCCTCGGCGACGGCGACCCGGTGAGCGTGGCCGGCGACGCGGAGACCGTCTACGGCACCGCCGGCAGCCTCTACCTCGCGGGGCAGCGGCAGCGGCCGGGCCAGCTCCGGCCGCGCGGCTGGGGCGGGCCGGCGGGACGCGACCCGGGCACAGCGATCTACCAGTTCGACACCCGCGCGCCGGGCCGCCCCCGCTACCTGGCCGCCGGCACCGTGCCGGGCACGCTACTCGACCAGTACGCCCTGTCGGAGTGGCAGGGCCACCTGCGGGTGGCCACCACCAGCGGCGACGACCGGGGCACCCGGCCGGCGACCGAGTCGGGGGTGTACGTGCTGACCCGGCGGGGCGACCTGCTGACCCGGGTCGGCGCGGTCACCGGCCTGGGCCGGGGCGAGCGGATCCACTCGGTGCGCTACCTGGGCCCCACCGGTCACGTGGTGACCTTCCGGCGCACCGACCCGCTCTACACGCTCGACCTGACCGACCCGGCGACGCCCCGGGTCACCGGCGAGCTGAAGATCACCGGCTACTCGGCGTACCTGCACCCGGCGGGGCCGGGGCGGCTGCTCGGGGTCGGGCAGGAGGCGGACGCCGACGGGCGGGCGCAGGGCCTCCAGGTCTCCCTGTTCGACGTGGCCGACCCGGCCCGGCCCACCCGGCTGGCCCGCTACCACGTGCCGGGGGCCGGCTCGGCCGTGGAGTTCGACCCGCACGCCTTCCTGCACGACCCCCGGACGGGGCTGGTGGCGCTCCCCGTCCACGACGGCGGGCTGCTCCTGCTGCGGGTCGCCGGGGCGACCGTCGCGCCGGCCGGCACGGTCACCCACCCCGGTCGCGCGCCGGTCAGCCGGTCACTGCTGGTCGACGGCGTCCTCTGGACCGTCTCCGACGCCGGCCTGCGGGCCGACGACCCGGCCGGCGTCGCCGGGCCGGTCAGGCTCGCCTGGCTCCCGGCGACCTGACCCACCGAGCCGGCGGGTGGGGCCCGGCACTCGGGCCGACCGGGCCCCACCCGCCTTCCGTCGTCGTGGCTCCGCGGCCGGCAGAGCTGCCGCCGCCTCGGGGCTGCCGGCGGCCGGCCGGCCTCAGAGGTACATGCCGGTGCGGTGCTCGCCCTGGTCCCGCCGGCCGGGCTTGTCGCCCTCGCCGAAGAACCGCTTCCCGCCGAACTCGCCGTGCAGCCGGTCGTCCAGCTCGTCGGCGAGGCCGGTCATCACCTGCACGGCCAGCATCAGGTGGGTGGCCTGGAAGTCGCGGCCGAACACCGGGATGGACGCCCACACCGTGTCGTCGGCGCAGTAGAGCCGCCCGATCGGCATCCGGTTGGTCAGCTCGGACAGCTTCACGTAGAGCCGCTCGGTGGGCTCGACCTCCGTGAGCACCGGCGAGAAGACGTCGACCAGCGGTGGATTGTCGCGGACCCGGACGAAGACCATCGCCGACCCGGCCCGGATGTTGATGTCGCCGTCGGAGTCGACCTGCAACTTGTCGGAGTCGGACTTGAGCATGGCGGAGACCACGGTCCGCACCTGCTCGGCCAGGGCCAGCACGTCGGTGCGCGGCCCCTGGGCGGCGGCCAGCGCCTCGTCGAGGTCCGCCTCGACGTCCTGGTCCGGGCCGAACTCGCTGCGCGCGGTGCCCAGCGGCTCCACCGGCACGGGCCCGCCCTCGGCGTCGTGCACCAGGTAGACCAGGAACGCCGGGTGCGGTGCCCCGTAGACGTCCCGCAGGGTGCGGGAGAGCAGGGCGGCCAGCCGGGTCGCCTCGGCGGTGTCGCCGGTGAGGCCGAAGTTCTCGCCGGAGCCCTCGACCACCCCGGGCGGCGACCAGCCGAGCGCCACCATGTCGGCGACGGCCGCCCGGTCCAGCCGGTAGCCCTGCGGGAGGGTCGCGTTGCCGACGGCCCACGCGGAGAGCCGGCCGTCGTCGGCGAGGTCGATGCTGATGGAGTAGATGGCGTCGCCCGTGCCGGAGGCGGTGGGGTCGAGGGTCAGCTCGACGTGCGTGCCGGCGGGCAGCTCTTGCAGCCGCTCGGCGAGGGCCCGGGCGAACTCGCGCCATGCCTGGGTCACCTTCGCCCGCAGGTCGGCCGTGGTCGGCTCGTCCAGCAGGATCGACTCGTGCTGGTGCTCCGACGGGCCGCCGGACGCCGACGGACCGCCGTGCTCCGGGGGGCCGCCGGGCGGGTCCGAGGCCGGCGTCGAGGGGTGGCCTACCGTCATGATCGCCTCCGTCCGTTGCGATCACCCTACCCAGCTCGCCCGGAACCCGGATCGGGCCGGACCGGGATCGGACACCGTTGCCCGGGGCAGCCGTCGGCCCGGGACCGTCGGGCCGGGGTCCGGCCGTCGGGCCGGGGTCCGGCCGTCGGGCCGGGGTCCGGCGCAGCCGTCAGGCCGGGGCCACCACGGCTGTCAGGCCGGGGGCCGGTCGCCCAGCTCGACCGGCCAACCGCCGGCCAGCGCGCCGAGCCGGTCGGCCGCCACGGCCGGGTCGGCCCCGCGCCCCACGGCCAGCCCCAGCAGGTACGCGGAGACCGGCGCCCCCGGCCGCAGCACCTGGTGCGCGACGTCCCGGGCCAGGTCGAGCACGACCGCCACCGGCACCTCGGCGGGGTCGAGGCCCAGCTCCGCGCAGGCCGCCGTCACCCAGTCCTCCAGCACCGTCATCGTGTCCACTCCTCCGCCCGGCGTACGTCCTCGTCAGTGTCGCAGTCGAACCAGGGCGGCGGGCCCGTCCCGGACCAGGGCACGTCGCGCACCGTCAACCCGGCGAGCAGGGCCCGCACCGCCGCGCCGTCGAGCGAGCCGCCCCGGGCGGCGGCGAGGCGACCGAGCGCGGCCCGCAGTGGCGCGACCCGCCACATCCCGCAGAGCTGCTGCCGCCGGCCGTCGCCGTCGACGAGGCACACCCCGTCCACGGCCGGATCGGCGAGGTGCTCGCGCAGCAGGTGCACCGCGTCCCGGGTGAGCAGGGGAAGATCGGCGGCGAGCAGCGCCACGGCCGTCGTGCCGGCGGGCAGCAGGGACACGCCCGCAGCGGCGGCGGCCACCGGCCCGCCGCCCGGGGGGCGTTCCCGGGTCGACCGGACGCCCGGCGGCACCGGTCCGGCCGGGCCCACCACGATCCGGACGTCGGCGTCGGCGACGGCGTCGAGCACCCGGTCGCGCATCGACCGGCCGCCCACCGGCACGCCGGGCTTGTCCACGCCGCCCATCCGGCGCGCGGCCCCGCCCGCCAGCACGACCGCCGCCCAGTCCCCCACGCGGTCACCGTACCGCCAGGTGGGGCCGTGGGAGCATGTCGCGCAGTCGACAGGCGAAGCGCCGGAGGTCGATCCGGCGGGCCTGTAAATCTTGTTACTTACTTCCTAGAGTGACGGCTCAGGAACGTTACGTTCCGATGTCCGCCCCACTCCTCGGGTCCGGCCGGTCACGACCGCTCCTTCAGCCGGGCGGGACGTTCTTCGAGGTGGACGGAAGGTGCACATGTCAGCAGGTGACCACCACCCGGAGCTGCCCGTGCTGGTCGGCCGGGACTCCGAGCATGCGCTGCTGCGCGAGGCGCTGGAGCAGGCCCGCGCGGGTTGCGGCGGAGCGATCTTCCTGGTCGGCGGCGACGGCCTGGGGAAGTCCCGGCTGACGTTGGAGGCGACGCACCACGGGCGGCAGGCCGGCATGGCGGTGCTGTTGGGCCGTGCCGGCTCGACCGGCCGGGCCGTGGCGCTGCGCCCCCTGACCGAGGCGCTCGCCCCCCTGTCCCGCACCGGGCCCGTCCTCGAACACGCGAGCCTGCGGCCCTACCGGTCCGCCCTCGGCCGGCTCATCCCCGTGGACCTGGCGGCGGGTGCGGCGGGTTCCCCGTCGCCCGTGCTGCTCGCCGAGGCGGTGCTGCGGCTGCTCTCGGTCACGGGGGCCGGGCGGGGCTGCCTGCTCGCCCTGGAGGATCTGCACGACACCGACCCGGCGACCCTGGCCGTGGTGGAGTACCTGGCCGACAACCTCGCCGACCAGGGCACGCTGCTGCTGGCCACCCTCCGCGCCGAGCCGGGGCCGGCGTGGGACCTGGCGCAGGCCCTGGGCCGACGGTACAGCGGCACGGTCCTGCGCCTCGGACCGCTGGGCCGGCACGCCGTACGCCTGCTGGTGGCGTCCCGGCTGGGCCTCGACGCCGAGCGGATAGCGGAGCCGGTCCTCGACCGGCTCTGCCGCGACAGCGCCGGCAACCCGTTCCTGGCTGCGGAACTGCTCCGCGCCATGCTGGACAGCGGCAACCTGGTGGTGCAGGCCGACGGGTGCCGGCTGGTCGACGGCGTACGCACCGAGGTGCCGACGACCGTGCGGCGCAGCGTCACCGACCAGGCCGAACGACTCGGCCCCGCCGGGCGGCACCTGCTCACCGCCGCGGCCGTGATCGGCGGGCGGTTCCCGGTCTCCGTGCTCGGCCTGGCGCTGAAGATGGGGCAGGACGACCTGCTCGGGCACCTGCGCGCGGCGGTCACTGCCGGCCTCGTCACCGCCGAGGGCGGCGACCACGACTGGTACGCGTTCCACACCACCACCACCGCTGTCGCCCTGCTCGGCCAGCTCACCCCCACCGACCAGGCCACTCTCGCGGATCAGGCGGTGGACGCGGTGAACGAGCTGCACCCGGGCCTGCCCGGGGAGTGGTGCCGGTTCACGGCCAGGCTCACCCGGCTGGCGGGCGACGTGCCGGGCGCCGTACGGCTGCTCGCCCTCGCCGGCCGTCGGGACCTCAACGCCGGGCGGCTCGGGTCGGCCGCCGCGACCCTCGACGAAGCGTGGCGGCTGGCGACGGCGGGCGTCGACGTCGCACTGCGCGCCGACGTGCTGCACGAGCTGCTGTGCGCGCTGCTGGAGAGCGGCGAGGCCGGGCGCGGGCTGCGGCTGCTCGACAGCCTCGACGACCTGTGCCACCCGGCGGTCCCGCCCGAGCGGCTGGCGGCCGTGCACGTCCTGTTCGCCAGGCTCGCCCTGCTCGCCGGGCGGCGCGCCGACGCCGCCGCGCAGCTCGAATCCGCCCGGACGCTGCTCGGTCCCGGTGCGTCCGAGCGGCAGACCGCGCCGGTCGACGCCGTCGCCGCACACCTGGGCCTGGACGCCCCGGGGCGGGCCACCCGGCTCGCCACGCGCGCCGCCGCGGCGGCGGAGAGCGCCGGGCTGCCCGGCGTCGCCTGCCTCGGCTGGCAGGCGCGGGGCGTGCTGGCCCGCCGGACCGGGCCGGAGGGGGCCCAGCCCTGCTTCACCCGGATGCGCCGGATCGCCGAGCGGCACCACCTGCCGCTGTGGCGCACCCGGGCCGCCGTCCTGCTCGCCGAGCAGCGGTGGCTGCTGACCGGGGACGCCGACGGGCTGGCCCGCGGCGCGGAACGGGCCCGGCAGCTCGGTGCCCACGCGCTGCGCCACACGGTCGAGGTCCGGCTCGCCTGGGACCTCGCCCTGCGGGCCGAGTACGCCGAGGCCGAGCGGCTCGTCGGGGAGTGCGCGGCCGAGGCGCAGCGGCTCGGGCTGGGCGAGTCCGGGCCGCTGCTGTCGCTCGTCCGGGCCGTCTGCGCGGGGCACCGCGGGCGACGGCACGAGCTGGACGCGGTGCTGGCGGGCCTGCCGGGCGACGGCGGGGAGGCGGCGGCCCTCGCGTACGGCATGGCCGGGGCGGTGTGCGCGCTGCTGGAGGAGGACCCGGTGCGGGCGCGCCGGGAGCTGGACCGGGCGGCGGCGTACGACGCCGGCTGTCCCGCGCCCTATCCGCTCGCCGGCCAGCACGGGCTGGCCCTGCTGCTGGCCGTGCTGCGCGGCGACGCCGACGGGGTGCGCTGCGGCGACGCCGGTGGCACGCCCGCCGGGCGGCTGCACTGGAACCGGCAGTTCGCCCTGCTGGCGAGGGCGGTGCTGCTGGGTCGGCGGGGCGACCGGGAGGCCGCCGGCGCGACGGTGGCGGCCCTCCGCCGGGCCCCTGCCCACCCGGTCGCGCTCCACCTCGGGCTGCGGCTCGTCGCACCCTGTGCGCACGCCGACCGGTGGGGTGAGCCGGTCGACTGGCTGCGCGGCGCGGAGGAGTACTTCCGGCTGGCGGGGGTGCCGGCGCCGGCCCGCGCCTGCCGGGCCCAGCTACGCGACCTCGGGGTGGTGGTGCCGCACCGGCGCACCGGGAGCCGGGTCCCGCAGCCGCTGCGGATGATCGGCGTGACCGAGCGGGAGTACGAGGTGCTCCAGCTGATGGCGGACTGGTCCGACAACCGGCGCATCGCCAGCGAGCTGTTCATCTCGCCGCGCACCGTGGAGAAGCACGTGGCGAGCCTGATCGCCAAGACCGAGCAGGCCAACCGGGCGGCGCTGAGCCGCTACGCCGCCCGGGTCCGCGAGCAGGTCAGGCCGGACTGACCGTCCGGTAGCGGCCGCCGAGGAAGACGGCGGGGTCGGCGTCGCCCGTGGCCTCGCACCAGTACGGAGTGCCGAGCACCAGCACGTGGTCGGCGGCGGCGATCAGCTGGGTCACCGCGCACACGGCCGCCGCCATCGCCCCGTCGAGCAGCGGCATCCCGTCGAGGACGCGGTACGCCACCCCGGCGAACCGGTCCTCGACGACGCCGGTGGCGAACCGGTCGGCCAGCACGCGCTGCCGGCGGCCCAGCAGGTTCACCGCGAAACCGCCCTCGGCGGTGATCGCGGCGAGGGTGCGGCTGGTCCGGGCCAGCGAGACGAGCAGCAGCGGCGGACGCAGCGACACGGACGTGAACGCGTTGACGGTGCAGCCGACGGGGTGCCCGGCCGCGCGACTGGTGACCACCGCCACGCCGGTGGCCCAGTTCCGCATGAACTCGCGCAGCTCCGGCCCACCGACCGGGACGGCCCGGTCCGGCCCCGGGCCGCCGGCGGGGACGGCCCGGTCCCGTTCGGTCGTCGCGCGGTGGGGGACCGTGGTGGTCATCGCGCGCCGGCCAGGTCCGGCCGCCCGACCGCCCCGCCGGGCCCGCCGGCGACGGTTCCGTCGAGTTCCGCCTGGCAGCGGGCGCGCCGGCCGATCAGCTCCGCCCGGTCCGCGCCGGGCAGCTCCAGGGCCCGGTCGTAGTCGGCGACCGCCTCCGCCCACCGGCCGGCCGCCTCGTGGACGAACCCCCGGTTGTAGAGCAGGTCCGGATTGTCGCCGTCCGCCGCGAGCGCGGCCGTGAGGTCGGCGACGGCCCTGCCGTGGTCCCCGCCGTCGAACGCGAGGGCGGCCCGGCTGGCCAGCGCGGCGACCAGCCCCGGGTCGGCCGCCAGCGCCTCGTCGAGGTAGCGGCGGGCGTCCGCCTCCGCCCCGTCGGCCAGCGCCAGCACGCCCCGCAGGTGCAGCAGCCGGGCCTCGGCGGGGTGCCGCCGCAGCCCCTCCTCGACGTGCGGGCGGGCGGCGTCGACGGCCCCGTCGTCGAGCAGCAGGCTGACCAGGTTCACCCGGGCGTCGAGCTGGTCGGGCTCCAGCTCCACCACGTAGCCGAAGTCGGCGATCGCCCCGGCCGCGTCGCCCAGCTCGGCCTTGAGGTCCGCCCGGTTGTAGTACAGCTCGAAGAACGGCGGCGACAGGCTGATCGCCGTGTCGCAGTCGGCCACCGCGCCGGTGAGGTCGCCGAGCCGCCGCCGCACGTCGGCCCGGTCGAAGTAGTAGTCGGCGTAGTTCGGGTCCAGCTCGATGACCCGGGTCAGGTCGACCAGGGCCTCCTCCAGCCGGCCCAGGGCCAGGTACGCCTTGCCCCGGTTGTGCACCAGCACCGAGCGGTGCAGCCGGTGCTTGTCGCCGGGCAGCTCCCGGTCGAGCCGGTCGAGCCCGTCGTCGACCAGCCGCAGCGCCGCCGCCACCCGGCCGAGCCGCATCTCGATCAGCGCCAGCCCGTTGTTCTGGAACACCGAGTGGAAGGCGCGCTTCTGCGGGTCGGGCAGGAGCGAGGCGATCGCGATGGAGTTGTTGATGTAGCCCCGGGCCAGGTGGTGATCCTTCAGCTCCTCGGGATGAAAACGGGTGTAGAGCATGGCCAGCGCGTACCCGGTGGACATCTGCAACTCGGGGTCCGCGTAGCGGCTGCGCAGGTCGAGGTACGTCGGCTCCGCCTCGACGGTGCGGCCGAGCACCACCATGGCCGAGCTCGCCCGCGTGCTGAGCAGCCAGAACCGCTCCATCTGCGTGTCCGGGTCGACGACCGCCCGGCCGCGGGTCCCGTAGTCGATCACCGCGTGGTAGTAGCCCAGCGCGCCGCAGTGCCGTGCCGCCTCGTACAACGCCTCCGCGCCGGCCCCGGCGGGGTCGCTGCCCCGCTCCAGGTGCCAGGGGATCGCGCCGAGCTCCAGGCTCCACTCGCCCCGCTCGCGCAGCAGCGCGGCGCGCGCGTCGTGCAGCGCCGTCCGCGCCTGCGGATCGGCCCGCCGGTACGCGGCCGACTCCGCCGGGTCGGTGGAGGTGCCGTCGGCGTCGACGTACGCCCGCAGCAGCTCCTCCGGCCCGCGCCCGGCCGGGCCGACGGCCCGGGGCAGCTCCGGCAGCCGGTCGGCGTACCGGTCGAGGGCGCCGGTCAGCTCGGGCTCCAGCGGTGCGCCGTCGGTGCCGACGAGCACCCGCACCACGTCGGGTCGCACCCGTCGCAGGAAGATGGCCAGGAACTCCTGGTCGGTGGGGTCCGCCTGGTCCACCCGGTCGAACGCGAGCCGCAGCGGGAGGCGGCCGGCGCGGGTGGCGTGGCCGGCGAGGAACTCCGTCGCGCCGTGGGCCAGCCGGCGGGTGCGGTTGGCCGGGTAGATCCGGGTCCGCTCCTCGGGCACCGCCAGCGAGGTGAGCGTCTCGGGGGCCGCGTCGAGCGTCCCGCGCAGCTCCGGGGCCGCCGACAGGATCTCGGTCAGGTGCCGCTGCACGAGGTCGGGCCAGCGTTCGTACGCCTGCGGCACGAGCTGCCGCAGCACGCTGCCCAGCCCGGTGTAGGGGCCACGCAGGCCCCGGTGGCAGTCGACCGCGAGATCGACCTGCTCGCCGTCGACCGGCGCCGGCCCGATCCGCCATTGGTGTGCAGTCATGCCGTTGCTCCTCGCTTGGGTGGGGCCTTGGTTCGCGGTGGGGTGTCGGAGGGGAGGCGGCCGGGCGGGGCCCTCAGCCGGCCGGCGTCGGCTCCGTGGCGGGGGCGGCCCGCCGTCGGGTACGCCCGGCGAGCAGCGGCAGCAGCACGATCTCGAACGTGACCAGCAGCAGCGAGCCGACCGAGTCCCAGAAGCCGGGGCCGGTGGGCGAGCCGTGCGCCAGGGCGGTGAAGACCCGGGAGGCGAACTCCAGCACCAGCGGCGCGGTCCACAGCGTGACGGTGATCAGCAGCGCCGCCACTCCCCCGCAGGTGATCAGCGCGAACCAGGGGGCGAGCTGCCGGTCGCGCGGGGACCAGTCGTCGTCGGGCCGCCCGGCGGGGCGCACCCCGGGCAGCCAGGCGAGCCGGTCGCGCAGCCAGGCGCGGCTCACCTCGTCCAGGTTGGTGCAGCCCAGCGCCGTGGTCGCCACGTAGTAGAGGTCGGTGCGCAGGAAGACGTAGCACTGCCAGGACATCCGCAGGAGCACCGTGTACGCCACCGCCAGCGCGAGCCGCCCCGGCCAGGACAGGCCGTCGGACAGGCCGGCCCAGGCCACGAGCACCAGCGCGCCGAAGAGCACCGCGTCGGCCAGCAGCCCGGCCAGCATCGGCAGGTAGCGCTGCCGGGCCGGCACGGTGAGCAGGGCGTCCAGCTCGGTCTCGACCACCGCGTAGTAGAGCCGGCGGCCGACCCGCAGCTTCGTCGGCAGGCCGAGCCGGCGGGCGGCGAGCAGGTGGTACCACTCGTGCCACAGGATCGCCGGTGACTGGCACAGGGCCAGCCCGAGCTGCACGGCCAGCAGCGACGGGACGAAGAAGACGTTCGAGGCGTGCGGCCGCAGCTCCGGCCGGGACACCATGGCCACGGCGGCGGCGACCACGATCAGCGCGTACGCCACCCAGGCCGGCGGCGAGAAGGCGGCCCGGCCGAGGCGGCGGAAGCGTACCTCCGGCGCGGTGGCCGGCGGTTCCCCGTCGGCGCGGACGAAGCCGAGTTCGCGCAGCGTGTCGACGAAGTCGGCCATGTCGACGGGCTCGCCGAAGGTGTGCCGGTACCACTGCTCGGCCTCACCGACCGGCATCCCGTCGGCGAGCCGGCGCAGCAGCGCGACACCGTCCTCGGGCAGCAGGGCGAAGGACGTGGCGTCGACCCGGCCGACCGTCACCCCGTCCCGCTCCGGCACGTAGGTGAGCGGATGGAACTCCAGGCGGGTGCTTGACATCGCTCCTCCAGCGCGTGGACCGGGCCTTGCGGGTGGGGCCTCCCAGGGTCGACCCGGCGACGGCCGTCCCGGCTCGGGGGCCGGGACGGCCGGACCGGTCAGCAGCAGTCGGTGCAGTACAGCGGCGCCGACGTGGTGAGCTTGATGGAGCCCGTCTTGCGGATCGTGATCTTCTTCATTCCCGTTCACCTCCTCGGCCGGCTGGTCGTTGGGGCGGCCGGCTGAGGACGAACCTGCCAGCCGGGCGCGGCCGGCGGCATGGGGGACGACCCCCAAACTCCCGCCTGTGGGCGGGGGCGAAGATGGGGTCGTTCCCCCATGTCCCCGGCGTCCCCGCGCCGCGACGCTGTCCGGATGCGAGACGACGCGCTTTCGGTGATCATCTGCGGCTCCAGCGCCGCCATGGCCACCTCCGGTTACCTCTCCTGGCTGCGCCAGGAGATCGACCTGCCGCTGCGGGTGCTGCTCACCGCCAGCGCCGAGCGGTTCGTGCAGCCCCAGGTCGCCGCCTGGTACGCCGACGAGGTGTACGCCAGCGGCGACCCCGCGCTGAACCCGACCGAGTTCGCCCGGCGCTCGCTCGGCATCGTGGTCCTGCCGGCGACCGCCGGCACGATCGCCGCCGCGGCGCTCGGCCTGGCCGGCACCCCCGCGCAGACCGCCCTGCTGGCCAGCGAACGCCCGGCGATCTTCTTCCCGAGCATGAACAGGTCGATGTGGACGAAGAAGACCACCCAGGGGCACGTGGAGACGCTGCGCGACGGGGGCCACACCGTCGTCGAACCGCAGGAGCGGGTGATCTTCGAGCTGTGGCGACGCGAGAACGCCGTCGGCATCGCCATGCCCCCGCCGGACGCGGTCGCCGAACTCGTGGCGAGCTGGCTGGAGAGCGTCCTGGCCGGTGAGGCCGAGGCCCCCTCCGCCGAGGCGGAGGAACCGACCGGCAACCAGAATCATTAGGAAAAGTCAATGTTAAATGCGCGTCCCACCAAAATCGGACGCCCCGCTAGGCTCCAGCCTCAGTTCCATCTCTATCGGAGCCGAGAGGGGATCGACATGAGAATCACCCGGATGGCCGCGCGATTCACGGCCGTCGCAAGCACCGTTCTCGGGCTGAGCCTGGCTACGGCCGGCCCCGCCGCAGCCACGGAAGCCGGCTCCTGGCGTGCCTACGGCAACACCAACCCGATCACCTCCAGCCCCAGCACGTGGCATTGCGCCAGCACCAAGACGGTGGTCACCGACGTGCTCGCGCAGGTCTGCGCGATCAGGTCCTCGGGCGGGGGAGCCGTCCAGGCGGCGGTCATCGTGCGCAACAACCGCTCCAGCCTCTACTCCGTGACAGCGGCGATGGACCTGTACACCTCCTCGGGCGGCTACCTGGGCGACTGGGTCTGCTCGTCGTCGGGGGTCGGGGCGAACTCGTGGTCGGTCTGCTTCGGGCGGACCCTCACCCAGAGCAGCCCGGTCAACTCGGTCGGAGCGGCCAACGGTGTGGGCCTCGGCAAGTCATCGAACGTCTGACCCGAACCTCGAGGTCCGTCGAGGCGCTGGCCGCCGTGCAGGCTGGTGGATCAGCCGCCCACGGTCTGCGCGTCGGCGGTGACGGTGATGCCCTCCGCGAAGCGGACGATCTGGTCGTCGCCGAGGCCCAGCGCCGCCGGGACCTGCACCGGGCTGTCACGAACTCGGTGAACTCGCGATCCCGTTCGGAAGGCCGCTTCACAGGCCACCCACCTCTTCTCGTCCCCGCTTGCCACTCGGACACCCCTGCTACGGGATCGCCGCCGGATCCGTTGCATCCCCGGCGGCGAGCGCCGCCGCCACCGCCGCGGGCATCCCCGGCGGCCAGGGTCCGCGCCTCGCCACGGCGGCCGGTCGGGCAGGATGGCGGGATGGGACGGGCGACTGACCGGCGGAACGTGCTACGGATCGACCTCGACGCCGCCGAGCCGGCCCGCGTCGCGACCCGCCGGCCGGACAGCCTCTCCGTCGAGGAGCCGTTGGAGATCCGGGTCGGGCCGGGCGGGCCGGGGCGGCGGCGGCCGCTGGCGGTCACCATGCGCACCCCGGGCGACGACCTGGACCTGGCGATCGGCTTCCTGCTCACCGAAGGGCTGATCCGCGGCGACGCGGACGTGCGCACCGCCCAGCTCTGCGCCGGCCCGGACACCCCGAACACGTACAACGTGGTCGACGTGGTGCTCGCCCCCGGCGTGCCCGAGCCGGCCGCCGACCCGACCCGCAACTTCTACACCACCAGCTCCTGCGGGGTCTGCGGCAAGGCCAGCATCGACGCGGTGCGCACCCGTTCCCCGTACGCCGTCGCGGACGACCCGCTCACCGTGCCGGCCGCCCTGCTGGCCGAGCTGCCGGAGCGGCTGCGCGCCGCCCAGCGCCACTTCGACCGCACCGGCGGGCTGCACGCGGCCGGCCTGTTCACCGGCGACGGGGAACTGGTGGTGCTGCGCGAGGACGTCGGCCGGCACAACGCCGTCGACAAGGTCGTCGGGTGGGCCGTCCGGCAGGGCCGCCTGCCGCTGGCCGGGCACCTGCTGCTGGTCTCCGGGCGGGCGAGCTTCGAGCTGACCCAGAAGGCGTGGATGGCCGGGGTGCCGCTGCTCGCGGCGGTCTCCGCCCCCAGCACCCTGGCCGGCGACCTGGCCGAGGAGGCGGGCATGACCCTCGTCGGCTTCCTGCGCGGCCGGACCATGAACGTCTACACGGGCGCCCACCGCATCGGGCCGCCGGGGCAGGCCGACGCCGGCAGGGCCTGATCGGCATCGCCGGCGTCGGCCGGTTACTCACCGGTTGTTATGGCGATGCTCACGCCACTGTGGATACCGCCGCGCCAAAGCACCGTGCCACGATCGACACACGCTCAGTGAGCGCGGACGTGTCAGCGGTTTGGGGGAACATGCGCGTCGGCATGCAACATCGAGCTGGTTTCGGGCAGTGGCTCCGGGCGCTGCGGGGCACCCGCGGCCTGACCCAGGAGGAGCTGGCCGAGGCGTCCGGCTCCAGCGTCCGCACCATCCGGGAGATGGAACGCGGCCGGGTCCGGACACCCCAGCGTCGTACGGTCGCGCTGCTCGCCGACGCGCTCGGCCTCGCGGGCGTGGACCGCGACCGCTTCGTCGGGCTGGCCCGCGCCGGCCACCGCCCGCCACCCGGCCCCGGGGGCGTCGCCGCGTCCCCGGTGGTCCCCTCGGAGCTGCCCGCCGCCGTGCCGAGCCTCGTCGGCAGGCAGGCCGAACTCGCCGTGCTGGCCCAACTCACCAGCGGGGTCACCGACGGCAGCGCCACCACCGCCTCCGTCGTCGTGCTGCACGGCCCGCCCGGCACCGGCAAGAGCACCCTCGCCGTCGCCGCCGGGCACCGCCTCGGCGCCGCGTTCACCGACGGCCAGCTCTTCCTCGACCTGCACGGCACCGCGCCCACCCACACCGGGCCCGCCAGCGGCGCGTTCACCGACGGCACATCCGCCGGTGGGGCGTCCGCTGGCGGGGCGTTCACGGGTGCCGCGCCCGCCGGCAGCGTCGACCCGGCCGAGGCGCTGGCCGGGCTGCTGCGCTCGCTCGGCGTGCCCGAGGAGGCCATCCCCGGGCCGCCAGAACAGCGGGGCCGGCTGTTCCGCACCCTCACCCGCGACCGGCGGCTGCTGATCGTGGCGGACGACGCCGCCGACGAGGCACAGGTACGCCCGCTGCTGCCGGCCGCGCGGCACTGCCTGACCCTGGTCACCAGCCGGCGACCGCTCACCGGGCTCACCGGCGCCGTCCGCGTCACCGTCGGGCTGCTCGCCCCGCACGCCGCCTGGCGGCTGCTCGCCTCGATCACCGGCGAGGACCGCTTGGCCGCCGACCCGACGGGCACGGCCGAGCTGGTCGAGCTCTGCGGCCGGCTGCCGCTGGCGATCCGGGTCGCCGGAAACCGGCTGGCCAGCCGGCCGGGCTGGCCCGTCGCCCAGCTCGTCGCCCAGCTCGCCGACCCGCGCCGCCGGTTGACCGCGCTGACCGCCGGGGACCTCGACGTCCGGGCGGCGTTCGACGTGTCGTACCGCCGGCTCGGCGCGACGGTCGCCGGGGTCTTCCGGCGGGCGTCCCTCGTGCCGGGGACGGAGTTCGACGCCGGCCTGCTCGCCGCCGTCACGCGCGTCGACGTCGAGAGCGCGGCGGCGGCCGCCGAGGATCTGGTCGACGCCGGCCTGCTGCTGCCCCGCGGCGACCGGTACGCCTTCCACGGTCTGACCCGCATCTACGCCCGCGAACGCCTCGCGCTGGAGGAGTAAGGAAGGGCCCCCTGTTAACGCCTGAGGTAGAGAAGGGTCCCCCTCTCACGCCCGAGCGGGCGGGGCGCGCTGGCGGGGGCGGCGCAGCGGGCGGGGCGGCGCGCTGGCGGAGGCGGCGCGCGCGGGCGGGCGGTTCGGTGCGGAGGGTTCGGCGTGGCCGGCAGAACGGTGGGTCCCACCGGGTGCCCGCCCGGTGGGACCCACCCGTGGTGGGAAGCTGGGGTCAGGAGCAGGTGGCACCGTTCAGGGTGAACGGGGCCGGGTTGGTGGCGGACCCGTCGGCCGTGAAGCCGAAGCTCACCGAGCCACCGGACGGGATCGTCGCGTTGTGGTTCTCGTTGCTGACCGTCACGGACGCGCCCGTCTGCTGGAAGACGCCGTTCCAGTGCCCCTGCACGACCTGGCTCCCGCCGAACGTCCAGCCGACGTTCCAGCCGGTGACCTGCGGGCCGTCGTTGTAGACGGTGACGGCCGCCTCGTAGCCGGTGCCCCAGGAGTTGACGACGGCGAAGGACACCCGGCAGGTGGCGGCCGTCCCGGTGACCGGCACGATGTCGCCGAAGTCGTCCCGGGCGGTGGCGAAGTCCTGGAAGCCGAAACCGGGGCCCGCCGAACGGGTCGTGGTGCCGGCGGCCAGGACGGTGCCGTTGGCGTTGACGGCGTACACCGGGCCGCCGCTGTCCCCACTGCGGGCCGACTCGTCGCCGTCGAGCTGGGTGGCCTCGACCAGGTCCTCCCGGTCGTCGTAGTGGAACTGCACCTCAAGGTTGCAGACCGGGACGCCGATCTCCCAGGCCGACGTCGCGCCGGACTGGCAGAGGAGCTGGCCGGGGAACACCTCGGTCCAGCCGACCACCCGGGCCTTCACCTCGTCGTTCGAGCCGCCGACGTAGAGCCAGCCGCCGGCCGACGCAGTGCCGATGAGCATCGTGTCGTGGTCGGTGTTCTTGTGGGTCTGCACGCCGATCGGCTCGCCCTGGCCGTCGCTCCACTGCGACCCCACCGAGCCGCAGTGCCCGGCGCTGAGCAGGTGGTTGGTGCCGGTTGCCGCCTCGCGCACACCGAAGCCGACGGTGCAGCCTGCGCCCGAGTCGTTCCAGATCCGGGCCCCGCCGTTCCACGGCGCGGAGTCGTCCTCGCGGGAGCGGGGAACCAGCCGGTCCCGCTCGACGATCGTGGTGCGCACCCCGGTCGCCGGCAGCTTCGGCAGCGCCGCGTCGGCGTCGTCGACGGCGATCTCGATGCCCGAACCGTCGGTACGCAACCGCACGTCGTACGCCGAGTCGCCCGCGTCGCCATCCACCACGGGCGCGACCCGCGCGGCTGCGGCGGCCAGCTCGGTCCTGGCGTACGTCGCCTTGGCGACCTCGACCGGCGCGATCCGGCGGGCGACAGCGACGGCCGAGGCGACGTCGGCCGGGAGGCCACCCTTCCACCAGAGCGTGACGTGGTCGCCGACCAGCCCGATCCCGGCGTACCCGCGTGCCGGGCCCCGCTCCACGGCGGCCCGCAGCCCGGTCGCGGCGTCGACCAGCGGCACCTGCGCGACCATCCGGTCCCGGGTGCCGCCCGGGATCAGGTCGAGGATCGTCGTGCCCTCCGCGCCGGGAGCGGGGGCGGCCTGCGCGGGGGCGGGGGCCGCCCCCGGACCGGCCAGCGCCGTGGCACCGGCGAGGACCCCTGCGGCGAGGACGCGGGAGGTCACCTTCCAGGTTCGTTTCATGACTGAGAGTCAACCCACGGTGGTACGCCCGAACCAGGCAGGACGCCCGGCAGGAGGCTCCTGCCGCCCGTCCTGCCGGCCGCCTCCCCGGCTGACCGGGCCCGCACCTCCATGATCGTCTGTCGTTTTCGGACACTCCCGCCGGCGCGTCGTCTCACCTTTCAGCAGACGATCAAGGACCCGTCGCAGGCGACGACACGGTCAGGAGGGACTGGGCCCAACGGCGCGCGCCGGATTCCGGGGCCGTCTCGCAGTAGCGGCGGAAGAGACTGCGGCTCTCTTCGCGGCGGATGCCGCCGAACAACTTCGGTGGGGCGAACCAGGGCAGGTCGGGGCTCGGCCGCCAGGCAGCCGCCAACGCGGCCCCGCCGTCACCCGGCGACTCCAACGCGAAGTAACACTCGTCCACCCTCATCGCCATGGCCGCGCCCAGGCACATCACGCAGGGCTCCAGGCTCACCGCGAGCCGCACCGGGTGCGGCCGACGACGCCAGCCCAACGCCTCGTCGGCCTGCACCATGGCAAGCAGATCGGCGTGCACGAGTCGCCGCCCGCTCGTCCGCTCCTGCGTGTACGCCCGACCGATGATCTCGTCGCCCAGCAGCACCACCGCCCCGATGGGTTGCTCGCCGGCGGCCAGCCCCTCCTCGGCGGCCTCCAGCGCGGCCCCTACCAACTCGTCCGGAGTCACCCTCGAACCCTATCGATCGACGGTCCCCTACACCCGATACAAGTCGACAGGCCATCCACATCGAATTGCACCAACACCATGCGTGGCATACCGACGGAGGCAGGGGCGAGCAGACTTCTTGACCTGGGGAGCTAAAGATCAAGTGTGCAGTCTTCCTGCACTTGCCTGCGCAAGATCGACTCCTGCCGCACACCGTTCTCGGCTGCTTCGGGTCGCGCACAGCATACGGCGGCACCGAATCGATGCGGGTGTGCCGCAAAGTCTGGAAGCACGACGCCACTCCGCGACAGACAATCGCGCAGCAACACCCACCGGCCCTCTCCCGATCAGACGATGAATCCGAGCTGCGCATAGATCTTGGTACATTTCGGCCCCCAGGGGGCCGTTTCGTACCAAGATCTACCGATTGGGAAGCGAGCCGGGGCCGGGTGAGGCCCGGCGAACCCCCACCCACCGCGCGCCAACTCCACCAGCAGGCCAGCGAACACGACGGGCGGGCCGACCAGCACCCGCCTGAAGGATCAGGGATCACGGCGACGTCGACGGCGACGGAGCACCCCTGGGGGCCGGTTCGCCGGCCAGCCGTCGAGCTGCGACGGCGGCACCCCACGGCGCAGCAGGTCGTCGAGGAGCAGGCCGAGCGAGTAGCTCGGATGCGCCTCCAGCACCCGTTCCAGCGCCACCGCCGCCAGCGCCCCCTGCCCTGCCCGCCAGCAGGCGAAGGCGAGCAGCGAGCCAGGAGCGGCGATCAGATCCCGCTCGGCGCGGCGCAGGACGTCCGTCCAGAGGGCGATGTCCCGGTCCCGCCCGTCGGTGCGTTCCCAGGCGTGGTCGCGGACGGGCAGGTGGGTCAGCAGCAGGGTCAACCAGGCCACCTCGTCGTCGGTGAGCCGCTCGCCCCGGCGACTCGCCCGCAGGGCGGCACGGACGGCGTCGATGCCGGCCCGGCGCAGCGCCCGGCCGCCGAGCAGGTCGGCCTCGCCGGCTGCGGTGATCAGAGCGTCCAGCTTGCGGTCGGCGCGGTCGACCGCGTGACGCATCGCCACCCGCGCGGGCCCGCCGAACGGGGCCACCTGCGCGGTCAGGGCCGCCCGGTCGGGCAGTGCCACCTGGCCGGCGAAGACGGCCGCCGCGCTGACCTCGCTGGTGCCGGTGTCGTACGGGGTGCCGTCGGGCGGGCAGCAGGCCAGATCGTCGCACAGGTACGACCAGTATCGGCCGCCGGTGACCCGCAGCGCGTCGAGGACGGCCAGCCCCGCCTCGGCCAGCGAGTCGCGTACCGCGTCGACGGCCGGGGTGACCCCCGACGCGTCGCCGTAGCCGAGCACGGTGGCGGACTCGGCCCCCTGCCGGGCGATCACGCCGGCCAGGTGAACGGCGGGGTCCAGCGGGTCGTCGCCGGGACCGGGCAGGTCGGCGCGGGCGGCGAAGACGATCCGCCGGCCCTGCAGGGCGACCACCACCACGCTGTCGGCGGGGTGGAAGCCGAGCAGGTAGGGCACGGCGGCGATGAGGTCGGCGGGGGACCGGACGGTGAGCCGGGCGGGGTCGGTACGGGTCATGCAGGCAGCGTGGGCCGGGCGGGGGCACCTCCGGAGGCCCTGTGGACGACACGCCGCGCCATCCACACTACGCACAGTATTCACGCAGCTCAGCGCGCTGCATCGACGACGCACCGAAGAGGCGGCGCGCACGGCAGGGCGGCGTAGCGGCTACCTTGCGCACATGGACCTGGCGTACCTGCGGGCGCATCCGGAGCACCTCCCGACGTTCCTCACCCACCAGCGGATCCGGGAGACGCCGGTGGCCGGCGGCGACGTCTGCGCGGCGTCCCGGCTGACCCTGGACGACGGGCACTCGGTCTTCGCGAAGACGTGGCCCGCCCAGCGGGCGGGGCGGCCGGTGCCGGAGGGCTTCTTCGCTGCCGAGGCGGCCGGGTTGCGCTGGCTGCGGGAGGCCGGCGCGGTGGCCGTACCGGAGGTGGTGGTGGCGCTGCCGGAGCTGTTGGCGCTCGACTGGGTGGAGCCCGGCGAGCCGACGCCGGAGGCGGCCGAGCGGTTCGGCCGGGAGCTGGCCGCGCTGCACCGCGCCGGGGCCCCCGCGTTCGGCGCGGAGTGGGCCGGCTTCGTCGGTGCACTCCCCCAGGACAACACGCCTGACGACGGCCCCTGGCCGGCGTGGTTCGCCCGGCGACGGCTGCTGCCGTACCTGCGGATGTCGGTCGACTCCGGCGCGCTCACCACCGCCGAGGCCGCCCTGGTGGAACAGGTCGTCGAGCGGGTCGGCGAGTTCGGCGGCGACGAGCCACCGGCCCGGGTGCACGGCGACCTGTGGCCGGGCAACGTGCTCTGGGGGGCCGACGAGCGGGCGTGGCTGGTCGACCCGGCCGCGCACGGCGGGCACCGGGAGACCGACCTGGCCCAGCTGGCGCTGTTCGGCGGCCCGCCGCACCACGAGCGGATCATGGCGGCCTACCGGGAGGCGTGGCCGCTGGCCGACGGGTGGCGCGAGCGGGTGCCGCTGCACCAGCTGCACCTGCTGCTGGTGCACACCGCCCTGTTCGGCGCGGCGTACCGCGATGCGGTCGGTGCCGCCGCCCGGGACACCCTGCGCGGAGCGGGGCGCGCTACCGTCGAACGGTGACCGCCGCGCGAGGGACCGACGGCGTCCTCGTCGACCGGTACGGCCGCGTCGCCCGGGACCTGCGCGTCTCGCTGACCGACAAGTGCAACCTGCGCTGCACCTACTGCATGCCCGCCGAGGGGCTGCCCTGGCTGGCGGGGCCGCAGCTGCTGAGCGACGACGAGATCGTCCGGCTGGTGCGGGTGGCGGTGGAGCGGCTGGGGGTGACCGAGGTGCGGTTCACCGGCGGGGAGCCGCTGATCCGTCCCGGGGTGGTCGGCATCGTCGCGGCGGTGGCCGCGCTGACGCCCCGCCCCCGGATCTCGCTGACCACGAACGGGCTCGGGCTCGACCGGCTGGCCCCGGCGCTGCGGGCCGCCGGCCTGGACCGGGTGAACGTGTCGCTGGACACCCTCGACGCCGGGCGGTTCGCCCGGCTGACCCGGCGCGACCGGCTCGCGGACGTCCTCGCCGGGCTGGCCGGGGCCGCCGCCGCCGGGCTCACGCCGGTGAAGATCAACAGCGTGCTGATGCGGGGCGTCAACGACGACGAGGCCCCCGCGCTGCTCCACTTCGCCCTGGCCCACGGCTACGAGCTGCGGTTCATCGAGCAGATGCCGCTGGACGCCCAGCACGGCTGGGACCGCGCCGCGATGGTCACCGCCGACGAGATCCTCGCCACCCTGCGCACCGGAGCCGGCGCGCCCACCGAAGCCGGCGCGCCCACCGAAGCCGACCCGCACACCGGGGCCAGCCTGCCCCGCACCGGGTTCGACCTGACCCCCGACCCGGCCGAGCGGGGCGCGGCCCCCGCCGAGACCTGGCTGGTCGACGGCGGTCCCGCCCGGGTCGGCGTGATCGGCAGCGTGACCCGGCCGTTCTGCGGCGACTGCGACCGCACCCGGCTCACCGCCGACGGGCAGGTCCGGGCGTGCCTCTTCGCCACCGAGGAGTCGGACCTGCGCGGCGCGCTGCGGGCCGGGGCGGACGACGACGAGCTGGCCCGACGGTGGCGGGCGGCGATGTGGGGCAAGCGGGCCGGGCACGGCATCGACGACCCGACGTTCCTCCAGCCGGCCCGGCCGATGTCCGCGATCGGCGGGTGACCGTGCGCCACGACGTGCCCGACCAGCTCACCATCCGCTACTTCGCCGGGGCGCGGGCCGCCGCCGGCACGGCCGAGGAGACCGCATCCGCCGGCCGCGGTCTGGACGAACTCACGGACGAACTGACACGACGGCACGGCGAGCGCCTCGCCGCCGTGCTGAGGGTGGCGAGTTTCCTGGTCGACGGCGTGACCTGTCACGATCGCCGGACACCGCTGCCGGCAGGGGCGACGATCGACGTGCTGCCGCCGTTCGCGGGTGGCTGAGGAGGCTCGGTGTTGGCGGTTGTGGCTCTGGTGGGTTTCGTGCTGGTCGTGATCGGCCTCATCCACCTCTACCTGTGGAAGCGCCTGGTCGCCGACACCACCGGGTCCCGGCGGCTGCGCCGGGCCGGCGCGGTCGTGGCGGCGCTGCTCACGCTGCTCGTGCCGGCCACGCTCGCCGGCACCCAGAACGGCCTCTACTGGCTGGCCTGGCCGGGCTACGTGTGGTTGGCCCTGATGTTCTACCTGCTGGTCGTGCTGGCCGTCCTGGAGGTGCCGCTGCTGGTCGCCCGGCTAGCGCTGCGCCGCCGGGCCGTCGCCGCCGAGCCGGCCGCCGCCGCGCCGGAGCCGGTGCTCGTCGGGGCGCCCGGCGCCGCCGACCCGCCGGCCGCCGAGGCCGTCGACCCGCCCGACCACGACCCGGCCCGCCGGTTGCTGCTGGCCCGCAGCGCGGCGATCTTCGCGGGCCTCACGGCCGCGGGGACCGTCGGGTACGGGGTGCGCAACGCCCTCGGCCCGCCCCGGCTGGACCGGGTGCAGATCCCGTTGGCGAAGCTCCCGCGCGGCATGGACGGCCTGCGCATCGCCACCGTCTCCGACATCCACCTCGGTCCGCTGCGCGGCCGGGCGCACACCGAGCGCATCGTCGCGATGATCAACCGGCTGGACGCCGACCTCGTCGCGGTCGTGGGTGACCTGGTCGACGGGTCGGTCGCCGAGCTGGGCGAGGCGGCGGCCCCGCTGGGCGACCTGCGATCCCGCTACGGCAGCTTCTTCGTCACCGGCAACCACGAGTACTACTCCGGCGTGGAGGAGTGGGTGCGGGAGGTGGACCGGATCGGCCTGCGGGTGCTCCAGAACGTCCGGCAGGAGATCCGTACGCCGGCGGGGGTGCTCGACCTGGCCGGGGTGAACGACGTGACCGCCGCCGGGACCGGGCTGGCCGGCCCCGCCGACTTCGCCGCCGCGCTCGGCGACCGGGACCCGAGCCGCCCGGTGGTGCTGCTGGCCCACCAGCCGGTGGCCGCCGTCGAGGCCGCGAGGTTCGGCGTGGACCTGCAACTGTCCGGCCACACCCACGGCGGCCAGATGGTGCCGTTCAACCTGGCCGTCCGGCTCCAGCAGCCGGTCGTGTCCGGTCTCGGCGAGGTCGACGGCACGAAGGTGTACGTCACCAACGGCGCCGGCTTCTGGGGCCCGCCGGTGCGGGTGGGGGCGAACCCCCAGGTCACCCTTGTGGAGCTGCGCGCGCCCTGATCGGCGTACCGCGCCCTCGCCCCGGTGTCCAGACAAGGATTGCTCAGGTCACGCGTACGCGTGGCGGCGGGCGGGCGTCGGGGCGGGCGTGACAGGATGCGGCGTGCTCCCGTTCAGCGCCGTACCCCCGGCCGGCCCCTCGCCGTTCGTCGCGGACCTGCACATCCACTCGAAGTACTCGCGCGCGTGCAGCCGCGACCTGACCACCCCGAACCTCGCCTGGTGGGCCCGGCGCAAGGGCGTCGGGGTGCTCGGCACCGGTGACTTCACCCACCCCGCCTGGTACGACCACCTGCGGGAGACGCTGCACCCGGCCGAGCCGGGCCTGTACCGGCTCTCCCCCGAGACGGAGCGGGACGTCGCCCGCCGGCTGCCGCCCCGGCTGGCCAGCGAGGCGGAGGCGGACCCGGTCCGGTTCATGCTCAGCGTGGAGATCTCCACGATCTACAAGCGGGACGACCGCACCCGCAAGGTGCACCACCTGGTCTACCTGCCCGACCTCGACGCGGTGGGGCGGTTCAACACCACCCTCGGGCGGATCGGCAACATCGCCTCCGACGGGCGGCCCATCCTCGGCCTCGACTCCCGGGACCTGCTGGAGATCACCCTGGAGGCCAGCCCGGACGGCTACCTCGTGCCGGCGCACATCTGGACGCCGTGGTTCTCGGCGCTGGGCTCGAAGTCCGGGTTCGACGCGATCGCCGACTGCTACGCCGACCTCGCCGGGCACGTCTTCGCGGTGGAGACCGGGCTGTCGTCGGACCCGGAGATGAACTGGCGGGTCGGCAGCCTCGACCGCTACCAGCTCGTGTCCAACTCGGACGCCCACTCGCCGCCCGCCCTGGCCCGCGAGGCGACGGTCTTCGCCACGGGCCGCGACTACTTCGCGATCCGCGAGGCGCTGCGCACCGGCGACGGGCTCGCCGGCACCATCGAGTTCTTCCCCGAGGAGGGCAAGTACCACGCCGACGGGCACCGGCTCTGCGGCGTCAACTGGTCGCCGGAGCGGACCCGGGCGGCGGGCGGGCGCTGCCCCGAGTGCGGCAAGCCGCTCACCGTCGGCGTGCTCAGCCGCGTCGAGGAGCTGGCCGACCGGCCCGAGGGGCACCGGCCGGCCCACGCCCGGGACGTCACCCACCTGGTGCCGCTGGCCGAGATCCTCGGCGAACTGAACCGGGTGGGCCCGAAGTCCAAGAAGGTCGAGGGGAAGCTCAACGACCTGGTGGCCGCGCTCGGCCCGGAGCTGGAGATCCTGACCCGCGCCCCGCTCGACGAGATCGGCCGGGTCGGCGGGGAGCTGCTCGCCGAGGGCATCGGCCGGCTGCGCCGGGGCGACGTGCGCCGGGTGCCCGGCTACGACGGGGAGTACGGGGTGATCACCCTCTTCGACCCGGCGGAGCTGGGCGGGAAGGGGGCGGGGGCGCAGGCGGAGACGCTGTTCGACGTACCCGTGCCGGCGCAGCGACCGGCCGCGGAGCCGGCGGCGAAGGCGAAGCGCCCGGCCGCCGCGAAGGCCGAGCCGAAGCGGAAGCCCGCGCCGCCGGCCCCGCCGCCGCCGATCCCGCCGCAGCCCTCCCCGCACGAGCCGTTCGAGCCGATGCTCGCCGGCATGGAGGAGGTCGGCACGGGGCTGCTGGACCGGCTGGACGCGATGCAGCGGGTGGCCGCGTCCGCGCCGGGCGGGCCGCTGCTGATCGTCGCCGGCCCGGGCACCGGGAAGACCCGCACGCTGACCCACCGGATCGCCTACCTGTGCGCCGAGCTGAACGTGTTCCCGGAGCGCTGCCTCGCGATCACCTTCACCCGGCGGGCCGCCGAGGAGCTGCGGCACCGCCTCGACGGGCTGCTCGGGCCCGTCGCCGAGGACATCACCGTCGGCACGTTCCACTCGCTGGGCCTGACCGTCCTGCGGGAGAACGCGGGCGCGGCCGGGCTGCCGGCCGACTTCCGCATCGCCGACGACGCCGACCGGGCGGCGGCGAAGGCGGAGGCGGGGGAGGACCAGGCTGCCTACACCGCGCTGCTGCGCAAGCGGGACCTGGTCGACCTGGACGACCTGCTCACCCTGCCGGTGGAGCTGCTACGCGCGGACCGGAAGCTGGTGCAGCGCTACCGGGACCGCTGGCAGTGGATCTTCGTGGACGAGTACCAGGACGTCGACGCCGTCCAGTACGAGCTGCTGCGGCTGCTCAGCCCCGCCGACGGCAACCTGTGCGCGATCGGTGACCCCGACCAGGCGATCTACTCGTTCCGGGGCGCGGACGTCGGCTACTTCCTGCGCTTCTCGCAGGACTTCACCGACGCCCGCCTGGTGCGGCTCAACCGCAACTACCGCTCCTCCGCGCCGATCCTCGCCACCGCCGTCCAGGCCATCGCGCCGTCGTCGCTGGTCCGGGGCCGCCGGCTCGACCCGGCCCGGCTCGACCCGGAGGCCCCGCTGGTCGGCCGGTACGCCGCCGCGTCCGTCGCCGACGAGGCCGACTTCGTCGTACGCACCGTCGACGACCTCGTCGGCGGCCTGTCCCACCGGTCGCTGGACTCGGGGCGCATCGACGGCCGGTCCACCTCGCTGTCCTTCTCCGACATCGCCGTGCTGTACCGCACCGACGCGCAGGCCGCCCCCATCGTGGACGCCCTGGCCCGCGCCAACGTGCCCGTGCAGAAGCGCTCGCACGACCGGCTGCGCGACCGGCCCGGGGTGGCCGCGATCGCCCGCGAGCTGCGGCACGCCGACGGCTCCGGCGGCCTGCCCGCCCGGGTACGCCTCGCCGCGCAGGTGGTCGCCGACCGGTTCGCCGCGCCCACCCTCGACGGCTCCGGCGTGGTGCGCCCCGAGGAGGTCCGCGCCGCCGTCGACCTGCTCACCCCGCTGGCCCGCCGCTGCGGCGACGACCTGGAGCTGTTCCTGTCCCAGCTCGCCACCGGCGCGGAGGTCGACGCCCTCGACCCGCGCGCCGAGGCGGTCACCCTGCTCACCCTGCACGCCGCGAAGGGGCTGGAGTTTCCCGTCGTGTTCCTCGTCGGCTGCGAGGACGGACTGCTCCCGCTGCGCTGGCCCGGCTCGACGCCCGACGAGGACGCGATCGCCGAGGAGCGGCGGCTGTTCTTCGTCGGCCTCACCCGGGCCCAGGACCGGCTCTACGTCAGCCACGCGGCCCGGCGCACCCGGCACGGGGCGGAGCGGGACTGCCGGCCGACGCCGTTCCTCGACGTGATCGACCCGGGGCTGTTCGAACGCCTCGGCGAGGCGGAGCCCCGCCGTCCGAAGGACCGCCAGCTCCGCCTGCTGTGAAAGGAAGGGCCCCCTGTTAACGCCTGAGGTAGAGAAGGGTCCCCTTCTCGCGGCGGGCACGGTGGGGCGGGGCGGCGGCGCGGGCGCGACGGCGCAGGCACGGTGGGCGCGGTGGGCGCGGGCACGGCGCGCAGGTGCCGCCAGCGCGGGGCGGGGCGGTGGCGGGCGGCTCAGGCGGTGAGGGTCGCCAGCCAGGCGCCGGCGAGCAGGGCCGGCCCGAGCGGCAGCAGCGTGTCCCGGCGTATCCGGCGGGCGGCCAGCAGGCCGAGCACGATCAGCCCGTGCAGCACGTGCGGCAGGACCAGCCCGGTCAGCAGCGCCGGCCAGCCCAGCCAGCCGAGCGGCAGCCCCAGCACGGCGGCCAGCTTCACGTCGCCGAAGCCGAGCCGCGAGCCGGGCAGGAGGGCGAGCAGCGCGTACCCGAGAAACGACAGCCCCGCCCCGGTCAGCGACGCGAGCAGCCGGCCCGGTCGGCCGTCGGCCGCCGCCGCCGCGACCAGCCCGGCCGCCGCGCCGAGCGCCGCCAGGCCGACCAGGGGGTCCGGCAGCCGGAGGCAGGCCAGGTCGACCGCCGCGAGCAGCAGGCCGACCGCCGCCACCGCGAGGAACGCCGGCAGCGCCGGGCCGACGCCGGGCGCGGCACCGAGCCCGCCGAAGACCACGGCGGCCATCGCCGCCCAGGCCACCGCCGCCTTCCCCCGGGCCGCGCCGCGCCGGCCCGCGCCGGGTCGACCAGCACCGGCCCGGGCAGGATCGAGCCGGGGTACGCCGGCCCAGCGCCCCGCCAGCCACGGCACGAACGCCCCGAGCACCGCTCCGGTCAGGGCGAGAGCGAGCACGCCGGTGGTGGGCACCGGCCGGACGCTACCGCCGGGCCGGTCGGGCCGCCGCCCCGGTGCGCCGTCCGGGGCGTTCCATGCTGACCACGAGCGCGACCCCGGCGACGATCACCGCGCCGCCGAGCAGCACCTGCGCGGTGACCGGCTCCGCGGCCAGCAGCGCGCCGAGCGCGACCGCGACCACCGGGTTCACGTACGCGTAGGTGGACACCAGCGAGATCGGCGCGTGGTGCAGCAGCCAGACGTACGCGGTGAAGGCGACCAGCGAGCCGGCGACCATCAGGTACGCGAGGGCCAGCCAGGACCGTCCGGTGACCTGCCCTGGGTCGAGGTCCCGCAGTTCGCCCCGGGCGGCGGCGAGCACGGTCAGCGCCACGGCACCGGCGACCATCTCGTAGACGGTGGCGACGAACGGGTCCGTGGGCATCCGTAGCCGCCCGGCCAGGAAGGAGCCGACCGACCAGCAGGTGGCCGCCGCGACCACGGTCAGCGCGCCGGCCAGCGGTGCCGCTGCCGATCCGCCGGTCGGCAGCACGAGCAGGACCAGGCCGAGGAAGCCCAGCGTCACCCCGGCGAAGGTCCACACCCGGGGCCGGTCGCCGCCGAGCGTACGGAGCAGGACGACCAGCAGCGGGACCGTGGCGACGAGCAGCGCCGCGATGCCGGAGGGCACCGCCGTCCCGGGCGGCCCCGACTCGGCGAGCACCACCAGACCGTTGCCGCCGGCCAGCAGGAGCACGCCGACGAGCGCGGCGGAGCCGAGCTGCCGCCGGTCGACGCGCAGGGCGCCGGCGCCCCGGCGTACCCGGAGGACGAGGGCGAGCACGACGGCGGCCGCGCCGAACCGGAGGCCGGCCGACGCGAGGGCCGGCAGCGACTCCACCGCGACCCGGATGGCCAGGTAGGTGGAGCCCCAGAGGACGTAGACGACGGCCAGTGCCGCCCAGATCAGCGCCGGTCGGACCGCCGGCGCGGCGGCCGCGCCGGTCGGATCCGGCACGTTCGGTAGGGGTGGCGTAACCCGCCGGGGTGGTGATGTCATCGGTTCGCCACGCTACGGTGACCACGGCGTCGGCGTCCCTGGTTGGTGGCCGGCCTCACCGCTCGGGGTAGGAGGGTGTGCATGTCGAACTACGGACCACCGGGTGAGGGTCCCACCGGGGCGAGACCCGGGCGACGACCCGACGACGGGTACGGCACGCCGGCCGAGCCGTGGGCGGAGGACGCCTGGGGGGACGACGCCTGGGCGGATCCGGACGCGCCGCGCCGGCCGGGCGCGCCGGAGCCGGGGTACCCGGCGCAGGGCGGCCACCGGCCCGGCTCGGCCCAGCAGGGCGGCTACCGGCCCGCCCCGCACCCGGCCCCGCACCCGCACGGCGGCTACCGGCCCGAGCCGGGCTATCCGCCCGAGCCGGGCCCACCCCCCGGCTATCCGCCCTCGCCCGGCCCAGGCTATGCGCCCGAGCCCGGCCCGCGGTCCGGCTTTCCGCCCCAGGGGGGTCCGCAGTCCGGCTACCGGCCCGAGCCGGGCCCGCAGCGCGGCCGCCCGCCCGAGCCGGGCCAGCATCCGGGTTACCGGCCGGAGCCGGGTCCCGATCCGACGTACGCCGGGTATCCGCCCGAGCCGGGTCCCGCCGGGCGGTACGGTTCCCCGCAGCCCGGGCCCCCACCGGCCGACCGGGCGCCGTGGCCGGGCGACCCCGGCCGGTTCGCGGCCGGCGGCTCCCGCGAGCCGCAGCCCGGCCCGTGGGGCGGGCCGGGGCCGCACGACCCGGGGCACACCGACGTCTACCGGCCGGTGGGGGCGGGCCCGGCGCACCCCGGGGACCGGTACGTCGACGACCGGCAGGCCCCCGCGCCGTACCCGAGGTCGGGCGGGGCGCCGCCATATCCGGGCGAGCCATATCCGGGCGAGCCGCTGCCGCCCTACCCCGGCGAGGCGGGCCGCAAGCGCGGTCGGGGTCCGCTGATCGCCGTGCTGGCCACCCTGGTCGTGTTCGCGCTCGTCGGTGGCGCGGCCGTGTGGTATCTGCTGCGGCAGGACGATCCACCGCCCGCCGCGGGTCCCGTCGCGCCCAGCGCCGGTCCGACGCCGGAGGACACCCCGGCGGCGTCGACGACCGCGCCCACCGCCCCGGCGCCCGAGTCCTCGGCGGATCCCCGGTTCGTCAAGGTGGGCCAGTGCGTGCGCAACGAGGGGCCGTCGGGCGGCAAGCCCAAGCTGCTGATCAGCCCGTGCGGCCCGAAGACGTACGAGGTGTTGCGCCGGTTCGACGGGCAGACCAGCGGGGAGAAGGACGCCGAGGCGAAGTGCGCCAAGGTGGCCGGCTACACCAACTGGTACTTCTTCGACAGCCAGTTGGACACCCTGGACTTCGTGCTCTGCCTGAAGCTCCGCTGACCCGCGCCGAAGCTGCGCTGACGCCGCTCGTCCGGTGCCGCGCCCTCCGTCCGCCACACCCCTGGGGGAGAGATGTCATCCTTCGGACCGCCCGGCTCCGGCGCGCCCGACGACCCGTACGCCAGGCCGCCCGCCGGCCCGCCGGTCGACCCGACCCTGCCGCAGTGGGGCCCGCCACCCGGCGGTGACCAGCCGGGGTATCCGCCGGGCCAGGCCGCGTATCCGCCGGGCCAGCCGGGCCACCCCACCGAGCAGCCGGGCTACCCGCCGCCGGGGCCCGGGGCCGGCCAGTCGGGCGGGTACCCGCCGCCCGGTCCCTTCCCGCCCGCCAACCAGCCGGGCGGGTACCCACCCCCCGGGCCCTACCCGCCCGCCGGCCAGCCGGGACCGGCCGCGCCGTGGGGTCCGCCGCCACCCCCGGGGTACGGGCCACCGCCCGTCGCCCCGCCCACGCCGGGCCGGGGCCGCCGGATCGGCCTGATCATCGCCCTGGTGGTCGTGCTGCTGCTCTGCCCCTGTCTCGGCCTGGCCGGGTGGGGGATCTGGCAGGCGGCCGACGACGACGGCTCCGCGGCGCCGACCGTGACCGCGTCGGCGGTGCCGACGGGCGAGTCGAGCGACGTGCCGACGGCCGCCCCGACCACGGCCGAGCCGAGCCCGACCGAGGACGACGACGGGGACTTCGCCAGGGGCGACTGCGTGGTCAACGACGGCACGGACGCCAACGCCGACCTGCGGAAGGTCCCGTGCGGACCGGACACGTACGAGGTCCTGCTGCGCATCCCGGGCACCACGGACGGCGACCGGTGCAAGACGGCGTCGCCGGACGCGACCGCCAACTTCGTCAGCGACAACCCGATCAACGCCCTCGACTACGTGCTCTGCCTGAAGCGACGCACGAGCTGAGGGAGCGCGTCCGCTACCCGAAACTAGGGCTGTCTAGCGTGGACGCTAGACAGCCCTAGTTTTGCCTCGACGGCCGGCGACACGCCGGTAGGGTCCTCTACGGATGTCTAGCCTCGCAGCTAGACGGCCCGATACTGTGCGATTCGTGGATCCGGTCCGCAACCCGTACGCGCCGGGCGCCGGCCAGCGCCCGCCCGAGCTCGCGGGGCGGGGGCGGGAGCTGGACGTCTTCGACGTCGTCCTGGAGCGCATCGCCCGGGGCCGCCCCGAGCGCAGCCTGATGCTCACCGGCCTGCGTGGCGTCGGGAAGACCGTCCTGCTCAACACCCTGCGCTCGCAGGCGATCACCCGCCTCTGGGGCACCGGCAAGATCGAGGCGCGACCCGACCAGTCGCTGCGCCGCCCGGTCGCCGCCGCGCTGCACATGGCGGTGCGCGAGCTGGCCCCCCGGCACCGGGCCCCGGACCGGATCGACGCGTTCCTCGGGGTGCTGAAGGCGTTCGCCCAGCGGTCCGCGCCGACGGGTCGGGCGGGCGCGGTCCCGAAGCTGCGCGACCGCTGGCAGCCGGGCATCGACGTGCCGGCCGCGACCGGCCGGGCCGACTCGGGCGACATCGAGATCGACCTGGTGGAGCTGCTCAGCGACGCCGCGGCGGTGGCCGCCGACGTCGGCACCGGCATCGCCGTCTTCATCGACGAGATGCAGGACCTCGGCCCCGAGGACGTCTCGGCGCTCTGCGCCGCCTGCCACGAGCTGTCGCAGCTCGGCGCGCCGCTGATCGTGGTGGGCGCGGGCCTGCCGCACCTGCCGGCCGTGCTCAGCGCCGCCAAGTCGTACTCGGAGCGGCTGTTCCGCTACCAGCGCATCGACCGGCTCGACCGGATCGCCGCCGACCAGGCGCTCTGCGCGCCGGCCGAGCGCGAGGAGGTCGCGTACGAGCCGAAGGCGCTCGACCTGCTCTACGAGAAGTCGGGCGGCTACCCGTACTTCGTCCAGGCGTACGGCAAGGCCACCTGGGACCACGCGCCACGGTCGCCGATCACCGACGCGGACGTCCGGGTGGCCGCCCCCGAGGCGGAGGCCGAGCTGGCGGTGGGCTTCTTCGGCTCCCGGTTCGAGCGGGCCACGCCGGCCGAGCGCGAGTACATGCGCGCGATGGCCACCCTGTCCCTGGTGGAGGGGGACGTCGGCGGTCGGGACGACATGGACGCCGCCGTGCCGACCGCGGAGATCGCCCGGGCGCTCGGGCGCAAGCCGGCGAGCCTCTCCCCGGCGCGGGACGCGTTGATCAAGAAGGGGCTGATCTACTCCGGGGAGCGCGGCACGGTCGCGTTCACCGTCCCGCACTTCGGCCGCTACCTGCGCACCCAGCCGGCCTGAGCGCGCGCCGGGCGGTCAGAACGCGGGTGGTCGGAGCGCGGGTGGTCGGAGCGCCGGGAGGTCAGACCTTCGACCAGGGTGGCGGGAACAGCACCTCGCCCCGGGGCGCGGGGCCGTCCCCGCTGGTGCTGGGGGGCAGGACCAGCGCCTGCCACGGCTCGCCCAGGCCGGACCACGGGCTGCTCAGCCCCATCCGGTCGGCGCGGGTGAAGCCGAACCGCCGGTAGTAGGCCGGGTCGCCGAGCACCACCACGAGTCGCTCGCCGAGCTCGGTGGCGGCGTCCAGGGCGGCCTGCACCACGGCCGTGCCGTGCCCGACCCGCTGCCGGTGCGGGGCGACCGCCACCGGGCCGAGGGCCAGCGCCGGGGCGCTCCCGCCGTCGCCGCGGACGTGGACCCGGGTGAGCAGGGCGCAGCCGACCACCTCGCCGCCGTACTCGGCGACCATGGCCAGCTCGGGAATCCAGGCGTCGGTGCCGCGCAGGTCCTCGACCAGCCCCACCTCGGGCGGGGTCGACACGTCCGGACGGGCGAACGCGGCGGTCAGCACCCGCCGGACGGGGCCGGTGTCCGCCGGGCCCTCGGGACGCAGCCGCAGAGTCGTCACCCGGGCGAGGTTACCCGCCGGGCCGGGTCCACCACCGACGGTCGCCCCGATCGGCGTGGCGTTCCCGCGTCGCGCGCCCGGGCCGCGTCGAGCGCGCGACGGGTCCTGCCCGCCGCGCCGGCCCGCAGCCGCAGCCGGGGCCGCGACGTCCACGGTCGCCGATCGGATCGGGCCGTTGCAGGGGTGGCGACGCCCGCGACGGGGTATGACTGACCCATGACACCCGTGCGTTCCCTCGCCCGCGTCATGTTGAGCGGCATCTTCGTGGTCAGCGGCGCCCGCAACCTTCAGCACCCGGGGCGGCTGGTGTCGGCGGCGAAGCCGGTCACCGACCGGGTGACCCCGCTGCTCCAGCAGGTCTCCCCCCGCATTCCCACCGACACCGAGACGTTGGTCCGCGCCAACGCGGCCACCCAGCTCGTCGGCGGGCTGATGCTGGCCACCGGGAAGCTCACCCGCCCGGCCGCGCTGCTGCTCGCCGGCACGCTGATCCCGACCACCGCCGCCGGTCATCCCTTCTGGAACAACGCCGACCCGGCCGAGCGCATGCAGAACCAGGTCCACTTCCTGAAGAACCTCGGGCTCTTCGGCGGGCTGCTGCTGGCCGCCGCCGACACCGAGGGCAGGCCCGGCCTGCGGTGGCGGGCCGGTCACCGGATCGGCCACTCGCGACGGTCGGTGGCCCGGGCCGTCCGGACGGCCCGCCGCGAGGCCCGGATCGCCGTACGCTCGGCGGCCACGGCCCGTCGGCTGCCCGGCTGACCTGCGGCGCGACCCCTCCTGGCGGCGGCCCGCCCCCACCAACGCCACGAATTACCTGAACCGCCCGGTAGGCGTTAACGCGGTGGAAATGTAAAAAACCAGTGTGGGATCGGACACGGTCGCATAACGCGGGAGGCATCAACGTGAGGCGCCGTTCTAGGCTCCGTGCTGGACCTGGACGGGCAGGACGACCTTGGTATGGGGGTGGCCACGACGTGCCGGCGACCGTCGGACGACGGATGGACCGCCTCGCCCCGGTCCGTCGCGCGACCCGTGGGATCGACCGCAGGACGGCGGTGCGCGCCGGTGTGATCGCCACCGTCGCGTACGCGGCGTGGCTCGCGATCGGCGCCTTCGGGCGGCCCTACAACTTCTTCGACATGAAGATCTACCACGGCGCGGTGGTGTGGTGGGCGAACGGCAACGAGCTGTACGAGTTCATCGCCCCCTCCACCACGCTCGGCTTCACCTACCCCCCGTTCGGGGCGCTGGTGATGCTCCCCATGGCGCTGGTGCCCGTCAACGTCGCCGGCTGGCTGAACGCGCTGGCCAGCATCGGCGCGCTGGCCCTCGTCCTGGCCGGCCTGCTGCGGCCGATCGTCGACCGGCTGGGCTGGCCGTTGTGGTACACGGTGGGCATCGCGACGCCGATGGCGATCGCCCTCGAACCGGGGCGCGAGACCCTCGGCTACGGGCAGGTCAACCTGCTGTTGTTCGCCCTGATCATGGCCGACCTGATCGGGCTGCGCTGGCGGGCCCGGCGGGGCACCCGGTTCGACGACGCGGCCGGGCCGCTGCGGCGGTTCGTGTTCAGCGGGGCGTGGGCCGGGGTCGGCATCGGCCTGGCCACCGCCGTCAAGCTGACCCCGGCGCTCTTCGTCGTGTACCTCGTGATCACCCGGCAGTGGCGTGCGGCGGCCACGGCGGTCGGCACCACGATCGGGGTGACCCTCGCCGGCTTCGCGCTGGTCGGCACCGAGTCGCGGGCCTACTTCGGCGGCGTGCTCTGGCAGACCGAGCGGGTCGGCGCGGCCGACATGACCCCCAACCAGTCCCTCGCCGGCCTGCTGGCCCGCCTCTACGACTCGATCGAGACCCCCGGGCTGCTCTGGCTGTCGTTCTCGGTGCTGGTGCTCGCGCTCGGCCTGTCCCGGGCCGTCAGCGCGCGCGCCGACGGCGACGAGCTGACCGCGTTCACCCTGGTCGGCCTCACCGCGAACGTGGTCAGCCCGATCTCCTGGTCGCACCACCTGGTCTGGGTCATCCCGGCGATCGTCGTGCTGGCCGACGCCGCGCTGCGCCGCCGCGAGGCGAGCCGGGGCGTGGCGCAGCGGACCGGCCCGGCGTCGTCCTACGGCGGGCTGCCCGGGGTCAACGGGCTGCGCCCGCCGATCTGGTATCCGACGCTGACCGGCCTGCGGCACGGCGCGGCGGCGGTGGGGCTCTACCTGCTGTTCCTGATCTCGCCCATCTGGCCGTACGAGCACCAGCTCCCCGAGGTGTCGCACTACCAGGACGGCCTGTTCGGCGCGCTGATGGAGAACTCGCTGGCCGTGGCGCTGATCGTCCTGGTCGCCGCGCTGCCGTGGCGGCCGGGCGCCGAGCCGGCCTTCTACGCCGACCGGTTCGGCCGCGCCGCGAACGCCGTCAGGGGCAGTTGACCCACTCCTCGGTGCCGTCGGCGAACACCTGCCGCTTCCAGATCGGCAGCCGCGCCTTCACCTCGTCGACGAGCCGGGCGCAGGCGGCGAACGCGGCGGCCCGGTGCGCGGTGCTCACCGCCGCCACCAGGGCGGCGTCGCCGATGGCGAGCGGGCCGACGCGGTGCGACACGGCGACCGCGTATACGTCGGGGTCGGCGGCGATCTCGGCGGCGACCTCCCGGAGCACGGCGGCGGCGTTCGGGTGCCCCTCGTACTCCAGGCTGAGCACCACGCGGCCGTGGTCGTGGTCGCGGACCACGCCCTGGAACGACACCACCGCCCCGGCCCGCCGGTCGGCGACCGCCGCCTCGTGCGCGGCCAGGTCCAGCGGCGCGGTGGTGACCGTGCCGAAGACCGTCGACTCCTCGATCGTCACCGGATGCCCCTCCTCACGGACACGACCGCTCCCCGGGCAGCAGGGGCAGCGGCACGACCGGCACCCGCGCGCCCGGCTCGCCGGTCGTGCCCGGGCGGATGACCGCGAAGCCGTCCGCGCCGGCCAGCCCGCGCAGCATCGCCGACCCGACGTGCCGGACCGGGTGGGCGGTGCCGGCGGCCCGGTCCAGCCGGACCAGGGCGAGGTGGGTGTGGTCGCCGCGCCCCGGCACCGCGTCGGCCAGCGTGGCGTGCGGCAGCACCGGCATCGGCCGGCCCTGTAGGCCCGCCAGCAGCGGCGCGACCAGCGAGACGATCGCGACGATCGCGGACTGCGGGTTGCCGGGCAGGCCGGCGACGAAGCGGACCCGGCCGTCCGGGTCGACCAGCCGGGCCAGCAGCATCGGGAACCCGGGGCGGACGGCGACCGTGTTGACCACGTAGTCCGCGCCGAGCGCCTCCAGGGTGGGGTGCAGGTGGTCGACCGGGCCGTGCATCGTGCCGCCGGTGGTGCAGACCAGGTCGGCGGTGGCCAGCGCCGCGCGCAGGGCCGCCACGTGCGCCGGCAGGGTGTCCGCCACCGGGCCGACGACGTCGGCCGGGCGCACCTGGCAGCCGTACCGGCGCAGCCACGCCGGCACGGCCGGCCCGAGGGCGTCCCGGACACGGCCGGCGGCCGGCGGCCCCGACGTCAACAGCTCGTCGCCGAAGACCAGCAGCGCGGCGCGGGGCGGCCGGCGGACCCGCAGCGTGTCGTGGCCGCAGGAGGCGGCGAGGCCGATCACCGCCGGGTCGACCGGGGTGCCCGCCGGGAGCAGCTCCTCACCGGCGCGTGCCTCCTCGCCGGGCTCGCGCCACTCCGGGGTCGGCCGGGGGGTGCCGGCGACCCGGCCGTCGGCGGTGCGGGTGGACTCCTCGACCCGCAGGATCGCGGTGACCCCCTCGGGCACCATCGCGCCGGTGGCGATCTCGACGGTGGTGCCGTCGTCGGTCAGCGGGGCCGGGCTGCCACCGGCCAGCACCCGGCCGACGACCCGCCACGGCCCGTCCCCGCGCACCGCCCAGCCGTCCACGCTGGAGGTGGGGAAGGCGGGCAGGTCGGTGCGGGTGGTCAGCGGCTCGGCGAGGGTGTGCCCGTCGGTCTCGGCGAGCGGCCGGCCGACGGCGGGCAGCGCGGCGGCGAGGCCGACGGCGTACACCCGGGAGCGGGCCTCCTCCCAGCCGGCCGGCGGCGGTACGGCGACCTGCTCCGCGGCGGACGCGGTTTCCGTGCTCACCGGCCGAGCCTATCGTCGGCCGGCGGGACCCACCCGGCCAGTGGCCGCGCCGTCCCGGGTGCCGGTCGCTCAGTGGTCGCCGCCGCGGAGCTGGTCGACGGCGTGGGCGAGGATCGGGCCGAGGACGGCGAGCCCGTCGCGGGCGCCGCCGGTGGAGCCGGGCAGGTTGACGACCAGCATCCGGCCGACGACCCCGGCGACGCCCCGGGACAGCGCCGCCGTCGGCACCCGGTCCCGGCTGTGCGCCCGGATCGCCTCGGCGATGCCGGGGATCTCGTGGTCGAGCAGCGCTCGGGTCACGTCGGGGGTGCGGTCGGTCGGGTTGATCCCGGTGCCGCCGCTGGTCAGCACCACGTCGACCCCGTCGGCCAGGGCGGCCCGCAGCGCCGCGCCGACCGGTTCGCCGTCGGGCACCACCACCGGGTCGTCGACCTGGCAGCCCAGCTCGCGCAGGCCGGCGACGAGCAGCGGGCCGCTGGTGTCGGCGTAGACCCCGGCCGACGCGCGGTTGGAGGCGACCACCACCCGGGCGCGGATCACGGCCGGTCCGCCGGCCGCTGCCACAGGCCCGTCTTGCCGCCCTCCTTGCGGAGCACCCGCACCGCGTCGACCGACGCCGCCGGGTCGACCGCCTTGACCATGTCGACCAGGGCGAGGCCGGCGACCGCGACGGCGGTCAGCGCCTCCATCTCCACGCCCGTGCGGTCGGCGGTCCGCGCGGTGGCGGTGATCTCGACGGTGTCGTCGGTGAGCGCGAGGTCGACGGTCACGCCGTGCAGCGCGATCGGGTGGCAGAGCGGGATCAGGTCCGGGGTCCGCTTGGCCCCCATGATGCCGGCGAGCCGGCCCACGGCGAGCGCGTCGCCCTTGGGCAGCCCGTCGCGGCGCAGCAGGTCGACCACCTCGGCGGTGGTCCGCAGCCGGCCGGCGGCCACGGCGAGCCGGCCGGAGACCGCCTTGGCGGAGACGTCGACCATGCGGGCCGCGCCCGCCGCGTCGACGTGGGTGAGCTGGGCGGGATCCGTCACGGTCGCGAGCCTATCCTTCGGTACGCCCGGCCCCGGTCCCACCTTCGGCGGGCACGCGGTGCGGCACCGTGGACGGGCACCCGGAGCCAAAGGAATTGCGTCGGCGGGGCGGCGTTTCCCCGCCCGGGTCAATCCGGGCGACTGTCGGGAGTCGGTCCGTCCCGGCGCGTCACGGCGTGGCCGCGCACCCCGCCGATTCGGGACCTACCAGGAGAGAAGAACCCGAAGCGGGGATGAACCGGGAGGCGGACCTCACCAGACTGGGTACGGGGACGAGCCGTACTCTTTGCCGACCACGTGGCCGCGCGACACAGAACTGACAAGCGCGACGCAATTACCTGTAGAGCGCTCCGCACAGGTCCCGTAAACACAAAGTGACAAATCATCCCCAGGTTGGCTTATATTGCGCATACCGACATTTATCAGTACAGAATTGGACGTCCACCGCCTTAAGCTCTCGTTCGTCGGACAGGAACGACAGAAAGGGTGGGGGCTGTGATGAAGTCGCACGAGTGGAGTTGAGGGCACTTCTCGGAGCGGATAAAGGCCAGTACCCTGAGGAACGCATAGCCATCGGTGACAACGCGAGGACGATGGGTGGCCGCTCCGACGAATCGACGGACCGAGACCGATCGGCGACTCCAGTCGCTAGTCGGTCTCGTCGTCGTTTGCGCGTCCGCCGCCCTCGTCGTCTCCACGAACCAGCTCCTGGCGGGGGGCGACCCCGGTAACCTGGCGCTCTGGGCGGCGCTCGTCTCGCTGGTCGCCATCGGCGTCACGGTGAAGGTCCGGGTCCGGATCAGAGCCACCAACCACGACATCGCCTGGACCGAGACCGCCATCCTCATCGGCCTCGCCGTCGCCCCCACCCCCGTGGTGGTCCTCGCCACCGCCCTCAGCATCGCGATCACCACCTGGCTGGACCGGAAGACCACGCTCAAGACGCTGTTCGGCATCGGCAAGAACACGCTCGTCGCGGCCGTCGCGGGGACGGTCCTGCACGCCGCCGGCTGGCGCACCGGCGACGACCTGCTCGTCCACCTCGTCCTGCCGCTCTCCGTCGCCTACCTGGCGGCCGTGGTCCTCGACGAGCTGGTCACCCTCCCGGTCATCGCGATGGCGACCGGCGAGCGGCTGCGCGACCTGTTCCGGGAGGACTGGGGCCTGCGGGCCGCCACCGCCGCCGCCCGGCTCCTGGTGATCGTCGGCACCGTCTTCATCCTCCGGGCCGACAGCCGCCTGCTCCTCGCCGTCCCGCCCCTGGTGCTGAGCCTGCACCTGCTCTACTCCAACCGGGTCCGCACCCGCACCGAGCAGCAGGCGTGGCAACGGCTGGCCCGCACCACCGACGCGCTCAACGTCGTCGACCTCGACAAGGTCCTCACCACCGCCGTCACCCAGGCCGCCGAGCTGTTCTCCGCCGACGAGGTGGAGATCTCCCTGCGCGGGACGGGCCGGACGGTCCGCGGCTCCGCCGGCACCCTCACCTACGACGGGCCGACCGGCCCCGGCGGCCCGACCGAGGGTTCGGTGATCTCCGCCCGCCTGGAGGGGCACGACCGCACCGTCGACGTCGGCACCCTCCGCCTGCGGTTCCGGGGCCCCGTCCGGTTCTCCGAACGCGAGCAGTACACCCTGCGCACCTTCACCTCGGCGCTGTGCACCGCCGTCCGCAACGCCCAGGCGTACGCCGAGCTGGCCCGCGTCGCCAACGAGCACGCGTACGCGGCGACCCACGACACCCTCACCGGCCTGGCCAACCGGCGGCACCTGCTGGACCAGGGCAGCGAGCAGCTCAACGCCCGGCACGCCGACGGGGTGACCGCGCTCGTGCTGATCGACCTCAACCACTTCAAGGAGGTCAACGACACCCTCGGCCACGCCGCCGGCGACCAGGTGCTCCTCCAGGTCGCCGACCGGCTGCGCGGCGCCGCCCAGGGCGGCGACCTGGTGGCCCGCCTCGGCGGCGACGAGTTCGCCGTGCTCCTGCGCGGCCTGCCCGCCCCGGCGGTGGCCGCACACCGCACCGAGGCCCTGCTCGCCGCGCTGCACGAGCCCCTCGACCTCGACGGCATGCGGATCAGCGTGGAGGCCAGCGGCGGCATCGCCATCGCCCCGGCCAGCGGCGGCATGCCCGAGCTGCTGCGCCGCGCCGACGTCGCGATGTACCAGGCGAAGCGCGCCGGCCAGCGCATCGCCACCTACGCGTCGACCCGGGACACCGCCGACCTCGGCCGGCTCACCCTCGGCGGTGAGCTGCCCCGGGCCGTCGCCGACCAGGAGTTCACCGTCAACTTCCAGCCCATCGTCGACCTCGGCACCGGCGAGGTGACCAGCGCGGAGGCGCTGGCGCGCTGGCACCACCCGGTGCACGGCGTGATCGACCCGCTGCGCTTCCTGGAGGCCGTCGAGCGCTCCGGCCTGCTCCCCGCGTTCGCCGAGGCGATCCTCGACCAGGCGCTCATCGCCGCCAACAGCTGGCGCGACGCCGGCTTCGACCTGCCGGTGGCGGTCAACGTGTCGCCGCGCAGCCTCCTCGACGCCCGCTTCCCCAGCTCCGTGCTGGCCCGGCTGCGCGCCCACGACCTGCCGCCGGACCGGCTGGTCCTGGAACTGACCGAGACGCTGACCCTCAGCCAGCTCGACGTGGTCGACCGGGTGCTCAGCCGGCTGCGCGACGAGGGCGTCCGGCTGGCCCTGGACGACTTCGGCACCGGCTACTCCTCGCTGTCCCTGCTCTCCCGCATCCCCGTCCACGAGCTCAAGATCGACCGCAGCTTCGTGTCGGCCATGGAGGGGTCCGCCGAGGCCGCCGCCGTCATCCGGTCCACCCTCGACCTCGGCCGCAGCCTCGGGCTCACCGTCGTCGCCGAGGGGGTGGAGAGCGAACCACAGCGCCGTGCCCTCTGGGAGCTGGGCTGCACCGCCGGGCAGGGCCACCTCTTCGGCCGGCCGGTGCCGGCCGGCACGCTCCTGTCCACCCTGCACCGCGGCTTCGGCGGCCGCACCGGCACCCTCGCCCCGCCGCTGCACGACGCGGGCACCGTGGTCCGGCTCCCCGCCGGGCGACGGCAGGGCGGGCGCAGCCGGGGAGAGCGTCTGCCACACTTGCCCGCGTGACCGCCGCCGCCGACCGGGCCGCCCGTGCCCCCGCACCGTGGCGCAGGGTCGACCGGGCCGCCGGCGGCCTCGCCCTCGACCTCGGCCTCTACGCTGCCTCCGCCGCGTTCGCGGCCGTCACCGCCGCCACCTCCACCCTGCCGCCGCACCGCGCCTGGGGGAGCATCGCCGCGTTCGGCTACCTGGTCGCCGCGCTCGCCGTCGCCGGCCAACTCGCCGCCCGCCGCCGGGACGCCGCCGCGGCGCTCGCCGCCCTGCCGGCCCGCTGGACGGTCACCGGGCTGGCCTGGGCCACCACCACGCTGCTGCCGCTGCTGGCGCAGAGCGCGCAGCGGGCCGCCGGCCGCACCGACCGTGCGCAGGAGGAGGTGGTCGTCGTCGAGCACAGCGGCAACCGCCTCGTCGAGACCGGCACGCCCTACCTCGGGCACGACGCGATCGCCGCGCTCCCCGCCGACGAGCGGCTGCTCGGCTACACCCCGTACCAGCCGGGCATGGCCCTGTTCGGGCTGCCGCGCGCCGTCGCGGACGGCTGGTGGACCGACGCCCGCGTCTGGTTCGCGGTCGCCACCGCGCTGCTCCTCGCCCTCGCGGTGCGCGTCCTGCGCACCGGAGCCCCGACCGCCGCCGACACCCCGACCGCCGGGGATCCGGCCGGCGGCGGCGACCGGGCGGCGACCGTGCTGCGCGGGTTCCAGGCGGCGACCGTGCTGCCGGTCTGCGCCCTCACCCTCGCCACCGGCGGCGACGACCTGCCGGTGCTCGCCGCCTGCCTGCTGGCCCTCGCCCTCGCCGCCACCGGCCGGCCGGGCCGCGCCGGCCTCGCCGTCGGCGCGGCGGGCGCGCTGAAGCTCTTCGCCTGGCCGGTCGCCCTCGTGCTGATCGCCTGGGCGGCCACCCACCGCCGCGCCGGGCGGCTCGCCGCCGGCGCGCTCGGCCTGCCGGCCCTCGCCCTGCTGCCCGCCCTACTCGTCGACCGCGACGCGCTGGTCGAGAACGTGCTGCGCTTCCCGCTCGGGCACGGCCTGGTCACCAGCCCGGCGCAGTCCCCGTTTCCGGGTCACCTGATCACCACCACCCTGCCCGGCGGCCGGGTCGCCGCCGCCGCGCTGCTCGTCGCCGCTGGGGCCGCCATCGCCGTCCGGCTCCTGCGCCGCCCGCCCCGCACGGCCACCGCCGCCGCCCTGATCTGCGGGTACGGGCTGCTCGCAGCGATCCTGCTGATGCCCACCACCCGCTTCGGCTACCTGCTCTACCCGGTCGCCCTGCTGGCCTGGGCACCCGCCCTGCCCCGCCCCGCGCCGGCCCCCGCCGCCCCCTGACCGGGGGGCTTCGCCCCCGACGGCCGGCGCGGTCGGCCGGCACGGCGTACACCTGAGACATGACGACGACCTTCCGCGACCGGGACGACGCCGGCCGGGTCCTCGCCGACCGGCTCGCCGGCCTCGTCGGGCGCTCCGACGTCACCGTGCTCGCGCTCGTCCGGGGCGGCGTGCCCGTGGCCCGGGTCGTCGCCGGGCGGCTCGGCGTCCCCCTCGACGTGCTGGTGGTCCGCAAGCTCGGCCTGCCCCTGGCCCCCGAGGTCGCCTTCGGCGCGCTCGGCCCCCACGGCGTGCGGGTGCTCAACGAGACGGTGGCCGCCCGGCTCGACGCCGCGGAGGTCGCCGAGGTGCAGCGCCGTGAGCAGGCGGAACTGGACCGCCGCGAACGCCGTTACCGGGCCGGACGGCCCCCGCTCGACCTGACCGGCCGGACCGCCGTCATCGTTGACGACGGCCTCGCCACCGGGGCCACCGCCCGCGCCGCCGTCCAGGTGGCCCGACGCCTCGGGGCCCGCCGGGTGGTCGTCGCGGTGCCCGTCGGCTCGCAGCAGGCGTACGAGATGCTCGCCGCCGAGGCCGACGAGGTCGTCTGCGCCGAGCGGCCCGCCGACTTCGGCGCGGTCGGCGCCTACTACTTCGACTTCCACGAGGTGTCCGACGACGAGGTGACCGACGCGCTCGCGGCAATCGGGTGACTTCACCGGGTACCTTCGGGTAATGCAGCTCACCTGTCCCAAGTGTCACGGAGACATGCGCCAGTACGAGCGCAGCGGAGTCGTCATCGACCAGTGCGGCGAGTGTCGGGGGATCTTCCTCGACCGCGGCGAACTGGAGAAACTGTTCGAGGCCGAGGCGAACTGGAACCGGCAGCAGTCGGCGGGCGCCCCGAACCCGGCCCGGCCGGCCCAGGCGCCCGGCGCCTACCCGCCGCCTCCGCCGCCCGCGCACCAGCCGCAGCAGCCGGGCTACGGCGCGGTGCCCCCGCCTCCGCCCCCGCCGCCCACGCACGGCTACCCGCCGCCCGCCCCCGCGTACGGCGGGCACGGCCAACCGCACTACGGCTACCACGGCCACTACCGCCGCAAGAAGCACCACGGCGGTTTCCTCGGCGAGCTCTTCGACTGACTGATCCGTTCGGCGGTCGCCAGGTCGGCGACGTGGGGCAGGCCCGGTCCGGGTGACCGCCCCACGTCGCCGACATGCCCGGGCGCGTCCGGCGTGCGAGGCTGCGTCCATGACAGCCGTTTCGCAGCCCGAGGCGCTGGCCCAGGCGTACGCGGGGATCACCGACGTCGTGGCCCCGCTCGACGACGCCGGCCTGCGACGGCCCACCCGGTGCCGGGGCTGGCGCGTCGCCGACCTGCTGTTCCACGTGCTCTGCGACGCGCAGCGGGCGCTGGTCGCGCTCGCCAGCCCCGCCGACGGGCCGGCCGACCGCGACGACGTCTCCTACTGGCAGAGCTTCGCCGCGCCGCCCGACGCCACGGGGACGGGCACCGGCCGGCGGGCGGCCCGCGACGACGACGACAGCGGTGACCGGCACGCCGGGTGGGTCCGGCGCTCGGTCGCCGCGTTCGAGCGCCCCAGCGGGGTGTTCCGGGTCTGGGCCGACACGGCGCCGGCCGCCGTCCGCGCCGCCGCCGCGGCCGACCCGGACGGCTTCGTCACCACGCAGGGCCACGTGCTGCGGGTGCCGGACCTGCTGGCCACGCTCACCACCGAGGCGGTCGTGCACCACCTCGACCTGATCGTCGACCTGCCCGACGCCCCGCCGCCGGCCGCGCTGCCCGCCCGGGTCGCGGTGGCGAGCCTCTGCGGGCTGCTCAGCGACGACGCCGTCCGGCCGGCAGGCTGGGACGACCGGGACTTCCTGCTCAGGGCCACCGGCCGGGTGCCGCTGACCGACCGGGACCGGTGGGAGCTGGGCGAGGCCGCCGGCTGGTTCCCGCTGATCGGCTGAGCGGCCGGGCGCTGGTGGGGGTGGTCCTGCCGGGCTCGGCCCGTCGGCTCAGACGATCGCCATGTCGACGAAGCGGGACAGGTGGAGCTGCGCGGCCACGGTGATCGAGTCGGTCGGCCCGTTCCGGTGCTTGGCGACGATGAAGTCCGCCTCCCCGGCGCGCGGTGACTCCTTGTCGTAGTAGTCGTCCCGGTGCAAAAGTATTACTACGTCAGCATCTTGTTCAATTGACCCAGATTCGCGCAAATCGGATAGCTGCGGTCGCTTGTCCGTCCGCTGCTCCGGGCCACGGTTCAGCTGACTCACCGCGATCACCGGGCACTCGACCTCCTTGGCCAGCAGCTTGAGGCCACGGGACAGGTCCGCGACCTCCTGCTGCCGGCTCTCGGTGCGCTTCGGCGACGTCATGAGCTGGAGATAGTCGACGACGATCAGCTTCAGGTCGTGCTTCTGCTTGAGCCGACGCGCCTTCGCCCGGATCTCCATCAGGTTCATGCTCGGCGTGTCGTCGACGAAGAGCGGCGCCTCGCTGATCTCACCCATGCAACGGGCCAGCTTGGTCCAGTCGTCGTCGGAGAGCTGGCCGCTGCGCAGCACGTGCAGCGGGACGCGGGCCTCCGCCGAGAGCAGGCGCATGACGATCTCGACCTTGCTCATCTCCAGCGAGAAGATCGCCGACGCCTGGTTGGCCCGGATCGCCGCGTTCCGGGCGAAGTCCATGCTCGCGGTGCTGTTGTGCGTCGGGATCATGGACCGGCCGGCCAGGTAGAGGTGGTCCGGGTTGTCCACGGTCACGCAGCGCACCGGGACGCTCGGCACCGGCCGCACGTCCACGACGAACCGGACGCCGGCGTCCGGGGCCGTCCGCTGCCGCGCGGCGTGCGCCGCCCGCTTGTCCGCCAGGCGGAAGACGGGGTCGGGCGTCGAGAAGTCCACGGTGTACGCGACGGGCGAGCCCTCCCGCGCCGGCTGCTCGCCGACCGTGCACCGGTAGCCGAGGCCGACCACGAGTTCCCGGACGCATCCGGCCAGCCGTCGGGAGGTCGAGGCGTACCGGAGGTTCCCGTCGGGGCCCACCGTCCCGGCGGCGTCCATCAGGCCCGCGAGCAGCTCGCGGCGCTGGTCCTCCGACGCGCGGAGGTAGTCCGGCGGGAGGTGCGGCTCGGCGCTGCCCTCGCCGACGCCCACTCCGAGGGTGTACGGCGCGACGGCGAGATCCCGCGTGGGCAGCCGCAGCGGCGCGCAGTTCCCGACGGCGTGGCGGGGCTGCCGGCCCGCCGTGTCGGTGTGCAGCGTGGCGGCGATCCGGGCGGTCGTCACCGCCTCCGGGGCGGCGGTGGTCCGCCACAGGTGCTCGGCGTCGGCCACGATGACCGAGCCGTCGGAGAACTCGACCTCGTAGCAGGGGCGGTCGTGCCGCACCTCGAAGGCGGCCGTGACGGTGGTCGGGGTGCCGTCCGCGGCGAGGAGCCGGTCACCGGCCGCCACCTCGCCCATCGTGGTCCAGCCGTCGGGGGTGGGCAGCGGGGTGTCCAGCGCCAGCGCCTTGCCCAGACCGGGCCGGCCCGCCACGATGATCAATTGGCCGGGGTGCAGGCCGTTGAGCAGCCGGTCGAGGTCGGTGAAGCCGGTCGGCACGCCGGTCATGACGCCGCCCTGGGCGCCCACCGCCTCGATCTCGTCGAGGGTCGGCTGGAGCATGTCCGCCAGGATGGCGAAGTCCTCGCTGACCCGGCGCTCGGTGATCTCGTAGACGGCCTGCTGGGCGAGGTCGACGATGTCGTCGACGTCGCGGCTGCCGTTGTTGCCGGTGCCGTAGCCCAGTTGCACGATCTTGGTGCCGGCCTCGACGAGGCGGCGGAGCACGGCCCGCTCCCCGACGATGCGGGCGTAGTAGGCGGCGTTGGCGGCGGTGGGGACGGTCGCGATGAGGGTGTGCAGGTAGGGCGCGCCGCCGATGCGGGCGAGGTCGCCCGAGTCGGCCAAGGCGGCGGCCACCGTGATCGCGTCGGCGGGCTCGCCCCGGCCGTAGATGTCGAGGATGGCGTCGAAGATCGTCGCGTGCACCGGCCGGTAGAAGTCGGTGGACTTCAGGATCTCGACGACGTCGGCGATGGCGTCCTTGGAGAGCAGCATGCCGCCGAGGACGCACTGCTCGGCGGCGACGTCCTGGGGTGGGGTCTTCTCGAACTGGCCGTCCCGCTGGGCGGATGCCGGTGGCTGGCCGCCGCCCCGTGGCTCCGTCCGCATGTCGTCGGTGACCGACACGGGATCCCCCCTCCGCTGCGTCGGCGTTGACTACCGCTGCGCCGCCGGGCACGACGACGTCCGATCGGACCGGTCGGGTCGATCGGGGGGTCATCGCACCGTCGGTCGAGAGGCAACCATACGGAACCCGAGGTCAGCGACTCAACCAGGCCGGTGGACGAGCCTTGGGACAACCTGTGGACGCCGGTGGACAACATGTGTGCAGGGTGTGCACAGGTTGTGGATAAGTGTTGGGGAATTCCGGCCCGAAACGCCGTGACCTGCATAGACACCGTCCCCACCCTGTGGAGGAGAAATTTCTGGTGAGCTTCCTGGGCGCTTCGTCCCGTACTATCTCCTGCAAACGGCTACACCTGGACAGCGGATTGCACTTTCGGTTCAGAAGGGTCACGCTCCGGCCGTGAGACACCGGGACTGGGGACGCGGGGAGGGCAGCCCGCGCGAGCGGCAGGCGAGCCTCCCGTGGGACGCCTCCGGCGACCAGCCCCCGGCCGACTCGCACGGCTCGGCCGTCGAGCGCTACCGCACCCCGAGCCGCCGCCGGGCGGCGCGCCGGGGCCAGCAGGAGCCGGTGGAGACGTACCTGCCTCGGTGGGCGCTGGACTCGGGTGTCGAGCGGGCCGACGGTGGTGGTCGGCACGCGGCCCCCGACGACGAGGACGACGCCCGCGCCCGCTCGGGCTCGGGCTCGGGCTGGCGCACCACCGAGACGACCACCAGTTGGCGGCGCGTCAGCGAGACGACGTGGCGGGACGTGCCCGCGATCGAGGCGGCCCCGGAGCGGGAGCGGCCCGGCGGTTGGCGGGACGTGCCCGCGATCGGCGCGGCCCCGGAGCCCGAGCGGCCCGGCGGCTGGCGCGACGAGGCTCTCCGCGACGACGCTTCCCGCGACGGGGGCTACGTGGGCAGCAGGCGGGCCGACGAGGACGATCCGGTGTCGGGCGCGGCGCGGGCGGCGCGCCCCCGCCGGTCGTCGTCGCGCCGTCCCCAGGTGGTCTGGTCGGGGCTGGAGGACGTGGGCACCGCGACCGGCGCGGACGCGGCCGAGGGCGGGGGGCGGCGGACCCGCCGCAGCCGCCGGGCGGGCGCCGACTCCTGGTCCACCCGCCCGGCCGTGGATCCGTGGGCGCGGGGCGCGGCGGACGCGCCGGAGACCACCGGCGAGGCGGCGTCCTACCAGCCGGCGGTGGACCCGTGGGACGCCTCCGGCGTGCACGCGTGGGACCGTCCGGCGGTCGAGAGCCGGTGGGAGTCACCCGCCGGTGCGGCCCGCTGGGACCAAACGGGTGAGATCGGCGACCTCGGCCGGTGGGACCAGACCGGCGAGATCGGCCGGTGGGACCGCACCGGCGAGATCGGGCGCTGGGAGGAGACCGGGGACGTCGGCCGGTGGGACCAGACCGGTGAAATCGGCCGGTGGGACCGGGCCGGGGAGACCGGGCGACGGGAGCGGTCGACCGCCGAGACCGGGCAGTGGGGCCGGGTCGACGACGGTCAGCGCTGGGACCGGGCCGTGGAGCCCCGGTCCGGGGACGCTCCGGTCGAGGGGTGGTCCTGGCCGGAGCACGTGGAGGGGTTCTGGTCGGGCACCCGGCTCGCGGGCGACGATCCCCGGTGGATGGACGCCCCGCCGTCCGCGCCGCAGTCGCCGGTGGTGCCCTACACCGCTCCCCGGCCGCGCTCGGCACCACGCCGCAGGGCGGAGCCGGGCCGGCGGAGGGGCGAGCCGGTCGGCGACGCGCGGGCGGTGGGTGTGCCGTCGCGGCGGCGTGCGGAACCGGTGCCCGTCAGGTCCTGGAACCGCCGCCTCGAAGACGACCTGCTCGATCCGGATCCGGGCGGGCCGTTCCGGCCGTTGGTCTACACCGCGGCGTGTTACCTGCTCCCGGCCGTGCTGGTCTTCGTCTGGCTGCTGACGCTGGACGGTCAGGCGCCGGCCGGCTGCGTCACGGACATCAGCGGTGGCGGCTGCGACTCGCCACGGTCGCACGCCCTCGGCTCGCTGGTGAACGGGGCGCCCCGGTTCGGCCTGGCGCTGGCCAGCAGCCTCGTCGTCGCGCTGCTGCTGCGGCGGGTCGGCACGACGTGGCGGTCGGCGACTGTGGCGTTGGCGGCGGCGGTGGTCGGCGGCGGGCTGTCGACGGTGATGATCAGCGCGGTGACCGGTCAGCCCATCGGTTGACCGCCCCGACCGTCGCCGGGCGCGCGGCGCTCTCCGACGTGTCGCCGCCGAGCGGGTCGCCCGCCCGCGAACCCGGTCGTCGCCGGGTGGGGCTTCCACACCGGGCTGGCTTCCACACCCGGACGCGGAAGGGCCCGCACCGGCGATCCGGTGCGGGCCCTTCCGGTGCCGCTGTCGGGTGTCAGCCCTGGACGACGTTGAGGTCGAACTTGGCGGTCACCTCGGGGTGCAGCCTGATGCTGACCGGGTACGCGCCGAGCGACTTGATGTGGCCGGGCGTCTCCAGCCGCCGACGGTCGAGGGCCGGGCCGCCGGCCGCCTTGACGGCGTCGACGATCTCGGCCGGGGTGACCGAGCCGAAGAGCCGCCCGCCGTCGCCGGCGCGGGCCTTGAGGCTGACCTTCAGGCCCTCGAGCTGGGCCTTGACCTCGTTGGCGTGGCCGAGGTCGCGGATCTCGCGGGCCGAGCGGGCCCGCTTGATGACCGTGACCTGCTTCTCCGCGCCCTTGGTCCAGGCGATCGCGAAGCCCTGCGGGAGCAGGTAGTTACGGCCGTAGCCGTTCTTGACCTCGACGATGTCGCCCGGGGCACCGAGGCCGGACACCTCCTGAGTCAGGATGATCTTCATATCGGTGCCTCCTCTCAGCGGGCCGTGGCCGTGTACGGCAGGAGCGCCATCTCGCGGGCGTTCTTGACCGCGCGGGCGATCTGCCGCTGCTGCTGCGAGGTCACGCCGGTCACCCGCCGAGCGCGGATCTTGCCGCGGTCGGAGATGAACTTGCGCAGCAGCGCGGTGTCCTTGTAATCGATGTACGTGATCCCGTCCTTGTCGAGCGGGTTCACCTTCTTCTTCGGTTTGCGAAGTGCAGCGGCCTTGGCCATTGCTCGGGCTCCTGGTTTGCGGTCGCGGGCGCTCGGCGCCATTAGAACGGAGGCTCCTCGTCGAAGTTGCCGCCACCCGAACCACCGCGCGAGGGAGCCGGCGCGGCCGAGGCCCAGGGGTCGTCGAAGTTGCCTCCGCCGCCGCCCTGGTTGCCACCACCGCCACCGCCGAAGCCGCCGCCACCGGAGCGGGACATCTTCTGCACCTTCGCCGTGGCGTAGCGCAGGGACGGGCCGATCTCGTCGACCTCCAGCTCGATGACGGTGCGCTTCTCGCCCTCGCGGGTCTCGTAGGACCGCTGACGCAGCCGGCCCGACACGATCACCCGGGCACCGCGCTGCAACGACTCGGCGACGTGCTCGGCGGCCTGCCGCCAGACCGTGCACGCGAGGAACAGCGGCTCGCCGTCCTTCCACTCGCCGGACGCCTTGTCCATGAACCGGGGCGTCGAGGCGACCCGGAACTTGGCGACCGCGGCCCCCGAGGGGGTGAAACGCAACTCGGGGTCATCGGTCAGATTGCCGATGACCGTGATGGTGGTGTCTCCTGCCATGACCATCTCCTCGCGCACTCATCGTTCGCCGTACAGGCTCTCAGGGCCCTACGACAACCTCGATGAGGCTGATCCGGGTGGTGAACCGGGTTGGACTGTTAGCGCATCTCCGGCCGGATGACCTTGGTGCGCAGCACGGACTCGTTGAGCCGCAGCTGACGATCCAGCTCGGCCACCGCCGCAGGCGTGGCCTGCAGGTCGACGACAGCGTAGATGCCCTCGGCCTTCTTGTTGATCTCGTACGCGAGGCGCCGGCGGCCCCATACGTCGGTCTTCTCGACCGAGCCACCCGCGGTCCGGATCACGTTCAGGTACGTGTCGAGCGACGGGGCGACGGTGCGCTCCTCGAGGCTGGGGTCGAGGATCACCATGATCTCGTAATGACGCAAGACGTGCTCACCTCCTGTGGGCTAGGCGGCCACGGTCCTTCCGTGGCAGGAGGTCTGGCGTCGTGGCCGCTCCGGACCGGGGGAACCCGACCGGGCGCGGACAACCGGACCAGAATACCCGGCCCGGACGATCATGCCCGGGCAGGTCGCCGTCGCCGCTCCACGCGTCGTCGGTTCACGCGATGCCGGGTCACGCAGCGCCGGTTCACGGGTCGGCGCGGCGCGTCCCGCCGCAGGCGTACGGGAACCGGGGGCCGGGCCGACGACGCGCGTCGGCCTCGGCCCCCGGTCACGAGGCCGCGGGGCGTCCCGTCCGCATTCCTTGGGTGGGACCTGGGGAGGAACGACCACACCGATGAGGTTGGACCGAAACGCCCCGCGGAGCTTCATTGTGTTGTTATCCGACGGTACAACGATTTCGTCACGTGTGGAGAGAATCAGCGCTTTTGCCCGATGATCGGCGTCGGCCAATCGTCGATCCCCGTCCGGACCAACGACCGGCGGGCCGGCCGGGTGACGACCGCCGCCGGCGGTGGGACACCACGACCCGGCCGCGCCACCACCCCGCACGTCGGTGCCTCGACGTAGGCTCGCCTGCATGCGTATCGGAGCCCACGTCGATTCCGCCGACCCGCTGTCCGAGGCGACCGCCCGAGCCGCCGACGCCGTGCAGTTCTTCCTCTCCGATCCGCAGGGCTGGAAGGCCCCGAAACCCAGGGAGGACGCCGACCGGTTGCGCGCCGCCGAGGTCGACCTCTACGTCCACGCGCCATACGTGATCAACGTGGCGACGCTGAACAACCGGATCCGCATCCCGAGCCGGAAGCTGCTGCTCGGCCACGCCACGGCGGCGGCGGAGATCGGCGCGAAGGGCCTGATCGTGCACGGTGGGCACGTCAACGCCGGCGACGACCTGGCGGTCGGGTTCGACAACTGGCGCAAGACCTTCGCGTACGCGGCGGACGCCGGGGGCTTCGCCCTGCCGGTGCTGATCGAGAACACCGCCGGCGGGGACAACGCCTGCGCCCGACGCCTCGACGCGCTGGCCCGGCTCTGGGACGCGCTCGGCGACTACGAGGTGGGCTTCTGCCTCGACACCTGTCACGCCCACGCCGGGGGTGAGGAGCTGCTCGACCTGGTCGACCGCGTGAAGGCGATCACCGGTCGGATCGACCTGGTGCACGCCAACAACTCGAAGGACACGTTCGGTTCGGGGCGGGACAGGCACGACAACCTCGACGGCGGCACCATCGACCCGGAGCTGCTGGTGGCCGTGATCCAGGCGGCGGACGCCCCGGCGATCGTGGAGACCCCGGGTGGTGCGGACGGTCAGGGCGCGGACATCGCCTTCCTCCGCGACCGGCTCGCCGTGGGGAGCCCGGCCGCATGACGACCGAGCAGTCCGGCGTCACGGACGAGGCCGTCCCCGGCGAACCGGCGGCCCGCGGGGACGACGAGGCCGGAAACGACGCCAGCGCCACAAAGGACGCCGACGCCACAGAAGCCGTCGGCAACGCGAAGGCCGACGCCGGCACCGCGAAGGACGCCGGCACCGCGAAGGACATCGACGCCACGAAGGCCGACGGCAGCACGAAGGGCGTCGGCAACGCGAAGGCGGACGACGCCGACGGCGAGACCAAGGACGGCAAGACCAAGGACCGCGAGGCCAAGGACGACGAGGCCGAGGACGGCGACGACGCGAAGGGCGACCGCGACGCCGGGGACGACCGGAAGCCGGACCGCTGGGAGGCGTTCGCCCCCGCCCCGGAGCCGGTGCCCGGGCGACTGCGGCGCGGGCTGCGGGCGGTGGGCCGCTTCGGCGTCCACGAGTGGACCCTGGCCGTGCTGGGCTCGCTGGCGCTGGCCGTCGCGCTCACCTGGCCGACGCTGCGCTACCCGCTGCACACGCTCCCCCAGGACTACTGGGACCCGAGCCTCCAGACCTGGCAGATGGCCTGGTCGGGGCACATCCTGCTGACCAATCCGGCGCAGCTGTGGCACTCCAACACGTTCTTCCCGGAGCCGTGGAGCTTCGCCTTCTCCGACACCCTGCTCGGGTACGCCCCGGCCGGCATGATCGGCACGGGTCCGGAGGCGGCCCTGCTCCGCTACAACATCATGTTCGTGCTGGCCCACGCGCTCGCCACGCTCGGGGCGTACGCGCTGGCGCGGCAGCTCGGCTCGGGGCGCGCGGGCGCGGCGGTGGCCGGGGTCGGCTACGCGTACGCCCCCTGGCTGCTCGCCCAGGCGGGGCACCTGCACATCATCTCCAACGGCGGCATCCCGCTGGCGCTGGCCATGCTGGCCCGGGGGCACGGCTGGTCGCTGCGCCACGGCTACCGCCCCGAGCGGCGGCACGCCGGGTGGGCGTACGCCGGCTGGGTGGTGGCGGCCTGGCAGCTCAGCCTGGGCTTCGGCATCGGGCTGCCGTTCGCGTACGTGCTGGCGGTGGCGACGCTCGTCGCCACCGTGACCTGGTTCGTCCGGCGGCGGTCGGCGCGGCGGCCGTTCGGGGTGCGGCTGCTCGTCGCCGACGTCGTCGGCGCGCTGCTGTTCGCGGGGGTGGGCGCCCTGCTGGCCGTCCCCTACTTCAAGGTCGCCGAGCTGCACCCGAACGCGGCCCGCACCCTCGACGACGTCGGCATCTACTCACCGCCGCTCTCGGGCTTCTTCACCGCCCCGGCCGAGTCCCGCGTCTGGGGCACGCTGCACGAGGGGGCACGCGCCGGGTTGCCCTGGAACTCCCCGGAGATGACCCTGCTGCCCGGCTTCGTGCTCTACGCGCTGGCGGCGGGCGGGCTGTTCTTCTCGGTGTGGCGGCTGCGGCACCGGCTGCTGCTGCTCGCCGGGGTGGTGGTCACGGCGGTCCTGGCCATGGGCACCCGCTTCTTCGGCGGCACCTTCACCTACGGGCTGCTCTTCGAGTATCTGCCGGGCTGGAACGGCCTGCGCACGCCGGGCCGGATGATGCTCTGGACGACGCTGCTGCTCGGGCTGCTCGCCGCCGGGGCGGTCAGCGCCTTCGCGATCCGGGTGCGCGAGTGGGCGGCCGAGCGGGTCCCGCCGTGGCCGGGACCGTGGCTGCGGCTGGCCACCGTGCTGCCGCTGCTGCTGGTGATCGCCGAGGGCCTCAACGTCACCCCGCACCCGGTGGTGCCGGTCCAGCCCGCGGCGCTGCGGTCGGTGGACGGCCCGATGCTGGTGCTGCCCAGCGACCAGGGCTCCGACCAGCTGGTGATGCTGTGGTCGACCAGCCGGTTCCAGGACGTGGTCAACGGCGGCAGCGGGTTCACCCCGACGCGGCAGGCCGAGATCCGGAAGGCGACCGAGAGTTTCCCGGACCAGGCGAGCGTGACCTACCTGCGCGCGCTGGGCGTGCGCAACGTGGTGATGCTGCGCGACCGGATCGCCGACACGCCGTGGGCCACCACGATCGACGCCCCGGTCGACGCGCTCGGCATCACCCGCGAGCAGGTGGACAACGCGGTGGTCTTCCGCCTCTGACGACCGGTCGCGCCGAGCTGCCGCGCCGCCGTGGGCGGCGCGGCCCGGCACGGGGGCCTCGCCCCGACCGGGTCGCGCCGAGGGCCGTCAGGCCGCCGTCGGGGCCGGCACGTTGGTGGGCTCGGCGGGCGCGGGTCGCCGCCGCCACCGGTCCACCCAGGGCGCGTCCGGCGCGCCGTCGAGCACCCCGCCGTCGGGGTCGTCGGCGTAGGTGTCGCGTACCGCGTCGCGCTCGGGGTGCAGGATCTCCTTCACCACCAGCACGCAGAGCAGCACGACGGTGCCCAGCCGCAGCGTCGCCGCCAGCACGAAGACGCCCTCGGGGAAGACGGGTCGGCTGGTCGCCGAGCCGAGCAGCTCCCCGTAGAAGGCGGCGAAGTAGCCGATCTCGGCGACCTGCCAGGCGATGAACGCGCCCCACTTGGGGCGGGCGAGGACGACCAGCGGCAGCAGCCAGAGGACGAACTGCTGCGACCACACCTTGCTGAAGATGAGGAACGCGGCGACGACGAGGAAGGCGAGCTGGGCCAGCCGGGGCCGCTTCGGCGCGCGCAGGGCCAGCACCGCGACGCCGAGGCAGGCCAGCCCGAACAGGGCGTACGAGAGCCAGTTCAGGGTGGGGATGTTGGCGTTGAGCCACTCGAACGGCCCCATCGAGCCGGGGCCGCCGGTGTTGACCTTGCCGTCGAGGTAGCGCCCGATGTACCAGAGCGTGCCCCAGTCGATCGGCCGGGTGGTGTTCAGCTCGAAGAAGCGGTCCCAGTTGTCGCGGTAGGCCACGGCCGCCGGCAGGTTGACGGCGACGAGGGCCACGAGCGCCGTGCCGACGGCGGTGAGGCCGGCGCGGATCCGGTTGGCGCGCAGCGCGAGCACGAGGATCGGCCCGAGGACGAACAGCGGCCACATCTTCGCCGCGCCGGCCAGGCCGAGCAGCACCCCGGCCAGCGCCGGCCGGCTGCGCGCCCAGGCGAGGAAGCCGAACGCGGCCAGCCCGATGGCGAGCAGGTCCCAGTTGACGGTGGCGGTGAGGAACAGGGCGGGGGCCAGCGCGAAGAGGGCGGCGTCCCAGGGTCGTCGGCGGCGCAGGGCGAGGATGACGGCGACGGTCGCCACGGCGAGGGCGCTGAGCACCAGGGCATTGGCGTTGTACGCCCACCGCCCCTGGTTGATCTCCGGGTTGTCGACGCCGAGGGCGTGCACCGGCAGCCCGAGGGCGCCCATGAAGTAGCCGGTCAGCACCGGGTACTCGACGGGGTGGTCCCGGTAGGGCACCTTGCCCTCGTTGAGCCCTTCGGCGTAGTAGAGCGCCAGCACGTCGGTGTAGCACATCCGCGTGTACTGGATGTTGTTCTGCCACGCGCCGTCCTGGCAGGGGGACTTCTGCACCCAGTGCAGGGCGAGGGTCAGGCAGGCCAGGGCCAGCACGATCCGGGCGGCCGTCCAGAACCGGCTCTCCCGGTCGGCGGGCCGGTCCAGCGCCACCGCGTGGTCGCCCAGCGGGCCACCGATCAGCTCGGAGGCCCCCCGGACGAGGCCATCCGACCGGGACGGGTGGTCGCCGGGACCGGCGTCGTCCATGTCTGCCGTCGACTGGGTGCTCATGGACAGGAATCATCCCGTACCGATGGCCCTCACGTCCCGCCCCCGCGCAAAACATTCCGATGGACGAAACGCCGTCGGCGGCCGGACGTGGTGTCCGGCCGCCGACGGCGGGTGTTCAGTGCGGTGGGTTCACTCCCTGGTGCGGGGGGTGATGGTCGGCAGCAGGCCGCCGCCGGTGCCCCCCTCGTTGTCGTTCCCGGGGTTCGTCGGCGTGTCGGGGCCGCCGCCGCCCGGGTTGGGGGGCCCGCCTCCACCCGGGTTGTTCGGGGTGTTGGGGTTGTTCGGGGTGTTCGGGTTGTTGCCCGGGTTCTGGCAGAAGATGTCCAGCGGGTTGCACGCCGGCGGGTCCGGGGTGGGCGGCGGGGGCGGCGGGTCGCCGTTGCCCGCCTCCGGGTCGCCGATGTTCGCGGCCGGCGGGAACGTCCTCTTCGGCTCGCCCTTGAGGGCGTCGTTCATGAACCGTTCCCAGATGCCGCCGGGTAGGTTCGCGCCGCTGACCCTGGTGCCGTCCTTCAGCTTCAGCGGCAGCCGCTTCTGCACGTTGCCCACCCAGACGGCCGTGGCGAGCTGCGGCGTGTAGCCGATCATCCAGGCGTCGCCGTTCTCCGAACTGTCGGACTTGAGCTCCCAGGTGCCGGTCTTGGCGGTCGCCTCACGGCCGTCGGCGAGCCGGTGGTTGACCTGGCCCGGGTATTCCTTGAGCACCGAGGTCACGTCGGCCACGACGTCCTTGTCGATCCGCCGCTTGGGGTCGAGCTTCTCGCTGCTGACCTTCTCCCACTTGCCGGTGGTCTCGTTCTGCTTCTCCACCGAGTAGAGGAAGTGGGCCTTGTTGTAGACGCCCCCGTTGGCGAAGGTGGCGACGCCGTTGGCGTGGTCGAGGACGGTGATCGGGTACTGGCCGTAGCCGACGACGTGGAAGAACGGCGACGGCGCGATGTCCTTCGGGTCGGTCTTGGTCAGGTCGTACGCCTTCGCGGGGTCGGTGTCCGTGCGCCACATGGTGGTGACGCCGGCCTGCTTGGCCATGTCGATGACCTTGTCCGGCCCGATCTCCTGGGTGACGTGGTAGAACGGCACGTTCAGCGACTTGAGGGTGGAGACCTTCAGGGTGCAGGAGTTGCCGCAGGACGGGTTGTCCACGCCCGCGTTGCTGACCTTGAACTTCGTCCCCTCGGGGGTGAAGCCCCGGCCCTTCCAGCGCGACTCCAGCGCCTTGCCGGCCTTCAGCGCGGCGGCCAGGGTATAGATCTTGAAGCTCGACCCCGGCGAGTGGCCGCCGGTGACGGTGCCGTTGGCGTCGGTGTTCTTGCCGGCGTAGTCGGTGCCGGTGCCGTTGTCGCCGCCGTAGTAGGCGACGACGCGCCCGGTCTCCGGGTCGATGGCGACGACCGCCGCCATCAGGTTCTTGGGCTGGCCGGCGAGCTCCGAGCCCTTCGTCTTGCGCTGGGCGGCCTCGACCGCCGCCTTCTGGATCTTGGTGTCGATGGTGGTGCGGATGCGGTAGCCGCCGGCCATCAGCGCCTGTGAGCAGAGCGGCTTCTTGTCGGTGACGTCGGCCTCCTTGTCGACGCAGAGGCCCTTCTCGCGCATCTCGACCTTGACGTAGTTGATGACGTTGCCGTACGGCGTGTTCACGCCGAAGTCGATGCCGGCGCCGCCGTTCTTGGGGCTCTTGATGTTCTTCGGGTACTCAGTCGGGCGCTCCGGCCGGCCGGGGGCGTTCAGCCAGCCCTCCTCGACCATGCCGTTGATGACGTAGTCCCAGCGGGACTTGGCGTCGACCGGGTTGACGGCCGGGTCGAACCCCCGGTGGGTCTCGCTGGCGACCGGCTGCTTGATCAGCGCGGCGAGCACCGCGCCCTCGGCGACGGTCAGGCTCTTCGCCGGCTTGCCGAAGTAGGTCTGCGCCGCCGCCTCGATGCCGTACGCGCCCCGGCCGAAGTAGATCACGTTGAGGTAGTGCTGCATGATCTGCGGCTTGCCGTACTTGTCGTTCAGCTTGGAGGCGAGGATCGCCTCCTTGACCTTCCGGGCGTAGGTGTCGTCCTTCAGGTTGTCGTACGCGTTGCGGGCGTACTGCTGCGTGATGGTCGACGCGCCCTGCTTGTCGCCGCCGGAGACGTTGTTCCACGCGGCGCGGGCGATGCCCTTGTAGTCCACACCGGAGTGCCGGTAGAAGTTGCGGTCCTCGGCTGCGGCCACCGCGTCCTGCACGTGCTGCGGGATCTGGTCGATGGTGACCAGGGTGCGGTTCTGCTCGCCCACCTTGGCGATGATGGTCTTGTTGTCCATCGCGTAGAGCGTCGTCGCCTGCGGCGGCGTGGTGTCCTCGGGCAGCACGACGTTGGTCGAGTAGTACGTGAAGCCGACGACGCCGATGCCGGCGAGCATGATGAAGACCGCGAAGCTGGCGATGAGGATGTTCGCCCGCCGGCGCTTGCGGGCCCGCGCCGACTTCGCCCGGCCGTCGGGGCCGCGGCCGCCGCGGTCACCCCCGCCGGGCGGCGCGCCGATGCCCGAGGTCGGGGAGACGCTCGCGCGGGCCACGGAGGCGCGGCCGGCGGGGCCGCCGAAGGCGGCGCCCACGGACGCGGCACCCACGCTCGCTCGTCCGGCGGAGCCGACACCGACCGAGGCCCGGCCCGCCGGGGAGACGGGCGCCGGGGAAACCGGCACCGAGGCGCGGCCCGCGCCGGCCCGGCCGGCTGTCGACCCGCCCGGGGCGGGGGAGACGGGCACCGAGGCCCGGCCGGGCACCGCGCGCCCGACCGACGCCGAGCCCACCGAGGCGGAGCCGGAGGCGGCTGTGCCGCGCGGCGGCACCGCCGCGGAGCCGGCGCGCGGCGGCACGGCCGCCGAGCCACCCACCGGGGCGCGGCCTCCCGCAGCCTGGCCGCGGGGCGGCACGGAGGCGCGGCCCGGCTGTGCCGTACCCTCTGACCAGCTGCCGCGGGCGTCGTCGCCGCGACGGTACGCGTCGGCCGGGCCCGCACCGGGGTCGCCGTTGGCGCCCGGTATCTGGGCGCGCCCGCGCGAGGAGCTGGGATCGCCGTACGAGTTCATTCCTCACACCCTGCCGGTCGCGGTGGGACGCGATCGCGCCGCCACCGGTTTGCCGTGAGCTGAAACACAGGACGCCGCCGCCCGAACGAGTCGGGCCGAGGGCATCACTTCCGGATCAATCGGACCTATCGGCCCTAAAAGCTGTCGGTCGTCCCGCCTCCTCCACATCGGGCCAACCGAGTCAGCTGGGTTCACCGTTGCGCCTCTCGCCTCCGCGGAACGGCCGGGCCGGCACCCGGGGCCGTGGCGGCCGAAGCACCGGCCGCGCCCTGGTCGGACCCGTCCTCCACGCCGCCGGCCAGCCCGTCCCGGCCCAGCAGGAACTGCTCGACGAGGTGGTTCCAGCCGCAGCCGAGGCACACCTCCACCACGAACACCTGGAACTCACGCAGCGTCATCGCCAGGACGGGCAACTCGGCAAGGGTACGCGCCTGCCCGGCGGACTGCTTGAGTTCGTCCCCGTAAATGTAGTGGACGTGGGTGAGGTTCTCGCTGCGGCAGATCGGGCAGCGCTCCTCGGTGGCCTCACCGTGGAAGCGGGCGGCGTTCTTCAGGTACGGCGACGCGTCGCAGACGTCGTAGGTGCCCACCCGGCCGGCGAGGAGTTCACGCAGCACCGCTCGCTTCCGGAGCGAGTAGTCGACGACCTGGCGCTGCGTACGCATGCGGAGAAGGGTACGCGGTCCGGCGCGGCGAGGCGACCGCCGTCACAATCGGTGACCCCGAGAATTCGGCATGGGGGTTTGCCCTGATCCTGGGTGAGCCGCTAACGTGCGATGTATCGGTCCGATACATCGCGGTGGTTGAGTCTCCGCGTCGGGGGTAAGGAAGGGTGGCCCGTGCTCGATCTCGCCATCCTCGGCCTCCTTCAGGAATCCCCGATGCACGGCTACGAGCTCCGCAAGGAGCTCACGGCCAAGCTGGGCGCAATCCGTGCGGCGATCAGCTACGGCTCGCTCTACCCCACCCTGCGCCGGCTGCAGGCGGCCGGGTGGATCACCGAGGCCGACGAGACGCCCGCCACCGCCGAGGAGGTCCCCGCACTGACCAGCCGCAGGGGGCGGGTGGTCTACAAGATCACTGCGGAGGGCAAGGAACGCTTCGCCCAGCTCATCGCGCAGGCCGGCCCCGAGACGTACGACGACACGGGCTTCGGTGTGCACTTCGCGTTCTTCGCCCGCACCGACCAGGCGACCCGGCTCCGCATCCTGGAGGGCCGCCGCCGCAAGATCGAGGAACGCCGCGAGGGGCTTCGCGACGTGCTGGGCCGGGCGGCCGAGCGCCTCGACGCGTACACCCTGGAACTTCAGCGCCACGGCCTCGACGCCTGTGAACGCGAGGTCCGCTGGCTGGAGGAGCTCATCGCCAACGAGCGCTCCGGCCGTGCCCCGACGGTCCCGGGAACCGGGACGGCCGGCGGCCGACGAGATAACGACAGCCCGCCTCCGCCTGGAGAGTCCAGGAAAGAGCGGCCGTGATGAAGAAGAAGGAGGCAGACGCTATGGGCTCCGTCCGCGTCGCCATCGTCGGTGTGGGTAACTGCGCCTCGTCCCTCGTGCAGGGCGTGGAGTACTACCGCAACGCCGACCCGAACGACCGCGTCCCGGGTCTCATGCACGTCACCTTCGGCGACTACCACGTCTCGGACGTGGAGTTCGTCGCGGCGTTCGACGTCGACGCCAAGAAGGTGGGCATGGACCTCGCGGAGGCGATCGTCGCCAGCGAGAACAACACGATCAAGCTCTGCGACGTGCCGCCGACCGGCGTCAGCGTGCAGCGCGGCCCGACCTTCGACGGCCTGGGCCAGTACTACCGCGAGATCGTCGAGGAGTCGGACGCCGAGCCGGTCGACGTGGCCAAGGCGCTGCGCGACGCGCAGGTCGACGTCGTCGTCTCCTACCTGCCGGTCGGCTCCGAGCAGGCCGACAAGTTCTACGCCCAGGCCGCGATCGACGCCGGCTGCGCGTTCGTCAACGCCCTGCCGGTCTTCATCGCCTCCGACCCCGAGTGGGCCAAGAAGTTCGAGGACGCGGGCCTGCCGATCGTCGGCGACGACATCAAGAGCCAGGTCGGCGCGACCATCGTGCACCGGGCCCTGGCGAAGCTGTTCGAGGACCGCGGGGTGGAGCTGCTGCGCACGTACCAGCTCAACTTCGGCGGCAACATGGACTTCATGAACATGCTGGAGCGCAACCGGCTGGTCTCGAAGAAGATCTCGAAGACCCAGTCGGTCACGTCCCAGATCCCGCACGAGATGCAGAAGAGCGACGTGCACATCGGCCCGTCGGACCACGTGCCGTGGCTCGACGACCGCAAGTGGGCGTACATCCGCCTGGAGGGCCGCTCCTTCGGCGACACCCCGCTCAACGCGGAGCTGAAGCTTGAGGTGTGGGACTCGCCGAACTCGGCCGGCGTCATCATCGACGCCGTCCGGGCCGCGAAGATCGCCCTGGACCGCAAGATCGGTGGCCCGATCCTGTCGGCCTCGTCGTACTTCATGAAGTCCCCGCCGGTGCAGTACGCCGACCACGACGCGCACGCCGCCGTCGAGTCCTTCATCAAGGGCGAGGTCGAGCGCTGACGCGCTGACCCCAGCACGATCACGGAGGGCCGGGTCCGTCGGGACCCGGCCCTCCGTGGTTCGTTCAGGCCGGCATCCCCAGGTACGGCGACAGCCGCAGTGCGATCTCGTCCACCGAGTCGACCTCGCCGCTGGCCATCGCATCGGTCAACGCCATCCGCTCCTTGGCCGGCATATCGAGGACGAGGCCGGAACGTTCCAGGCAGACATCCGCCGCCATCCAGCCAAGACTGGCGTTCCACATGTCGAGCGGACGCCAGACCATGATCGCGTGCAGGAGGGCCGCTGCCCGATCTATCGGTGTCGGATAGACGCGGCCGTCCAACAGGTGCGCGTGGGGCCGGGCGGCAGCAGCGAAGAGGATCCCCCCATCCCGCACGATCGTTCGAGAAGCCGTGCTGCCGGAGAGCAGGAGGAGCAGGTCCTCCGCATCGGGCCAGAATCGCGTCACCGGTCGCCCAACATCTCGTAGAACTCCGCGTTCCGCTCCCGCACCCGCCGGGCGGCCTGGCGAGTCCACTCGTCGCGCTCCTGGCGATCCAGGTACGCCTCGATGGCCACCTCGACGGTCTTGTGCATCGAGCGGTGCTCGGCCTCGGCCAGCTCACGGAGCCGCTGTTCCACTTCGGGCTTGAGCGTCAGAGTGAAGGCCATACCAGATTTGTATAGCCTGTCAGGGGTCACGTCAACCAAGCTGGGCACTGCTTCTCCTTACGCCGCTCCTTACGCCGCGCATACCCGGCCAACGGCCGACGGGGAAGTCGGATGCGGCCGCACCGGCAGCGAGATGTGTAACAGTCGTCACGTTCTCTTCGCCCCTCGCCTGAGGCCGTCCGGGCGCACGAATATCGTCCGGCGCTCGACCGCCTCGCCCCGCGCGTCGAGCTGGTAGACGTCGAGCCAGCACCAGCCGTCGTAGGTCGTCAGGTCGTCCCGCACCCGGATCACCCGAGCCACGATGCGTCGAGGCGGGGCCGGTGCTCGACGGCAGCGGCCGGTTCGCCGTCCGCGACAGCAAGGACCGCACCGGCCCGACGCTGCTCTTCCCCGCCGCCGACTGGACCGCCTTCCTCACCGACCTCCGCGCCGGACGATTCGCCTGATCCCCTGACGGCCGGACTGCTCCTGGCCGGTCAAGATCGTGCTCGATCAGTGATCGAGTGGCCTCGCCCCGGCCTGAGGCCACTCTTTCCGCGATTGAGCACGCTCTCCCACGTCTTCCGGCCGACTGGCCCTCTCGGCCCCGAAAAGCTCAGCGATATCAGCACAAAACGGCCACCAGGGGCCGAAAGCACCAAGATCCGTGGAATGCCGCTCAAGCCCCTCAGGACCAGGCTCGGCGCAGGGCGACGCCCGCCTCCAACTCCAGCAGCTTCACCTTGCGCGGCAGGCCGCCGCCGAACCCGACCAGCTTCGCCCCCGCGCCCACGATCCGGTGGCAGGGGACGATCACGGGGATCGGGTTGCGGTTGCAGGCCACCCCGACGGCCCGCGCCGCCCCCGGGTCGCCGTCGCCGACCAGCCGGGCCACCTCGCCGTAGGTAGCCGTCTCCCCGTACGGGATGCGGGTCATCTCCCGCCACACCGCGCGCTCGAACTCGGAGCCCCGGCGCGCCGCCACGGGCACGGTGAACTCGGTCAGCTCCCCGGCGAAGTACGCCCGCAGCTCGGCCACGGCCCGGCCGGACAGTTCGTCGCCGGGGACGTCGACGGCGCTCTCCACCCGCCCGAAGTGCGCGCCGCACACGGCGGCGTCGTCGGTGGCCACGGAGAACTCGCCGATCGGGGAGTCGAGCACGGTCCAGCGCACACCCCATCCTCCCCCGCCGGCGCGACGCGCCCCGACCCCGCCCGCCCGACCCCGCCAGCCCGGCCCACCGGCGCCGGCCCGATCCGCCCGCCGGGTGAGGCAAACTTCCGGTCCCGGCCGGCGTCTTGACCATCGGAGGTGGACGGTGGCTGAGGTGACCGACGGGGAGTTCACCGCGTTCGTCAACGACCGCGGCGAGGCCCTGCTGCGTGTCGCGTACGCCCTGGCCGGCAGCCAGCACGGCGCGGAGGACCTGCTCCAGAACGCGCTGGCCAAGGCGTACACGCGCTGGCCGCAGATCCGGGGCGACGCCGAGCCGTACGTGCGTCGGATCCTCTACCACGACCAGGTCTCCGGCTGGCGTCGGCGGGCCAGGCGACCCGAGGTGCCGCTCGACGCGTTGCCCGAGGTGCCGGCGGAGCGGGACACCGGCCACGACGCCGACCTGCGGATGCTGCTGCGGGACGCCCTGCTGACGCTGCCGCCCCGGCAACGGGCGGTACTGACCCTGCGCTACCTGGAGGACCTGAGCGTCGAGCAGACCGCCGCGCTGCTGGGCTGCCGGACGGGGACGGTGGCCAGTCAGGCGTCCCGGGCCCTGGCCAAGTTGCGCCGGCTCGTGCCGGCCTTCGCCGAGTACGCCGATCGCCCGGAGGTGTCCCGATGAGTTCCCCGGCCGAGGAGGCGCTGAAGGCAGCCGTACGTGATCTCGCCCGCCAGGCCCGGCCGGTGCCGGACCTGGCGGCGGGGGCGATACGGCGTGGCCGGCGGCTGCGGGCCCGTCGCCGGGCGGCGGCGGCAGCGGGTGCCGCCCTGGTCGCCGTCGCCGCCGTGGCGCTGCCGTTCGTGCTGCTGAGGCCGGATTCGCCGGTCCGGCCGGCGGTGCCCGAGCCGACGGCCACGGTCACTCCGACCCCGGAGCTGCTGCCCACCCCGGGGCCGAGCTGGAGCACGTCGCCGCTGGCCCTGCCCGGCGGCTGGGTGGTCACCGGCGCCGGCCGGGACGGCTCCAACCAGGGCGGCTCAGGCTGGGTGCTCGACCGCAGCCAGGGCCGCTACCTCGCCGTCCAGGGATACACCGGGGTGTGGCCCGCGCCGGAAGGCACGCTCACCGCCCTGGCCGACGAGGACCGGCCCGGGGAGATCGGCCTGGCCGACTCGGCCCGACGGCGCACGACCTGGTTCCGGACCGGAGTGTGGCTCATGCAGCCGCAGTGGTCGCCGGACGGCCGCCGCCTCCTGCTGACCCTCCGGGCGGAGGGCGATCCGATGCGCATCGGTGTGCTCGACCCCGCCGGCGGGCTCGACGGCAAGGGCGCTCTCGACTCGTTCCCCGTCGACACCGACCGCTACTTCTGCACCGACTACTGCTTCTTCACCTGGACCCGGGACGGCCGGGAGGTGGTGCTCCAGCAGACCGGATCGGGTGGGCCGCAGTCGGAGTCCGCCCGGCATCCCCGGCGGGGCGTGCAGCTCTTCTCCGCCGACGACGGCCGGCCCACCCGGTTCGTCGCCGTGCCCGGCGACCCGGCCGGCCCGTGGGCCTGGTCGCCCGACGGGCGGCTCGTGGTGGTGCAGGGCCAGCACGAGCCGCTGCTCGTCGAGACCGCCGACGGCCGAGTCGTCCGGGCCCTGCCGGCCGCCGACGCCGCCTTCGTCACCGACGACCGCCTGCTCTACCGCCGCCCGTACGGCGACCGGGACTTCGTGCTCGCCGACCCGACCGGGCGGGAGCTGGTGCGGCAGCCGCTCCCGCCCGAGCTGGTCGACCGGGCCGTCACCGTCGCCCCCGGTTGACGGGGCGGGCGCTCGGCACCGGGCCCGGCCGGCCGTCAGTTCCCGTAGGAGATGTTCCACTCCTTGCCGTCGAAGACGGCCTTGGCGCTGGTCATGCCGACGGGGTACACCATCTTGGCCGGTTGGGTGAGTTCGGAGATGTCCATCACCTCGCTGCTCGCGAAGCTTCCGAAGGCGAGCCAGTAGGTCGGTTTGGGGCCGAACTCGACCCCGAGGTTCGGCACCGTCGGCACCACGAACGTGCCGGCTCCCGACATTCCGATTCCCACGCTTCCCTGGTCGTCGTTGCCCGGCCCCGGAACGCTGTCGTCCTGCTTGATTATCAGGCTCCCATTCTTACCCGACGGGCCGGTCGGGCCGAATTCGAAACCGCCGTCGACGTAGGAGAGGGGGACCTGATTGTTCTGGGTCAGGTCGGCCTCCAGGATCTGGCCTGCCACGAACTGCGTCCCGGGGACGAGCGTGCCGACCTGCCCCCAGACGAAGTTGTAGTCGATGGTCCACTTGTATTCGATCGTCGTCGACGGGTGGCACATCTTCGACATCCAGGCGAGCGTGACCGCGTCGCTCGGAAGCGCGGGGTTCTCCTGGAAGAGGATGGCATTCATGCCGTCCAGCGCGGAAGCGTTCGAAATCGTGACGCTGTAGCCGACGGCGTCCTTCTTCGCCCGGACGTCGTGCGACGGGGCCCCGCGGGACGCCGCCCTCGCCTGGTCCGTGCGGCTGGTGCCGAGCAGGGCGGCGCCCAGGCCCGCGCCCAGCGCGGCGAGCCCTCCCCGTCGGCTGATCCTGATCTCTCTCATCGCTCCTCCTCGCGCACGACAAATTCCCCTGCCGACACCCCAAGAAAAGGAGAGGGAGCGTCAGGGTTTCGAATCGGAAGGATCTCACTCTCGATCAATAAAATCTGAGAGCGTCAATATGTTATGTAGGAAATCCTTATCAGGGCAAGGGCTTCCCCGCCGCGCGGTATGGTCAACTCCCATGCGCCGAAATTTGCAGTTCAAACGAGGGCTGATTTACGCGGTATTGCAGCGGAAGGCGCCTTAGGTGTGAATGACCTCGGCGCCTCCGACTCCGCCGGACACCGCGGCCGGTTCCGGCCGGTCCGATGGACCGGGAGAGCACGACGTCCCGCGTGACGGGGCACACCCCGCCACGCCCGGATGACCTTGCACAGGGCGGCTACCGTGCAGGTCGTGGCCACCGGAACGCTCATTTTCCTGATCATCGGCGGGGCGGGCGTCGGCGTGCTGGCGCTGGCCCTGCTCGGCACCGAGCTGTTCCACTTCGCCCATCCCGGCGCCGACGGGCCGGTGTCCCTGGAGGCGGTCGCCGGGTTCGCCGGCGCGTTCGGTTTCGGCGCGGCGATCGTCAACGAGCTGCTCGGTGCGCGTACCCCCGGGATGGTCGCGGCGGCGGTGGCCGGCGGCGCGGTCGCGGCGGCGCCCACGGCGTGGGTCGCGGCCCGACTGAGCCGGGCGGCCCGCACCATGCGCACCGACCCCACGCCCACCCGCCACCACCTCGTCGGCGCGCTCGGCCTGGTCGTGACCCCGATTCCCGTGGACGGCTACGGCGAGGTCCGGGTCCGGGTCGCCGGCCAGCCGGTCAAGCTCAACGCCCGGGCCGACCGGCCGATCGGGATGGGCGAGCAGATCTTCGTGGTCGAAGCCCTGAGCGAGACCAGCGTGCACGTCGAAACCTACTGACCCCACCACCCTCCCCTGTCGCAGAGCGGAAGTCGCATGCCCCTTCTCATCGCCATCGGCGGCGCGGTACTCCTCGTCGTCGTGCTCATCCTGTTCGTGCTGTCCCGGATCAAGGTCGCCGGGCCCAACGAGGCGTTCATCGTCACCGGCCGCAAGGGCCGGACCACGCAGACCGCCGACGGCGGCCGGTCCACCGACAACTCCGGGCAGAAGGTCGTCCTCGGCGCGTCGGTGTTCGTGCTGCCCGTGGTGCAGAAGATCCAGTCGCTGGACCTGTCCAGCCGCCGCATCGACGTCGGCATCAAGGGCGCGGTCAGCAAGCAGGGCATCCGGGCCGACCTGCACGGCGTCGCCATCGTCAAGGTCGGCGGCACCGAGGACGCGATCCGCGCCGCCGCCCAGCGCTTCCTGCACCAGCAAGACGAGATCGACAACTTCACCCGCGAGGTGCTGGCCGGCGCGCTGCGCTCGATCGTCGGCCGGCTCACCGTCGAGGAGGTCATCCGGGACCGGGCCGCGTTCGCCAGCGCGGTCGCCGAGGAGGCCGAGCACTCGATGACCAACCAGGGGTTGGTGCTGGACACCTTCCAGCTCCAGGACATCGTGGCGGAGGGCTCGTACCTCCAGGACCTGGGGCGGCCGGAGGCGGCCCGGGTGCTCAAGGACGCGGCGATCGCCGAGGCGCGGGCCCGGCAGCAGGCCGAGCAGGAGCGGCTGCTCGCCGAGGAGGCCATCGCCGAGGCCAACCGGAACCTGTCGCTCAAGCAGGCCGCCATCCAGGCGGAGATCGACGCGGCGAAGGCGAAGTCGGCGGCGGCCGGGCCGCTCGCCCAGGCCGAGCGGGACCAGGCGATCCTCTCCGAGCAGCAGAAGGTGGCCGAGCGCAACGCCGAGCTGAAGCAGCGCCAGCTCGACACCGAGGTGCGCAAGCCGGCCGACGCCGCCCGGTACAAGGTGGAGCAGGAGGCCGAGGCGGCCCGCAACGCGGCGGTGCTCAACGCCGACGCGCAGCGCCAGGCCACCATCGCCGCCGCGCAGGCCGCCGCCGAGCAGTCCCGGCTCACCGGTGAGGGCGAGCGGGCCCGTCGGGCCGCGCTGGCCGAGGCGAACGCCATCGAGGGCGCCAAGGAGGGCGAGGCCGAGCAGCGCCGGCGGTCCGCGATCGCCGAGGCCGTCGAGCGGGAGGGCCAGGCGGAGGCCGCGGCCATCCTCGCCAAGGGCCAGGCCGAGGCCGACGCGATGGCCCGCAAGGCCGAGGCGTTCGCCGCGTACGGGGAGGCCGCCGTGCTGGACCTGCTCGTCCGGGTGCTGCCGCAGGTGGTCGAGGCCGCCAGCGCGCCGATCGGCGCGATCGACAAGATGACCGTCATCTCCACCGACGGGGCGTCGACGCTGACGAAGTCGGTGGCGAGCAACGTGGCGCAGGGCCTCCAGCTCGGCACCGACCTGACCGGCATCGACCTGGCCGGCCTGCTCGCCAAGCTCGGCGCGGCGCGCAACGGCTCCGAGGCGGCCACCGTGGATGGCACCGCCGTCGACCGCTGACCCTCTCGTCCGGCGACCCGAAGCCGGCCGGGCCCGTCGTGGGCCCGGCCGGCTTCGCTTTCGGGTACGGGCACCCGGCGGGTTCCGGCATCCGGAGGGGTACGGGTGTCCGGCTCGCGGGGCAACGGCCGACGCCCGCCGGACCACCCCGGTGGGGGCGGTGCCGACGGGCGTCGGATGTGGTGCGGGGCCGGTCAGGCGAGGCCGATGGTGAACTGCTCCCACGAGCCGACCGAGGTGCTCTTGGCGATCAGCGGCTTGCTGCCGCCGCTGTCGGCCTTGACGATCTTGCTGTTCGCGTTCGCGTACAGGTGTACGGTGCCGTCCGGGTGGTGCCACCCGACGAAGAACGCCTCCCAGTCGCTGATCGAGCCGGCCTTCGCCAGCAGCGGCTGGGAGCCGCCGCTCTGCGCCGTCACGTACTTGTTGTTGACCAGCGCGCGGAAGGCGACCCAGCCGTAGCCGAGGTCGACCAGCTCGTACTTCTCCCAGGAGCCGACCGAGGTGCTGCGGGCCAGCAGCGGCTTGCTGCCGCTGCCGTCGGCCGCCACGAACTTGCCGTTCGCCTTGGCCTTCACGCTGACGATCGGGTTGGGCGCCTCGAAGTCGAACTTCTCCCAGGCGCCGATGCTGGCGCTCTTGGCGAGCAGCGGCTTGCTGCCCGCGCCGTCGGCGGCCACGTACTTGCCGTTGACCTGCGCCTTGAGGCTGATGCTGCCGTCGGTGTTGTTGAACAGCTGGAACTTCTCCCACGCGCCGATCGCGGTGCTCTTGGCGATCAGCGGCTTGCTGCCGCTGCCGTCGGCCGCGACGTACTTGCCGTTGGCCTTCGACTTGAGGGCGACCACCCCGCTGCTGACGGAGACGACATCGAACTTCTCCCACCCGCCGAGCTGCCAGCTACGGGCGATCAGGGGCTTGGAGCCGCCGCTCTCGGCCACGACGAGGGAGTCGTTGACCCGGGCCCGCAGGCCGACGTTGGTGCGCGCCACCGGGGCCGCGCCCACGTGCGCGAGCCGGTCGATGCTGCCCGCCGGGCCGAGCACCGCGCCGGAGACGCCGTTGGTGACGACGGCGTTGCGCACCTGCTGCGGGGTCCAGCCCGGGTTCTGCGCGAGCAGCTGGGCGGCGATGCCGGCCACGTGCGGCGCGGCCATCGACGTCCCGTTGATCGTCTCCGTCGCGGTGGTGCCGCCGATCCACGCCGAGGTGATGCCGACGCCGGGGGCGAACGTGTCCAGGCAGGTCCCGTAGTTGGAGAAGCCGGCCATCATGTCGACCCGGTCGGTGGCGCCGACGGTGATGGCGGCCGGCGCGCGGGCCGGCGAGTACGCGCAGGCGTCGTCGGCCTCGTTGCCGGCGGCGACGACGTAGGTGATGCCCTGGCCGATGGAGGTGGCGATCGCGTCGTCCAGCACCGGGTCCACGTCACCGCCGAGGCTCATGTTCGCCACCGCGGGCTTCTGGGCGTTGTTGGTCACCCAGTCGATCCCGGCGACGACCCCCTCGGTCGAGCCGTAGCCCTCGCAGTCGAGCACGCGGACCGCGACCAGGTCGACGTCCTTGGCGACGCCGTAGGTGGTGCCGCCCACGGTGCCGGCCACGTGCGTGCCGTGGCCGTTGCAGTCGGCGGCGTCGCCGCCGTCGACCGCGTCGAACCCGTAGCTGGCCCGGCCGCCGAAGTCCTGGTGGTTGACGTTGATGCCGCTGTCGATGATGTACGCGGTGACGCCGCTCGACGACGGGTACGTGTAGGACTTGCTCAACGCCGGGGTGGTCTGGTCGATCCGGTCCAGGCCCCACGAGGGCGGGTTGGTCTGGGTGCCGCTCGCCGAGACCTTGCGCACCGGCTCGACGTACGCGACGTCCGGGTCGGCCGCCAGCCGCTTCGCCTGAGCGGGGGTGAGCTGCGCGGAGTAGCCGCGCAGGGCGCCGGTGAAGACCTTGCGCACCGTGCCGCCGTTGGCCTTGGACAGGGCCTTGACGGTGCTGCGGGTGGTGCTCGCGCTGGCCTTGCCGTTCTTCAGCTTGACGATGTAGCGGCCCGGCACGACGCCCTTGGTCGAGGCGTCACGCGCCTGCGACCGCTTCGGCGCGGTCAGGTTCGGCCGCACCGGGTTGCCGGCGGCGTCCAGGCTGGACGCCGCCACGCCGGCCGGCTCGGGGCTGGCCTGGGGGGTCGGTTCGGCCATCGCCGCGCCGCCGGTGGTGGCGAGGGCGATGGAGGTCGCGGAGGCGAGGGCGAGCCCGGCCACCGCGGAGCGGCGCGTTACGCCACGACGTGTCAAAGAGATCTCCCCGTTGCAACTTCGGCCGTCCACCTCGGACGGCCGAGAACAATGAATCCGGCCTCACACTGAAATGGACAGGAGGCCACGATGATGTTGCATCATCATGGACGCTGGTCGAACGGAATTACCTCAGCCGATCGGTCGATACGCTACCGTCGCGTCGTCAGTTTCCCGACAGGCCACGCCGGCGGGCCCCAGGTCCGCAGGCCCCGTGATCAGCCGCCGATGCCCTGTTCGCGGGCCCAGCGCAGCAGCTCCGCCTCGGCCTCGTCGCGGTCCAGCGGGCCGCGCTCCAGGCGCAGCTCCTTGAGGTGCTTCCAGGCCCGGCCCACGACCGGCCCCGGCGGCACGCCGAGCAGCTCCATGATGGCGTTCCCGTCGAGGTCGGGGCGGACCCGGGCGAGGTCCTCCTCGGCGGCGATCCGGGCGATCCGCTCCTCCAGCGCGTCGTAGTCGGCCGCGAGGGCCGCCGCCTTGCGCCGGTTGCGGGTGGTGCAGTCCGAACGGGTCAGCTTGTGCAGGCGGGCCAGCAGGTCACCGGCGTCGGTGGCGTAGCGGCGCACCGCCGAGTCCGTCCACTCGCCCCGGCCGTATCCGTAGAAGCGCAGGTGCAGGCCCACCAGCTTGACCACCTGGGCCGTGACGTCCTTCGGGTAGCGCATGGCCTTCATCCGGGCCTTGGTCAGCCGGGCGCCGACGACCTCGTGGTGGTGGAAGCTGACCCGGCCGTCCGACCCGACGGCCTTGGTGGCCGGCTTGCCGACGTCGTGCATGAGCGCGGCCATCCGCAGGACGAAGTCGCACCCGTCGGTCTCGTACGACACGGCGTTGGCGACCACAGTGAGCGTGTGCTCGTAGACGTCCTTGTGCTGGGCGTGCTCGTCGATCTCCAGCTTCAGCCCGGTCAGCTCGGGCAGGAAGCGGTCGGCCAGGCCGGTGTCGACCAGCAGCCGCAGGCCGGTGATCGGGTCCGCGCCGCAGAGCAGCTTGGTGAACTCGTCACGGATCCGCTCGGCGGTGATCCGGTCCAGGTCGGCGGCCATCCTGCTCATCGCGGTCCGCACGTCGGGGTGCACCGCGAAGCGGAGCTGGGCGGCGAACCGGGCGGCGCGCAGCATCCGCAGCGGGTCGTCGCCGAACGACTCGGCGGGGGTGCCGGGGGTGCGGATCACCCGGGCGGCGAGGTCGTCGAGGCCGCCGTGCGGGTCGGTGAACCGGTGCGCGGGCAGGCTCACCGCCATCGCGTTGATGGTGAAGTCGCGCCGCCTGAGGTCCTCGGTGAGGCTGGTGCCGTACTCCACGACGGGGTTGCGGCTGACCTGGTCGTACGCCTCGGCGCGGAAGGTCGTGATCTCCAGCCGCAGCCCGTCGCGCTGGCAGCCGATGGTGCCGAACTCGCGCCCGGTCTCCCAGATCGACTCGGCCCAGCCCTTGACGACCTGCAGGGTCTGGTCGGGGTGGGCGTCGGTGCAGAAGTCGAGGTCGTCGCCGAGGCGGCCGAGCAGGGCGTCGCGCACCGAACCGCCCACCAGGTGCAACTCGTGGCCGGCGTCGGCGAACCGGCGGCCCAGCTCGTCGGCGACCGGCGAGACGCGGAGCAGTTCGGCGACGGCGTTGCGCTGCGCGGCGGTGAGTTCGCGGCGGTCGGCGGCGTGGGGTGCGGAGGCTTCGGACATGGGATCGCCAGCCTATCGGTCGGGTCGGGGGCCTGATCCGCCGGGCGCGGGTAGGCAGCAGGTGTTGACTATGGTCATGGTGTGCGGGCCGGTGCCCGGCTCCGACGTACCCCTGGGAGGCTGGAGATGAGCGGCGGTCTCTACCGCAGCGCGAACGCCGCGCAGGGCGGCGGCCGGCCCCCCGGCGACGACGCCACCTTCATCTCGGCGGAGCCGCTGAACCAGCCCGCGATCGAGTCGACCGCGCCGCCGCAGGAGCAGGTCGCCGAGGCCAGCGCCGCGACGAACAGCGCGGTGATGGCGATCGGCAGCCTGGTCAGCCGGGGCACGGGCTTCCTGCGCACGCTGGCGCTGACCGCCGCGCTGGGCGGGGCGCTGGTCGGCGACGCGTACACCACGGCGCAGATCCTGCCCGGGATGGTCTACGAGTTCCTGCTCGGCGGCATCCTCACCAGCGTCCTGATCCCGGTGCTGGTGCGCCGCCGCAAGGCCGACGCGGACCAGGGGCAGGCCTACTCCCAGCGGCTGCTGACGCTCGCGGTGCTCACCCTGGCCGTCGCGGCGCTGCTGGCCGTCGCGGGAGCCTCGCTGCTGACCTCGCTGTACGCGAGCGACAAGTCCAGCGGCGACTACCAGTCGCTGGTCACCAAGCTGTCGTACCTGATGCTGCCGATGATCTTCTTCACCGGCCTCAGCGCGCTGATCAGCGCGGTGCTCAACACCCGGGGTCACTTCGCCGCCCCGATGTGGGCGCCGATCCTGAACAACATCGTGGTGATCGGCACCGCCGGCCTCTACATCGCCATCTTCGGCGCGGAGATCGTCGAGCCGGAGCAGATGACCACCGGACGGATCCTGCTGATCGGCGGCGGCACCCTGCTCGGGGTGGCGATCCAGGCGGCCGGGCTGCTGCCTGCCCTGCGCAAGGTGGGGTTCCGCTGGCGGCTGCGGTTCGACTTCCGGGCCCTGGGCCTGGGAGAGCTGGGCCGGCTCGGCGCGTGGATGTTCTGCTACGTGGCGGTCAGCCAGATCGGCCTGATCGTCCTGTTCAACCTGCTCAACCGCGCCGGCCGGGAGAACGCCGCCGGCCCGCTGATCTACAACAACGTCTTCCTGCTGCTGATGATGGCGCACGGCATCATCGCGGTGTCGATCATCACGGCGCTGATGCCCCGGATGAGCGCCGCCGCCGCCGACGGCCGGTACGCCGACCTCGCCGCCGACCTGTCCCGGGGCACCCGCACGGTCACGGCGGTGCTGGCCCCCATCGCGGTCTGCTACGCGGTGCTCGCCGGCCCGCTGTCGGTGACGCTGTTCCGCTACGGGGCGTTCAGCGACGAGAACGCCACCGCCACCTCGCTGGTGCTGCTGGTGGCGGCGCTGGCGCTGGTCCCGTTCGCGGTCAGCCAGTTGTTCACCTTCGCCTTCTACGCGCTCCCGGACACCCGCACCCCGGCCCTGATCAACATCCCGGTGGTGGCGCTGCGGATCGGCGTGCAGATCGGGCTGTTCGCCGCCTTCTCCGCCACCTTCGCGGCGGCGGGGATGATGATCGGCAACGCGGTCTCCTACCTGGCCGCCGCCGTGTTCTCCGCGCTGCTGCTGCGGCCCCGGGTCGGCCGGATCGGGCTGGGCGCGATCATGCGTACGCTCGGCAAGGTCGTGGTGGCCGCGCTCGGCGCCGCGCTGGTCGGTCTGCTGGTGGTGAACCTGTTGCCCGGCGGCGACACGCTGAGCTGGCCGCAGGCCGTGTTCCGGCTGGTCCTCGGCGGGGCGGTGATCGTCGGGACGTACCTCGGGCTGGCCATGGTGCTGCGGATCGGCGAGATCACCGAGGTGGTCGGGATGGTCCGCCGCCGCCTCGGCCGCTGACCGCCGCCCCGCCGGCCGATCCCGCCGACCGGGCCGACGCCCCGGTCGCATCGGGCGCTCCGACCGGCAGACACGGAGCGTGATCGAGGATCACCAGGCTGGGGACAGCCCTGTGGATAACTCAGCGATTCGCCGGTCAGCAGCCATAAGTCCCTGTGGACAACCAACCGTAAGGCTGAGCATGGCGGGCCGTTCGGCGGGGAATCCCCCGTCGCCACCCGGACGCCACACCGGCGTGGCCCCTGCAACGACTACTTGCCGTCAACCTCTAGATTGGCTAGTACATGTGCCAGCAACGCGGCCGACAACGGTCGTAACCGGACAGGCGCGGCCACTCCCGGCACCTCAGCCGGGTACGCCGGGAAGATGACATGTCGGGGAGGCCGGCAACCCGGGTAAGGTCGCTCTCGACGGGTACGGCTGACCCCGGCGCTCCGCGTCGAGACCGTCGGCCGGTTCCTCAACAGGCAGAGCGGGAAGCCAGATGCCCAGCAGCGCGGGTCCATCGATCGACACGATCACCGAGGGAGGACGGGTGACCCAGGTCGGCGAGGGTCAGCAGGCGGAGGAGAGCGCTCCGCCGATCATGACCTTCGGTGCTCCCACGGCCGGTGAGATCCTCGCCGAGCGGTACGAGCTGGTCGAGCACATCAACAACGACAGCGCGGGCCGGCTGGTCTGGCGCGGGGTCGACGTGGTGCTGCGCCGCCCGGTCGCGGTCGTGCTGCGTTACCCGGGCGGCGACTCGGCCACCGAGATGCTCCAGGCGGCCGTCGCGGCCAGCCGGGTGATCCACCCCAACCTGGTCGGCGTGTACGACGCGATCGACGAGGCCGAGCGGGCGTACGTGGTCCGCGAGTGGGTCGACGGGCGGTCCCTGCGGGAGATGGTGGCCGACGGCCCCCTCGACCCGGGCCGGACGACCGCGGTCGGCAACGCCGTGGCCAGCGCCCTGGCGGCCGTGCACGCCACCGGCATGGTGCACGGCAACGTGCACCCCGGCACCGTCATGATCAGCGACGAGGGCCGCGTGGTCCTGGCCGACGCCCGCACCGACGGCGCGGACAGCCAGGAGAACGACGTCCGCGCGATCGGCGGCATCCTCTACTTCGCCCTCACCGGGCACTGGCCGCACGCCGAGGCCCCGCTGCACGGCGCCACCGCCGGCCACGGCCGGGCCGCGATCCCCGACGCCGTCCGCGACGCCAGCGGCGCGATCGCCGCGCCCCGCCAGGTCCGGGCCGGCGTGCCGGCCTATCTCGACGACCTCACCATGGACCTGCTCGACGCCGGCATCGCCCCGCCGCCGTCGGACGTGCTCTCGGCCGAGCTGGCCCGCCTGGACATCCCGGTCGAGGACGACACCTACCTGGAGCCCACCGGCCCGCTGCGGTTCGCCGCCGACAACGGCGAGGAGCCGTCGCCGCTGGCCTCGGTCGCCGGGCGGAAGGTCGCCGTCGGCATCGCCGGCCTCCTGGCGGTCGCCCTCGTCGGCCTGCTCATCGGGATCAGCGTCCTCGGCAACGACGAGGACACGCCGCAGACCGAGCCGGTGGCCCGGCCGTCCAGCAGCGCCCCGGCCACCGAGGCCACCCCCGCCGCCGCCGTCCGCAAGCTGTCGGTGACCGAGGTCCGCATCGTCGACCCGGACAGCAAGCTCCGCGACGAGCTGGGCGGCGCCGAGAAGGTGATCGACGGCGATGCGGACAAGGGCTGGGACACCGACACCTACACGCGGTCGAACTTCGGCAACACCAAGAGCGGCATGGGCGTCTGGATCGACCTCGGCGAGGAGCGCACCGTCAAGTCGGTGCAGGTGAGCCTCTCCGCGACCGGCGCCTCCGCCCAGCTCTTCGCGGGCACCGTCGACCCGCCGCCCACCTCGTCGGGCGACAAGGAGCTCTTCAACAACTACAAGAAGAACCCGATCGGGCAGCCCTTCGAGCAGCACGACGGCACCACGATGACCTTCAACGGCTTCGACGCCGACTCGAAATACCGCTACCTGCTGTTCTGGATCACCGAGCTGCCCCCGAACGACCGGGGCTACCAGATCGGCGTCCAGGAGATCACGGTCCAGGGGTCGTGAACCGGGGCCCGGTGACGGGGCACCGCAGCGATCGGGCGCGGTGATGGACGGTCACGACGAGCGCGCCAGCGACGCCGACCTGCTGCGCGCCCACGTCACCGGTGACCGGGACGCCTTCACCGAGCTGTTCCACCGGCACCGGGACCGGCTCTGGGCCGTGGCTCTGCGGACCCTCGGCGACCGCGAGGAGGCCGCCGACGCCCTCCAGGACGCGCTGCTGTCCGCCCACCGGGCGGCGGCCCGGTTCCGGGGCGACTCGGCGGTGACCACCTGGCTGCACCGGATCGTGGTGAACGCCTGCCTCGACCGGATCCGCCGCCGGCAGGCGCACCCGACCGTCCCGCTGCCCGACGGCACGCACGGCGTCGACGGCGGCCCGTCGACCGGCGGCGCGGAGCCCGCCGCCCCCGTCCAGGACCACGACACCGCCCTGGTGGTCCGGCAGGCGCTCGCCGAGCTGCCCGTCGAGCAGCGGGCAGCGCTGATCCTCGTGGACGTGCAGGGCTACCCGGTGGCCGAGGTGGCCCGCATCCTCGACGTCGCCGAGGGCACGGTCAAGAGCCGCTGCGCCCGGGGCCGGGCCCGGCTCGCCGTGGCGCTCGGGCACCTGCGTATGGGCGCACTGCCCGACTCCCCGGCGGGTGACGCCGCCGGGCCGGGCCGACAGCCCGGCCCGGCCGTGCGGCTGGCCTCGCCGCGCGCCGGTGCCGACGGCCCGGACGTGCCGGCCGTCACCCACGGGAACCCCCGGTCGACCGACGGCGTCCGATCGGGGTCGGGACGCTCCCGGCGCGTCGCCAACCAGGAGGAACCGTGACTGCCGGGGGGTTCAGCGAGGTCGACCTCGACCTGCTCGCCGACTACCTCGGCGGCGCGTTGGACGGCACCCCGGACGAGGCGGTGGTGGCGCGGCTCGTCGCGGAGGACCCGGCCTGGGCCGGGGCCCACGACGCGCTGGCGGCGGCCCTGGCTCCCGTCGGCGACGCCCTCGCGGCCTGGGCAGGGCCGACGCCGCACATGCCGCCGGTCGTCGCCGACCGGATCACCGCCGCGCTGGCCGGGGCCGGCCCCGGCACGCAGGCCACCGACCAGCCGACCCGGGCGGGCCTCACCGACCAGGCCCGGCTCGGCCGGGTGCCCGCCCAGCCCACCGGGGGCACGCGGCGGCCCGCCGGTGGTCCCGGCCCGACGACCGGCCGCCCCGGCGGCCGCGGGCGACGCTGGGCGCGGCTCGCCGGGCCGGTGGCCCTGGCCGCGGCCTCGGTCGTCGCCGTCGGATTCGGGCTCAACCAGGTGGTCGGCGGCAGCGACCAGAGCGGCGGCGCGGCCGACCGGCCGATCAGCGCGCAGGCGGAGTCGGGCGGCGGCGGGTTCACCCTCGCCGGCACGCCACGACGCTCGGGCACCGACTGGACGCCGGAGTCCCTGGCCGCCGGTAGCCGGTTGTCTCCCGCCAGCGAGCCGCCGAGGTCGTTCGGGGCGGGGCCGGACGCGCCGGCCGGAGGCGACGACGGCGAACGGCTGCCGGCCGTCGGCGGCCTGGGCCGGCTCACCGGCACCGGCGCCCTGGCCGACTGCCTCACCGCGGTCAGCGCCGAGCACGGTGCCGGTCCGCTCACCGTCGACCTCGTCGACTATGCGCGCTTCCAGGGCGCGCCGGCGCTGGTCGTGCGCTTCGTCGACCCGTCCGGGGAGCGCTGGGCGTGGGTGAGCGGCCCCGAGTGCGGGGTGCCCGGGTCCGGTGCCGACACCCGCTACCGGACGCGGGTAGGGTGAGGCCGCCGCCGGCCTGGCGGGCCTCCACCGGCTGCGCCTGATTCACCTCTGCCGTTCTTCCACGTGACGTGACCCACCGGATGACCGGCTCGGGAATCCCCACTTCGTACGATGACGTTCTGCAAGTCAGTAGTCGGCGTCCGCGCGGCGTCGACGCTCCGACCGGCATCGGTGCGCGTGCCGATGGCGACCACACACATCGGGAGACGGCAGTGGACGAGGTCCGCAACCTGATCATCATCGGCTCCGGGCCGGCCGGTTACACGGCGGCGGTCTATGCCGCGCGCGCCAACCTCAAGCCCCTGGTCATCGAGGGCGTGCAGTCCGGCGGCGCGCTGATGACGACCACCGAGGTGGAAAACTTCCCCGGTTTCGCCGACGGCATCCTCGGCCCCGAGCTGATGGACAACATGCGCAAGCAGGCCGAGCGGTTCGGCGCCGAGTTCCTCACCGACGACGTGACCCGGGTCGAGCTGACCGACACCGGCAAGATCGGCTCCGACGCGGTGAGCACCGTGTGGGTCGGCGAGACGGCCTACCGGGCGAAGGCGGTCATCCTCTCCACCGGCTCCGCCTGGCGTCCGCTGGGCGTGCCGGGCGAGCAGGAATACCTCGGCCACGGCGTGTCGTCCTGCGCCACGTGTGACGGCTTCTTCTTCCGCAACCAGCACATCGTGGTCGTCGGCGGCGGCGACTCGGCGATGGAGGAGGCCAGCTTCCTCACCCGGTTCGCCGAGTCGGTCACCATCATCCACCGGCGCGACTCGTTCCGCGCCAGCAAGATCATGGCCGAGCGGGCGCTCGGCAACGAGAAGATCAAGGTCGAGTGGAACAGCGTGGTCGAGGAGGTCCTCGGCGACGACGGCAAGGTCACCGGCGTCCGCGTCCGCAACGTGCACACCGGGGAGAGCAAGGTCCTCGACGTCACCGGCGTCTTCGTGGCGATCGGCCACGACCCGCGCAGCGAGCTCTTCCGGGGCCAGGTGGAGCTGGACGACGAGGGCTACGTGAAGGTGCAGGCCCCCAGCACCCGCACCAGCGTCCCGGGCGTGTTCGCCGCCGGTGACGTGGTGGACCACACCTACCGGCAGGCCATCACCGCGGCCGGCACCGGCTGCGCCGCCGCCCTCGACGCCGAGCGCTTCATCGCCACGCTCGAAGGCTGAGCGCCGTGCCCCGGGCTTCCCGGGCGGCGCACCGAAACGACTGAAGGAACACATCGCAAGACCGTAGGAGGGTCATAGTGGGAGCGACAAAGGCGGTCACCGACGCGAGTTTCGCCGTCGACGTGCTCAAGTCCGACAAGCCGGTGCTCGTCGACTTCTGGGCGGAGTGGTGCGGCCCGTGCCGCAAGGTCTCGCCGCTGCTCGAGGAGATCGCCGGCGAGATGGGCGACCAGGTCAGCATCGTCAAGCTCAACATCGACGAGAACCCGGAGACCGCGCGCGCGTACCGGGTGATGTCGGTGCCGACCCTGACCGTGTTCAAGAACGGCGAGCCGGTCCAGTCGATCGCCGGCGCCAAGCCGAAGGGCGAGCTGGTCAAGCTGATCCAGTCCGCGCTCTGACAGCCGCCGTGCGAAACCCCGCGTCCGTTGGGCGCGGGGTTTCGCGTTTCCCGGCCCTGACCTGCGCGGACACCGCCACCCCGGGCGGCCGGACCGCATAGCCTCAACCCGGGAGCCGCCGGCCGGCGACCCTGCGAAGGGGGCGAGCGTGCGTCCGATCCGACCCGGTGACCGCGGACCGGCGGTGCGCGAGATCCGCGCGGTCCTGACCGGTCTCGACCTGCTCGCGGCCGGGCCCCCGGCCGGCGACGAGTTCGACGCCGACACCGAACGCGCCGTGCGGGCGTTCCAGCAGTCCCGGGGGCTCAGCGTCGACGGGCGGGTCGGCGCGGAGACCTGGCGCGCCCTGGACGCCGCCCGCTGGCGGCTCGGCGCGCGCACCCTCTACCACGCGGTCCCGGAGCCGCTCGCCGGCGAGGACGTCCGGTCGCTCCAGGAACGCCTGCTGGAGATGGGGTACGACGTGGGACGCGCCGACGCCGTCTACGGCGTACGCACCTCGCGGGCGGTGGCCCAGTTCCAGCGCGAGATGGGGCTCAAGCCGGACGGCTCCTGCGGCCCGCAGACCATGGGGGCGCTGCGCAGGCTGGGGCGGAAGGTGGTGGGCGGGCGGCCGCAGTGGCTGCGCGAGTCCGACGCGATCCGGCAGGCCGGCCCGACCCTCGTCGGCCGGACCGTGGTCGTCGACCCGGGGCACGGCGGCACCGATCCCGGGGTGGTGGTGCCGGACGGCCCGCTGCGCTGGACCGAGGCCGACCTGGTGCACGACCTGGCCAGCCGGCTGGAGGGGCGGCTCGCGGCGGCCGGCGTGCGGGTGCAGCTCACCCGGGGCCCGACGCCGCAGAGCTGCCTGCCGGACGCCGAGCGGGCGCACCTGGCCAACTCCCTCGGCGCCGACGTGTTCATCTCGCTGCACACCGACGGGCACGCCAACCCGGAGGCGGAGGGGGTCGCCACCTACCACTACGGCACCGGCAACGGGGTCACCTCCGCGACCGGCGAGCGGCTGGCCGGGCTGGTGCAGCGGGAGATCGTGGCGCGCACCGGCCTGCGGGACTGCCGTACGCACGCCAAGACGTGGGAGCTGCTGCGGCTGACCCGGATGCCGGCCGTGCGGGTGGAGGTGGGCTACCTGACGTCGCCCACCGACCGGGGACGGCTGGTCGACCCCCGGTTCCGGGACCGGCTGGTCGAGGCGATCGTCGCCGCCGTCCAGCGCATGTACTTCCCGATCGAACGGGACGTGCCCACCGGCTCGATCGACGTCAGCGCGCTGCGCGCGGCGGTCGCCGCCGGCCGCCGGGTGGGCGCGAACTGAGCCGTCAGCCGCCGGTGGAGCGGGTCGCCGGGGCGGGCCGGACCGGCCGGAGCAGGGTCTCCGGGCTCATCGACCCGAGCAGCTTCTCCAGGGCGTACTCGACGTCGGACTTCCAGCTCAGCGCGGTGCGCAGCTCCAGCCGCAGCCGGGGGAAGCGGGGATGCTGACGGACCGTCTTGAAGCCCACCGACAGGAAGAAGTCGGCGGGGGCCACGCAGCCGCCCGCCGGGTCGCCCTCGTCGCCGAACTTCGCGTCGCCGAACGCCTCGATCGCCTTGATGCCGCGCTTCGTGAGGTCCCGGGCGACGCCCTGCACCAGCATCCGGCCGAGCCCGCCGCCCGCGAAGGGCGCGACCACGTGCGCGGTCATCAGCAGCGCCGCGTCGGCGGAGACCGGGGAGGTGGGGAACGCCATCGACCGGGGCACGTAGGCCGGCGGGGCGTACATCACGAACCCGGCGGGCATGCCGTCGACGTACGCGAGCTTGCCGCAGGAGCCCCACTCCAGCAGTGTCTGCGAGACCCAGGCCTCCTTCTCCAGCCCCGGGTCGCCGGCGGCGCACGCCCGGTCGGCCGAAACCGGATCAAGCTCCCAGTGGACGCACTGCCGGCACGGCCGGGGCAGGTCCTCCAGGGTGTCGAGGGTCAAACTGACCAGACGTCGCGACATCGGCGCATCCCCACAATAGGCTCGGAGGCGAGATCGACGCCGCCGCCTTCGGTACCTCCGACGAGCGATCGTACGCCGCCGGACGACGGTATGGGAGGGGATGCGCGAAACACCCCGCACCGCCCATCCGGGCCTGCCGTTCCGCCGCGCGGCCGGTCCGGGATGTGGACGGCCGGTAAATGGATCGGCCCGGCCGGGCGGGGAGGGACTACCATCGGTGGTCTGCGTCCCGTGCCGCCATGGTCTGCGGTGTCCCGGGTACCCCCGGGGGGCGGGAGCCGCCCGACACGCGATCGAGGTGATGTCATGACCGGCACGACGCTCGACGACTACACCGACCGGTACGCCCGGCGCGTCCGGGGCATGACCGCCTCGGAGATCCGCGCGCTGTTCGCGGTGGCCAGCCGGCCCGAGGTGGTCTCCCTCGCCGGCGGCGCGCCGTACATCGCCGCGCTGCCGCTGGACGCGGTGGGCGAGATGCTCGGCCGGCTCGGCTCCGAGCACGGCGTCACCACCCTCCAGTACGGCATCGGGCAGGGCTCCCTGGAGCTGCGCGAGCGGATCTGCGAGGTGATGGCCCTCTCCGGCATCGACGCGTCGTGCGGGGCCTCCCCCGAGGACGTGGTGGTGACCGTCGGCGGGCAGCAGGCGCTCGACCTGGTGGCCCGCCTCTTCCTGGACCCGGGTGACGTGGTGCTCGCCGAGGGGCCGACCTACGTCGGCGCGCTCGGGGTGTTCCAGGCCGCCCAGGCCCAGGTCGTGCACGTGCCGATGGACGACGACGGGCTGATCCCGGAGGCGCTGGAGACGGCGGTCGCCGAGCTGGCCCGGGCCGGGCGGCGGGTGAAGTTCCTCTACACCATCCCGACCTACCAGAACCCGATGGGCGTGACGCTCAGCGAGGAACGGCGCGAACGGGTCCTCGACATCTGCGAGCGCGCGGGCCTGCTGGTGATCGAGGACGACCCGTACGGGCAGCTCGGTTTCGAGGGTGACGCGCCGCTGCCGCTGCGAGCCCGGCGGCGCGACGGCGTCTTCTACCTCAGCACCTTCTCCAAGACGTTCGCCCCGGGGCTGCGGGTCGGCTGGATCCTGGCCCCGCACGCGGTCCGCGACAAGCTGGTCATCGCCAGCGAGGCCAACATCCTCTGCCCCAGCGGGTTCGCCCAGGCCGCCGTCTCGACCTACCTGCGGACGATGCCGTGGCGCGAGCAGCTCAAGGCCTACCGGGAGGTCTACCGGGAGCGCCGCGACGCCCTGCTGACCGCGCTGGAGGACCTGATGCCGGCCGGCACCACCTGGACCAGGCCTACCGGCGGCCTCTTCGTCTGGGCGAGCCTGCCCGACGGCCTGGACGCCAAGGCGATGGTGCCGCGCTCGATCGCGGCCCGGGTCGCGTACGTGCCGGGCACCGGCTTCTACGCCGACGGCACCGGCACCGGCAACATGCGGCTCAACTACTCCTTCCCCACGCCCGAGCGGATCCGGGAGGGGGTGCGCCGGCTGGCCGGCGTGATGGAGCAGGAGATCGCGATGCGCCGGGTCTTCGGGAACACCGTCGGTCGTCCCGGTTCGCGGCGGGGGCAGGCCGGCGCGGACACCCCGGGACCCGACTTGGCATGATTCCGGCATGGCTGCGATCCCTGCCGAGCGAATCACCGTGACCGACCCCGCCAGCACCACCGAGCTGCACGTACTGGTGCTCGCCGGTGGACTCTCCTATGAGCGGGACGTCTCGCTCCGTTCCGGTCGCCGGGTGCTGGACGCGCTCCGCGCCGTCGGGGTGGAGGCGGAGCTGCGGGACGCCGACGTGGCCCTGCTGCCGGCCCTGGTCGCCGACCCGCCGGACGCCGTGGTGATCGCGCTGCACGGCGCGACCGGCGAGGACGGTTCGCTGCGCGGCGTGCTCGACCTGTGCGACGTCCCGTACGTCGGCTGCGACGCCCGGGCGTCCCGCGTCGCCTGGGACAAGCCGTCGGCGAAGGCGGTGCTCCGCGAGGCCGGCCTGCCCACCCCGGACTGGGTGGCCCTGCCGCACGACCGCTTCTCCGAGCTGGGCGCGGTGGCGGTGCTGGACCGCATCGTCGACCGCCTCGGGCTGCCGCTGATGGTGAAGCCGGCGCAGGGCGGTTCCGGCCTGGGCGCCGCCGTGGTCCGGGACGCCGCGGCGCTGCCGGCTGCGATGGTCGGTTGTTTCGCGTACGACTCGACGGCGCTGGTCGAGCGGTACGTCTCCGGCATGGACGTGGCGGTGTCGGTGGTCGACCTCGGGGAGGGCCCGCAGGCGCTGCCCGCCGTGGAGATCGTCCCCCGCAACGGCGTGTACGACTACGCCGCCCGGTACACCGCAGGCCGGACCACCTGGCACACCCCCGCGCGGCTCGACCCGGAGGTCGCCGCCACCGTGGCCCAGGTGGCCGTGGCGGCCCACACGGCGCTGGGACTGCGCGACCTGTCCCGGGTCGACCTGATCGTGGACACCGAGGGCCGGCCGCACGTGCTGGAGGTCAACGTCTCGCCGGGCATGACGGAGACGTCGCTGCTGCCGCTCGCCGTCCAGGCCGCCGGGCTGGACTTCGGCCGGTTGATCGGCTCCCTGGTCACCCGGGCCGCCGCCGGGCGCGGCTGACCGGTCTCCGCCTCCGACGCCGCCCGCCCCTGCTGTCTCCGGGCTACCGGGCGGCGTCGGTCGGTCCGTCCACCGGCTCCGGGATCTCCTCGGCGGCCTCGATCACGCCGATGCCGTCGTCCTCGCCCACCGGGTCGGGGGACGCCTGGGTGCCGATGCTCGACGGCGCCTGCCACTGGATGCGCGGCGGCTCGGCCAGCGGCCGGCCACCGAACTCCGCCAGCCAGGCGGCCACCATGGCCAGGTTCTCCCGCCACTGCTGCTCGGAGATGGGCGGGAGGATGGAGTCCCACAGCGACAGGAACGTGCCCCGCAACTGGAGCCGCCCGTACGGCCGGGCAAGGAACCACAGGTGCAGGTGGGCCGAGCCGTCGCCCCACCGGTTCACGTGGACGCGGGCGACGCCGTCGAGCGAGCGGATGGCCTTCTCCAGCCGCACCGTCATCACGCCCAGCTCGGCGGCGAGCAGGTTGGGCAGGTCGCCCAGGTCCAGGTGGGAGCGGGACTCCAGGATCAGCACCATCGGCAGCCCGGTAGGCCGGTCCATGGCGCGGACACGCCACCGCTCGCCGACCCAGATGTACGCGTCGTCGGGCGCGGCGCAGGCCGTGCACTCCCGGTTCCCCTCGCCCTTGCGCGGAGGTTCCACCGGGACGGGGTCGTCAAGGTGCTTGACCCGAAGGTCGCCCTCGAAGGGGAAGGAGGGCCAGGAGGTGAAGTCGGGGACTGCGGGAGGGGTGTCGTGCACGACGCTGACCCTAACCGAGCAGACGGGCCCTGTCCCTACCTGATTCGTCCAGCGTCCAGGGGCGGCCCGGCCCCTCGTCGGACCCGGTGGCAACCGCCGGGCGAGGCGCCCGTCGCGGCACCGCGCAGGTCCGCCCCGGGCGCGTCCCCCACCGTTGTCCACACGTTATCCACAGGCCGTCGAGGCGGTCGCCACTACCCGTCGTCCACAGGCTGACAACGCGTTTCACGCGGGGTTTCACGTGAAACGGGGTGGGGCTGTGGAAAACCGCTGTGGATAACTCCACGCCGTTCGGCGAGGGTTGTGCACAGCCTCTTGTCTCCCTCGTTCCTAACGAGCCGGCGGCCTGTGGGTCGCTGCCTGAGCGCCCGAACATGATCCCGATCGCCGGCCTCTTTCCGGGCCGGACGACGCCGTCCTTTCGCCGCCGCAGGGGTGCCGAGCCGCGTCGTCTGGTGCGCCGGCCGACGTGCCGGACGCCGCGAGGGCCACGGAAAGCGGTCGTCGGCGGTGTTGACAGCCCCGGCTCTCCGTGGGCGGCCGGCCGAACAGGTGCCAGGCGACGGTGCCGGTGCCCGATCTGGGTGCTCGACCTTCCTTCAGTGGTCGTCGGTCAGTGGGAACTCGTCATCGTCGGATGCGGCGGGCCCGCCGAGGACCGCCGAGGGCGGGCGGAGAGAGCGCCGTCGGCGCGGCGGCGAACGACCCGTCGCGGCGCGATCGCACGGGAGAGATCGGGCCAGCCGGCTGAGAGGGCCGTGCGGGTCCGAACCGGCCAGCCGGGTGCCCCGGGGATGGGGACGCAGCCCGCGACGGCGTGAGGACCATCTGGGGTCTGCCGCCTCACGGGTGCCGGCCTTGGCCCACTCCTGCCCCCTCGGGTCGCGCTGATGCGGGCGCAAGTGTGTCTGCCGGCAGGGGCCGCGGGGGATCGAGGCCGGGATGCCGAGCCCAGCTCTCCTTGGGGCCGCCGGACGGGGCACGAGGGCCGCCGCCGCTGGCGTCGTCCTAGGGGGCCTGCCTTCCCGGCCCCAGGCCGTCAGGCGGAGTTCCCAAGCAACGTCCTTCCGTGCTGTGCCCTGCGCGCTGCCCTCCGCCCTCCGCGCCCCCGGCCCCGCGGCATCTCGCTGATCTGGGCACTCCGCCCCCGGCCGCCTGTGCGCCTGCGCATCGGATGCGTCCGGACCCGTGGACTCCGGTGGGCGGACAGCACTGCCGGAGCCGACCTCTGGGCGCGACCCTGGGTCTGGCGTGCTGCGCGTCGGCGATCTCGGCGGTGGGGTCTTCCGGCTCTCGGTTCCACGTGAAACGGAGGCGGCGCTTCGCCCCGCACGGCCGGGGTCGCCGCCCCTGCGTCGCCTTCCGGCGCTGGACGAGTCGGACGGCTCACCCGAGCAGAGGGGGCCCGGAGCCAGGCGCCGTCACGGGTCACCACCGTCGACGTTCTCCTTGCGCCTGCAGCGACCGTAGGCCCCACCTGCGGCACCGAGCCCCGGAGCGACGGAGGCCCGTTTCACGTGGAACCAGCGGGCGGCAGGACCGAGGCAAACGGGTGCGCGCGCCGACTGGGCGGCCATACGGAGTCCACCGGCAGGGTAGAGCCGGGACGCCGCGTCCGGGAGGCGGTGTTCGGCCCGGGGCCGGCCCGGACCCGGTACCTGGCTCCGGGACCCGGCCGGGCGGCGCTGCGGGTGCTATTCGGTGCCTGCTGGGCGAGCGGACTGCGGGTGGCGTCCGGGGTCGCCCGGCGGCCCGCCGCCCTGTCGGCGACGTTGCGGTGTCCGGGGCCTCGGGACACCCCCATGTCGCCGACAGGGCGCCAGGGCCGGCCGAGAGGCGCACCGGCTCGCCCTGTCGCCAACGACCGTCGCCAACGCTGTGGCCGTACCCCATGAGCCCGGAGCCGATCGCCGGCCGGGCCTGTCCCGTCTCCTGGCATCGTGGGACCGAGCCCGCCCACCGACGGCCGGAAGGTTTCACGTGGAACGCGCCGGCAACCGCGACGCGCGGACCTCGCCGCACCGGAGGAAGGGCCGGGGCGAGGGTGGCGAACCCTTCACCGCCCCAGCAACATGCCCGGGTCGCCTGGCACCGGCCGATGCGGGGGATGCCCCGCCACAGGCGGCGCTCCGCAGGACGGCCGGGGCGTTCCGCATCGACGCCGCCTACGCGCTCATCGCGGCGGTGTCCCGCAGCGCGGCCCGGCGGTCCCGCCCGCCCCGACGGCAGCCCTGCCCGGCGCAGTCGCCCGGGACGCGTCGGCCGCGTCGTCCCGGGTGGGACGGCGCGGCCGACGGGCGGGCAGGGGCGGGCTCAGTCCTCGGGGGTCTCCTCCTCCTGGCCGACCCCGATGATGCCGACGATTCGCTCCAGGTCGTCGACCGTGGCGAACTCGATGGTGATCTTGCCCTTGCTCCGGCCGATGTCCACCTTCACCCGGGTGTCGAACCGGTCGGAGAGCCGGTCCGCGAGGTCCGTGAGGGCCGGGGCGTGCGCCGTGGTCCGCCGCTTCGCGGCCGGGGCCTTCGCCGGCCCGTCCGCCAGGGCCAGCGCGACGATCTCCTCGGTCGAGCGGACGGAGAGCCCTTCGGCGACGATGCGCGCCGCGAGTTGCTCCTGCGCCTGCGCCTCGTCCAGGCTCAGCAGCGCGCGGGCGTGGCCGGCGGAGAGCAGCCCGGCGGCGACGCGCCGCTGCACCTGCGCGGGCAGGTTCAGCAGCCGGATGGTGTTGGAGATCTGGGGGCGGCTCCGGCCGATCCGGCGGGCCAGTTCCTCGTGGGTCGCGCCGAACTCCTCCAGCAGTTGCTGGTATGCGGCGGCCTCCTCCAGCGGGTTGAGGTTGGCCCGGTGGATGTTCTCCAGCAGCGCGTCCCGGAGCATGGCGTCGTCGCGGGTGTCCCGGACGATGGCGGGAATGTTCTCCCGGCCGACCGCCTGCGCCGCCCGCCACCGGCGCTCGCCCATGACGAGCTCGTACTTCTCGCCGTCCAGGGCCCGCACCACGATCGGCTGGAGGAAGCCGACCTCCTGGATGGAGGTCTTCAGCTCCTCCAGGGCGTCCTCGTCGAAGACCTGGCGAGGTTGCTTCGGGTTGGGGACGATCGCATCGACCGGCACTTCGGCGAACCGGGCACCGGGCACCGGGCTGAGTTGCGGCTCGGACAGCGGCACGGCCGCGGCGACTTCGACGTCGGCCGGCGTCATCACCGGGGCCGGCGCCGAGGCCGGGACGAATGCCTCGTCGTCTTCGGGCATCGCCGTCGTCGTCTCGACGGGCTGGACCGGGCCGGTGGGGATCAGTGCCCCGAGCCCTCGACCCAGACCGCCCCGAGGACGGTTCTTCATACGATGCCTCCCAGCGACTTGTCCGCACCACTACGCATTCCGGCTCACCGGCTCCTTGACCCCACGCTCGGCGATCTCCTGGGCGGCTTCGAAGTAACTCGTCGCCCCCCGTGATCCGGGATCGTAGGTCATGACCGACTGGCCGTAACTCGGTGCCTCGGAGACCCTGACGTTGCGGGGAATCACCGCCTGGAGGACCTTGTCGCCGAAGTGGTTCCGGACGTCCTGCTCCACCGCGTCGGCCAGCCGCGTCCGCCGGTCGTACATGGTGAGCAGGATGGTGGAGACGTCGAGCCTGGGGTTGAGGTGCTTCCGGACCAGGTTGATGTTGTTGATCAGCTGGTTCAGCCCTTCCAGCGCGTAGTACTCGCACTGGATGGGGATGAGCACCTCCTGCGCGGCCACCAGCGCGTTGACGGTGAGCAGGCCCAGCGACGGCGGGCAGTCGATGAAGACGTAGTCGAAGTGGCCGGGGTAGGCCTCGATCGCCCGGGACAGCCGCGACTCACGGGCGACGACCGACACCAGCTCGATCTCCGCGCCCGCCAGGTCGATCGTGGCCGGCACGCACCACAGGTTGGGGATGCCCTCGACGCCCTGGGCCACCTCCTCCAGGGGAACGCTGTTGATCAGGCAGTCGTAGACGTCCGGCACCCCGGTGTGGTGCGGGACGTTCAGCCCGGTCGACGCGTTGCCCTGCGGGTCGAGGTCGACCACGAGGACCCGGTTGCCGTGCAGGGCGAGCGCCACCGCCAGGTTCACCGTGGTCGTGGTCTTCCCCACGCCGCCCTTCTGGTTGGCGACGCACATCACCCGGGTCCGCTCCGGACGCGGCATGGTCACCTCGCCACTCGGATTAAGGATCTGCACGGCGCGCATTGCCTCCATAGCCAACGGTGGGTCATCCTCTTCGCGCGTCGGGGTTTCACGTGAAACGTACGCGGCATCGGCCGGTTCGGCGCCATAGGCTCCGCCCGGCGACGCCGGCGTGTCGACTGGAACGGCGGCCCTCGGGGTCGCGCCGGGCACCACGTGCGGTGCGGACTGCTGGGGCAGGACGGCGGCGGGCCGGGGTGTCGACCCGACGTGAGCGGAGAACCCGGGATCGGGACGGTCGGCCTCCGGAGCATCGCCGGGTTGACCGGCCCTGCCGTACACCGTCCCGGTCGCCTCCGCCTGCGAGGCGGCACCGCCTCCCGCGCCGGGGCCGGCTGGCGGGGCGTCGCCGCGGGGAACGGGGTCGCTGCCGTGCGGGTACGCCGCAGCCCCGTACGGGTCACCGGGCCAGCCGGGCGCGCCTGTTTCACGTGAAACAGGGCCAACTGCGGACCGTTCTCCGCGCCCGTTCACCCGTGGATCGTCGTACCTGCCGTCGTCATGCACCTGTCATCCCTACCCGCTCCGGATGGTCGGTCCGCACCCCGTCGTCTTGGCCACGCTCATTCGCATCACGGAGCCTACGGCCCGGCGGGAGCGGCCGGGACCCCCTGGCGGCCAGATGCCGTCCGCTCCACACTATCGACGCGCGGTCAGCCTACGGCGGACGGGCGCGGCCGGTCCACGCCGGGTTTTCCCGGCCGCGCGTATCCGCACCCGGATCAACGACCCGAGCTGCGGTGGGAAGCCGACCGAGGGGAGGAAGCGGGCTCAGCGGCCCCGGCGACGCCCGCCGCGCGAGCGCTTCGCCGCCGACTTGACGCGGGGCTGGTTCACCACCCGCTCACGCACGATCTCCACCACCGTCGCCGGCGGCTCGATCACGCCGACCCCGCAGAGCTGCACGCTCGGCTCGCCGCCGCCCAGCTTCGCGACGGCCTCGGCGTGTTCCGCGATCTCCTCGGCGGCGGACACACCCTTCATGGCCACCAGCCGCCCCCCGCGCACGGTCAGCGGCAGGCACCACGCGGCGAGGCGGTCGAGCGGGGCGACGGCGCGGGCGGTCACGACGTCCGCGCTGAAGGGACCGACCCCGGTGGAGCCGGTCGCCGCCTCCTCGGCCCGCCCCCGGAAGACGCGGACCGTCTTCGCCAGCCCCAACTCCTCGACCACCTCGACGAGGAACGAGGTGCGGCGGGACAGCGGCTCGACCAGGGTGACCGTCAGGTCAGGCCGCGCGATGGCCAACACCAGCCCGGGCAGGCCGGCACCCGAGCCGACGTCGAGCACCGACGCGTCCGGCGGGATCCGTTCCGCCACCGCGGCGCAGTTGAGCAGGTGCCGGTCCCAGATCCGCGGCGCCTCCCGTGGCCCGATCAGGCCGCGGACCACCCCGTCGGTGGCGAGCACTTCCGCGTACGCGGCGGCGAGGTCGAGCCGGTCGCCGAAGAGGGCACGGGCGGCTTCCGCCAGCTCCGGCGGCAGCGTCGCGGCCGCCGGATCCGGCGTCTCTCCGGTCGGGTGGGGCGAATCGTCCCCGGGGACCGGTGCGGTCACGCCGGACGGCGCGGCCCCGGCGCGGGGCACCTCGTCGGCCGACCCGGGCCGGGCAGGCGACGGCCCGGGCAGCGCGCCGCCCGGGCCGGACACGGTGTCAGCCGTGGTGTCGTCGTGGGTCACCCGGTCAGTCCGCGGGCCGGACGACGATGCGACGGTTCGGCTCGACGCCCTCGGACTCGCTCTCCACGCCGCTCATCGCGTTGACGACGTCGTGGACGCACTTACGCTCGAAGGCGGACATCGGTTCGAGCCGCACCGGCTCCCCGTACTCCTTGACCTTCTCCACCGCGTTCTTGGCGACGGCGGCGAGCTCCTTGCGCCGGGTGGCGCGGTATCCGCCGACGTCGAGCAGCAGCCGGCTCGGGGTCCCGGTCTGCCGGAACACCGCCAGCCGGGCCAGCTCCTGGAGCGCCTCCAGGGTGGCCCCGCGCTGCCCGACCAGGTTCTGCAACCGGCCGCCAACGACCTCGACCACCGGACGCCCACCGGACACCAGCTCGTCGATGTCCCCGTCGTAGTCGAGGATGTCGAGCAGCCCCTCGACGTAGTCGGCGGCGATCTCGCTCTGCCGGAACAGCTCGCTCTCGGCCGGCGCCTTCTTCTCCCGGGGGGCGGCCCCGGTCTCGGCCTCCTCCTCGGTGTCGTCGGTGGCCTCGATCGGCGCGCTCTCCTCGTCCACTGACTTGTCAGCGCTGGGGATGCTGGTCTCGGTCACGGTCTCATCTCCGTACTCGCTCGGCCGGACCGTCGGGTCCGCTGGTTCCCCGGGGCCGGCGGGAGGTCGCCGGTGCCCACGGGCACGTCTGTACGGGCGGCTGTCGCCCGCGGCCGCGCTGCGCGCGGTGGGTCGGGCCCGGCGCTGCCCCACGGACGGCGGCCAGGGCCCGGTCCCGTCCGCGCCGGGCGGCCGGCGCGGACGGGGGAGGCGTCAGCCCTGGCGCTTGGCCGGGCCGCTCTTCTTCGGGTTGACCGGCTTGGCGCCCGGCTTCGGGCCGGCGACCTTCGGCGTCGCCGGGGCCTGCTTGACCGGGGCGGGGGCGGCCTTGCGACCGAACAGGCCGGCGGTCTTGGCCGGCTGGACCGGGCTGGTGGACTTGACGCCGGTGCGGCCCGGGGTGGGCGGCGGCGGGTACTTGCGCAGCACCCACTGCTGCTGGCCGAGGGTGAAGAGGTTGTTCGTGACCCAGTAGATGATCACACCGATGGGGAAGATCGCGCCGGAGACGAGCAGCGACAGCGGGATGCCGTAGAGCATCAGACGCTGCACCATCTTCTGCTGCGGGTCCTCCGCCCAGCCGGTCTTGAGGATCATCTGGCGGCTGGTGAGGTAGGTGGTGCCCATCATCACCAGGACCAGGATGCCGGCGATCACCTTCACGGTGGTGCCGTTGGCCCCGAGGCGGGCCAGCTCGTCGGCCGTCGAGCCGAACTTGCCGGCGATCGGCGCGGTGAAGAGTTTGGCGCTGGAGGCGCTGTCGAACTGCTCGACCGTCCAGCCGTAGAGCGTCTTGTTGACCTTGGCGGGGTCGAGGCGGCGCAGCACGTGGAAGAGGCCGAGGAAGACCGGGATCTGGAGGAACATCGGAAGGCAGCCCATGAGCGGGTTGGCCTTTTCCTTCCGGTAGAGCTCCATCATCTCCTTCTGGAGCGTCTCCCGGTCACCCTTGTGCTTCTCCTGGAGCTCCTTCACCTTGGGCTGGAGCGCCTGCATGGCCCGCTGGGACTTGATCTGCTTGACGAAGACCGGGAACAGGATCACCCGGACGGTGACCACCAGGAAGACGATGGCCAGGATCCAGGCCCAGTTCGTCCCGATCACCGCGTCGACCGGCACTCCGATGGCGTCCCAGGCCGAGTGCCAGGTCAGCAGGATCCACGAGATCGCGTAGTAGATCCAGTCCAGACTGAACAATTCTCAGGCTCCAGTCACTTCGGCACGGCGGCGACCGCCCGGCTCGGGCACCGGGTCGTGTCCACCAGGGTGAAAGGGGTGGCAGCGCAACAACCGTCGGACCGTCAGGCCGACCCCCCGGATCGCGCCGTGCCGGGCCACGGCCTCAAGGGCGTACGCACTGCACGACGGGTAGAACCGACAGCGGGCCGGCAGCGCCGGGCTTATCCAACGACGGTACGCGACGATGGGGCCGGTCAGCACCCGGGCACCCAAGCCCGTCGGCCGCGAAGCGGTGGAATCGCTGCTCATCGGGGCCGCCGCCCCCGGGGGGCGCGGGCTGCGGCGATCGCCGCGTCGAGGTCGGCCCCGAGCCGGGGGTAGGACGCCTCGGCTGCGGCCGGGAGTGCCCGTACGACCAGGGTGCTGCCTTCGGGCAGGGCCGCGAGCCGCTCGCGGACCAGGTGCCGCAACCGACGCCGGACCGCGTTACGGACCACGGCCGGGCCGACGGCCTTGGACACGACGAAGCCGGCGCGGGTCGCTGCGGCGGTGTGCTCCGCAGCGGTGGTCCGCGCCGGCTCCGGCGAGACGTCCGTCGGTGTCCCCGATGTGCCGGGCAGGGTCAGGTGGACGACGAGCACGCCACGGCCCGCCCGGCGACCAGCCCGGACCGCTGCGGCGAAGTCACTGCTGCGCCGCAGTCGTTGCGCGGCGGCCAGCACGACTGCCCACGTCCCCCGGACCGGCCTCGGTCGGCCTCAGGCCGACAGGCGGGTGCGGCCCTTGGCGCGACGGGTCGAGATGATGGCGCGGCCGGCCCGGGTGCGCATGCGCAGCCGGAAGCCGTGGGTCTTCGCGCGCCGGCGGTTGTTCGGCTGGTAGGTGCGCTTGCTCACGTCAGGCTCTCCGTTTTCGTACGCCCCGGGCGCAGGACCGCCGGGGTCGTGTGGTGGTCCAGGCCACCTCGGCGGTGGCCCCCGATCGGTGCTGCCCGGCGGCGCGGGACCTCGACGATGCGGGGCAGGCGACCGCGGACAGCAAGCACGCACCACCCTAGCAGAGGGCGGCAGAGCAGCCGTTCCAGCCTACGCAGCGGGGCAATGAGCGTCAAACATCCCGCAACGCCCCTGACCACGACCGAAGCGCTGCTTTTCACTGATGTCGCCAAGGGCGCCACCGCGTCGACGGTTGATGGCCCCGGCCCCGCGCTGTTAGCGTGCGCGTTTGCGGTCGGCGTCGTCGCCCCGTTCCCGTCGTCGGGCGAGACGGTCGTCGTCGAGCAGGACCGGACTCGGGCAAGACCCGACCAGGCAGTGAATCGTTCGGCACGGTGAAACCCGCTTCAGCGCCCGTTCAGACAGGGGGCAGGTCCCACCCGCTTCGGGCGGGGGGCCACAATCGGTCAGTACACACAGGCTGTGGATAACTTGTGGACGACGGCCGGTGAGTCGTCCGGCTGGACCACCGCGGCGGTCGGGAGCAGAAGCGAGGGGGGTGGCACGACGGTGGCCGGTACGACCGACCTAGCCGCGGTGTGGACGGCGACCACGGACGAACTCGCCGACGAGATCATCTCCGCGCAGCAACGCGCGTACCTGCGGCTCACCCGGCTCCGCGCGATCGTCGAGGACACCGCCCTGCTCTCCGTGCCCGACGCCTTCACCCGCGACGTGATCGAGTCCCGGCTGCGCCCGGCCATCACCGAGGCGCTGACCCGGCGGCTGGGCCGCCCGATCCAGGTGGCGGTGACCGTCCGGGTCGCCGAGGACCCCTCGGGCCGCCCCGCCGGCACGGTCTACCGCAGCGCCCCGGACGGCGGTCCGGGCGAACAGCCCGCCCTCGACGGGTCCGTCGGCTTCGCCGTCCCGCCGGCGTTCGACCCCCGGGGCTACGACGAGCCCGGCGCGGGCCGGGGTGGGCCGGCGCTCGGCTTTCCCGCCCCGGCCCACCCCGGTCACGACGAGTCGGGCGTCGACCACGCGCGGCCACCCCGCCCGGGTCAGGGCGACGCCCCCGGGCATCCCGGGCCCGGGGACGCGGAGCCCGGGCAGGCGGGGCCGGCCCCCGCCGACGAGGGGCACCGCCCCGGGCTCGTCCCGGCCGCCCGCGACGCCCAGGAGCCCCTGTTCGGCGACGCCTTCGCCGAACCGCTGCTGCCCGGCGCCGACCGCCGCGGCTTCGAGGAGCGGCCCCGGCTCGACGTCGGCGGCGGGGCCCGGCCCTACGACGTGCGGTACCCGGCGGCCGCCGGGCCGGGGCCCCAGCGGCTGCCGCGCGACGGCGGCACCGACAGCGGACCGGGTCGCAGTGGCATGGATCACCGTCCGGGCGGCCGGGACGACCGGCGGCTGCCCGGCGGGGCGGAGACCGGGGGGAACCGGCTCAACCCGAAGTACATGTTCGAGACGTTCGTCATCGGCTCGTCCAACCGGTTCGCGCACGCCGCGTCCGTCGCGGTCGCCGAGTCGCCGGCGAAGGCGTACAACCCGCTGTTCATCTACGGCAGCTCGGGGCTGGGCAAGACACACCTGCTGCACGCCATCGGCCACTACGCCACGACGCTCGGCAACGCCCGCTCGGTCCGGTACGTCTCGACCGAGGAGTTCACCAACGACTTCATCAACTCGGTCCGCGACGACAAGACGAGCGCGTTCCAGCGCCGCTACCGCGACGTCGACATCCTGCTGATCGACGACATCCAGTTCCTGGAGAACCGCGAGCGGACCCAGGAGGAGTTCTTCCACACCTTCAACACGCTGCACAACGCCAACAAGCAGATCGTCGTCACCTCCGACCGCTCGCCGAAGCAGCTCGCGACGCTGGAGGACCGGCTGCGCACCCGGTTCGAGTGGGGGCTGCTGGCCGACATCCAGCCGCCCGACCTGGAGACCCGGATCGCGATCCTGCAGAAGAAGGCGGCCCAGGAGCGGCTCTACGCGCCGCCGGACGTGCTGGAGTTCATCGCGTCCCGGGTGTCGAACTCGATCCGGGAGCTGGAGGGGGCGCTGATCCGGGTCACCGCGTTCGCCAGCCTCACCCGGTCCACCGTCGAGCTGTCGCTGGCCGAGGAGGTGCTGCGGGACTTCATCCCCGACGGCGCCGGCCCCGAGATCACCGCCGACCAGATCATGGTCTCCACCGCCGACTACTTCGGGGTCAGCCTGGAGGACCTGCGCGGCCACTCCCGCTCCCGGGTGCTGGTCAACGCCCGCCAGGTCGCCATGTACCTGTGCCGGGAGCTGACCGACCTGTCGCTGCCCCGGATCGGGCAGGCGTTCGGCGGTCGGGACCACACGACCGTCATGCACGCCGACCGCAAGATCCGTCAGCAGATGGCGGAGCGCCGCTCGCTCTACAACCAGATCGCCGAGCTGACCAACCGGATCAAGCAGACCACCTGAGGCGTACGCCCACCACGCCCTCGCCCGCAGCGGCGACCGACGCCCGGCCGACCACGGCCGGGCGTTCTCGCATTCCGGGGCGGCGTCGACCCCCGCGCCCGACCACCCGGATCGCCGTGACGCCGGTCACTTCCCACCCCCGGAGCCGTCGTCCACAGGCGTGCCGGGACGCCTCGTGTTGACCCTCGACCCGGTTCAGGCCCCAGGATCGGCGCATGCCCGTCCACAGTTTCCACACGCTGTCCACAGCCGGTTGTCCACCGGCGGTGGAAAACTACGCACGGTCCGACCTCGGTTACCCACAGGCTGTGGACAAACCCTGGGGACGGTCCTGTGGACGCCTGTGGACGGCTGTGGACGACGACGCCCGTCGCCCACAGGCGGGCGGAGGGCTGTGGGCTTCCTGTTGAAGGTTCTGGGGACAACGACGTGAAGACCGTTACGGCCCGTCCACAGGACTGGGGAGAAAGTCGGTGGATAACCGGTGGATAACCGGTGGACGGCGGTGGACAACTCGGTGGATCGGCGGGCCTGTGGACGACCGGCCGGGTTTCCCCCCGGGTTCTCCACAGGCTAACCACCGGTGGATAACGTGTCTGACCTGCGCAGACGCGGGTTTTCCACAGTTTGCACAGGTGCTACGAAGACGATGAGTTTGTTCTTCTAAGAGAACAAAAACCAATCATCACCGTTGGACTTCCTGTGGATGGGGCCGGAACGGCCGGAGACGGTCGCTCCGGCACCGGCCCGATCCACGGGGTCGGGCGCACAGCCGATGCCCGCGCGCCCTAAGGTGCGATGGGAACCCGCACAGTCGGGCGGGACGGTGGGCAGCGGTCGGCATGAGAGAGTTGTCGCTGACGTCGACGCGGAGGCATTGATGAAGTTCCGAGTGGAGCGCGACGCGCTCGCCGAGGCCGTGGCGTGGACCGCGAAGAGCCTGCCCAACCGGCCGTCCGTGCCAGTCCTGGCCGGCGTGATGCTCCGGGTGACCGACGGCAACCTGCAGGTCTCCGGCTTCGACTACGAGGTCTCCAGCCAGGTGACCGTCGAGGTGCAGGGCGACGCCGACGGGGCCGCCCTGGTCTCCGGCCGGCTGCTCGCCGAGATCACCAAGGCGCTCCCGGCGAAGCCGGTGGACATCGCCGCGGTCGGCGCGCACCTCGAACTGGTCTGCGGCAGCGCCCGGTTCACCCTGCCCACCATGCCGGTGGAGGACTATCCCGCCCTGCCCGAGATGCCGGAGAGCACCGGCACGGTCGACGCGGCCGCGTTCGCCGCCGCCGTCGCCCAGGTCGCCGTCGCCGCCGGTCGGGACGAGACGCTGCCGATGATGACCGGCGTCCGCATCGAGCTCTCCGGCGGCAACCTGGCCATGCTCGCCACCGACCGCTACCGCCTCGCCCTGCGCGAGATGGAGTGGCACCCGGACGACCCGGACGTGAGCGTCAACGCCCTGGTGCCGGCGCGCACCCTGCACGACACCGCCAAGGCCCTCGGCCCGCTCGGCGGCCACGTGACGATGGCCCTCTCCCAGGGGGCCGCCGGCGAGGGCATGATCGGCTTCTCCGGCGGCACCCGGCGCACCACCAGCCGGCTGCTCGACGGCGCGAACTACCCGCCGGTGCGGTCGCTCTTCCCCGCCAGCCACAACGCCGAGGCCCGCCTCGCCGTGAGCACCCTCATCGAGGTCGTCAAGCGGGTGGCGCTGGTCGCCGAGCGCACCACCCCCGTGCTGCTCAGCTTCAGCAGCGACGGCCTCGTGGTGGAGGCGGGCGGCACCGAGGAGGCGCGGGCCAGCGAGGCCATGGAGGCCACCTTCACCGGCGACCCGCTGACCATCGGCTTCAATCCGCAGTACCTCATCGACGGGCTCGCCAACCTGGGAGCCCAGTTCGCGCAGCTCGCGTTCGTCGACGCCTTCAAGCCGGCGGTGATTTCCCCCGCAGGCGAGGATGGCGAGGTCATCCCCGGGTACCGGTACCTCATCATGCCGATCCGCGTCTCCCGCTGATCGCGCACACCCGACCCGGACGCAGCGGAGGTAGGAACACATGCAGCTCGGCCTCGTAGGACTCGGCCGCATGGGCGGCAACATGCGCGAGCGGCTGCGCGCCGCCGGTCACGAGGTGGTCGGCTACGACCGCAACGCCGACCGCAGCGACGTCACGAGCCTGGCCGAGCTGGCCGAGAAGCTCGACGGCCCCCGGGCCGTCTGGGTGATGGTCCCCGCCGGCGTCACCGACACCACCATCGACGCCGTCGCCGAGCACCTCGGCGACGGCGACCTCATCATCGACGGCGGCAACTCCCGGTTCAGCGACGACGCCCCCCGGGCCGAGCGCCTCGCCACCCGCGGCATCGGTTACCTCGACGTCGGCGTCTCCGGCGGGGTCTGGGGCAAGGAGAACGGCTACGCCCTGATGGTCGGCGGCGCGCAGGAGCACGTCCACCGGCTGATGCCGATCTTCGAGGCGCTCAAGCCGGCCGGCGAGCACGGCTTCGTGCACGCCGGCCCCGTCGGCGCCGGCCACTACGCCAAGATGGTGCACAACGGCATCGAGTACGGCCTCATGCACGCCTACGCCGAGGGCTACGAGCTGCTGACCAAGTCCGAGCTGGTCACCAACGTGCCGGGCGTGTTCAAGTCCTGGCGCGAGGGCACCGTCGTCCAGTCCTGGCTGCTCGACCTGCTCGACCGGGCCCTCGACGAGGACCCGGACCTGTCCGACCTCAGCGGCTACACGGAGGACACCGGCGAGGGCCGGTGGACGGTCGACGAGGCCATCCGCCTGGCCGTGCCGCTGAACGTCATCGCCGCCTCGCTGTTCGCCCGGTTCACCTCCCGGCAGGAGGACTCCCCCGCCATGAAGGCGGTCGCCGCCCTGCGCCAGCAGTTCGGCGGCCACGCCGTCCACAAGCGCTGAGCGGCGTCCACCACCCGTGTACGTCCGCCGGCTCGAACTGGTCGACTTCCGCTCCTACGAGCGGGTCGCCGTCGACCTCGAACCCGGCCCCAACGTGCTGGTCGGCGCCAACGGCACCGGCAAGACCAACCTCGTCGAGGCGCTCGGCTACGTGGCGACCCTGGGCTCGCACCGGGTCGCCACGGACGCCCCGCTGGTCCGGCTGGGGGCCACCTCGGCCGTGATCCGCTGCGCGGTGGCGCACGACGGGCGGGAGCTGCTGGTCGAGCTGGAGATCGTCCCCGGCAAGGCCAACCGGGCGCGGTTGGGCCGTTCACAGGCCCGGCGGGCCCGCGACGTCCTCGGCGCGCTGCGCCTGGTGCTGTTCGCCCCGGAGGACCTGGAACTCGTCCGTGGCGACCCGGGAGAACGCCGCCGCTACCTCGACGACCTGCTGGTCAGCCGCCAACCCCGGTACGCCGGGGTGCGCGCCGACTACGAACGGGTCGTCAAGCAGCGCAACGCGCTGCTGCGGACCGCGTACCTGGCCCGGAAGACCGGCGGGTCGCGCGGCGGCGACCTGTCCACCCTCGCCGTCTGGGACACCCACCTCGCCCGGCACGGTGCCGAACTGCTCGCCGGCAGGCTGGAACTCGTCGCCGCGCTCGGCCCGCACGTCACCAAGGCCTACGACGCGGTCGCCGCCGGCAAGGGCGCGGCGGGGATCGCGTACCGGCCGTCGGTGGAGCTGGCCGACCCGGTGGCGGACCGGGCGGCGCTGGCCGAGGCGCTGCTCGCGGCGCTGGCCGAGTCCCGGTCCGCCGAGGTGGAGCGCGGCACCACGCTCGTCGGCCCGCACCGCGACGACCTGGCCCTCACCCTCGGCCCGCTGCCCGCCAAGGGGTACGCCAGCCACGGCGAGTCCTGGTCGTTCGCCCTGGCCCTGCGACTGGCCGGATACGACCTGCTCCGCTCCGACGGCATCGAGCCCGTGCTGGTGCTCGACGACGTCTTCGCCGAGCTCGACGCGGGCCGCCGCGAGCGGCTGGCGGGGCTGGTCGGCGGGGCGAGCCAACTGCTGGTGACCTGCGCCGTCGACGACGACGTGCCGGCCGGCCTGCACGGCGTCCGCTACTCGGTCGGGGAGGGGGAGGTGCGCCGTGCCGGATGAGCAGGAGCTGCCGCCGGCCCGGCTCGGGCCGCGTACCCCCGCTGTCGGGGCGGGCGGTCGGGACGCCACAGCCCGGGGCGGCGGCGCACGCCGTGGTGCTGGCCGGGCGGCCGACGGGACCGGACGCTCCGCCGACCCGGCCGCCGAGGGCGGCGGCGACGCGCCCGCCGGGGCGGCGGGACCGGAGCTGGCCCGGGCGGTCCTGGACGCCGCGCGGGCCCGCCGCGAGGCGGCGGCCAAGACCCGTCGGCGCAGCGTCGTCTCCGGCGACGGCGAGGGCGGCCGGCGGCTACGCGGCTACTCCGGGCCCGGTCCGGACCCCCGCGACCCGCAGCCGCTGGGCGTCGTGCTGGGCCGGCTGATGAAGGCGCGCGGCTGGGAACAGCCGGCCGCCGAGGCGACCGTGTTCGGCGCGTGGGAGCGGGTCGTCGGCCCCGAGGTGGCCCAGAACAGCCGCCCGGTCAAGCTGGAGGACGGCGAGCTGACCGTCGAGGCCCGGTCCACTGCGTGGGCGACCCAGCTGCGGCTGCTCGCCGCCTCCCTGCTCCGGCAGATCGCCAGCGAGGTGGGCCACAACGTGGTGCGCAAGCTGCACATCCACGGGCCGGCCGCGCCGTCCTGGTCCCGGGGGCCGCGCCGCGTGCGGGGCCGGGGCCCCCGCGACACGTACGGCTGACGCCCCGGGCCGCCCGACGGGCCCCGGGCGGGTCAGGCGTCGGCGTAGACGGCGAAGCCCCGGTCGGCGCAGCGGCGGTAGAAGGCCGCGAGCACGCCCAGCTCGGCACAGGTGAAGTCCCACTGCGGCGGGTCGCCGTTCTCGTCGCGCAGGGCGTCGAGGCGGGTGTCGAGCCAGCGCAACTGCTGCTCGGCGAGGCGGCCGTCGCCGAGCAGCCCGCGCAGCACGGTGCTGACCGAGTCGAAGGTGACCGTCTCCCCGTGCGGCCGGTGCCCGGCCACGAAGCGCTCGATCCCGCCGGCGATCCAGGCGCAGCCGTCCGGGTCGATCACCGGGTCCTCGTCCTCGGCGGCGGCCTCCGTGGCGTAGAGCACATTCTCCAGCCCGAGCAGCAGGTCGACCAGCTCCGTGTACGCGGTCGCCCGGACCGTGCCGGTCTTGGCGATGTGTTCGGCGAGGGCCGCCGTCGGCGCGGAGATCCGCGGCAGGTCGACGATCTCGCCGAAGTCGACGAACTCGGCCGGTGCGACCGGATCGTAGAAGCGGCCGGTCCGCGGCCAGTGCACCGCGACGTTGTCCAGCCCCATCTGGCGTCACCCCTTGAGAGCACGTGTCGAAGCGTTCGGGTCGATCGTCCGGTTCCGACCGGAAAAGATCAAGACCAGCCACGCTGGGCGCCGCAAACCTACGCCCACCGTCCCTCCCGCCGCGACCCCGACCCCCCCGCGTCCCGGCGGCGGCGCCGCCACCCGATCCGGGGCTCGCGTGTAGGGGGAGTCGCGGGTGGCGCGGATCGGCCGGCTACGGAGTTCTCAGCCGCCGCGAAGGGGTGCCGAGTGGCGGTTCTGTCGTCTGCGCACAGTAAGATTGAGGGCGAGACGAAGACCCGACACGGTGCGACGGACACGGGCCCACCGGGCCCGAGATCAATTGTCCCACGTCGGGTCGAGCCGATCGCGATCCGCGGGCATCCGCGGCGACCGGCGCTCCGGCCCGTGCCCCGGTTCACGCCCGGTGCCGGTCCGCGCGCCGACGTCGCGTCCTGTCCGCCGAACCCGCGCCCGACTCGCCGCTTGCGGCGCGGCGGCGCGAGAAAGTGGCCGAGGGTGGCAGCGCAGGACAAGCAGGAGTACGGCGCCGAGTCGATCACCGTCCTCGAAGGGCTGGAGGCGGTTCGCAAGCGGCCGGGCATGTACATCGGGTCGACCGGCGAGCGTGGTCTGCACCACCTGGTGTGGGAGGTCGTCGACAACGCGGTCGACGAGGCGCTCGCCGGCCACTGCGACACCATCGACGTGGTGCTGCTGGCCGACGGCGGGGTCCGGGTCACCGACAACGGGCGTGGCTTCCCGGTCGACCTGCACCCCAAGTTGAAGAAGCCCGGCGTCGAGGTCGCGCTCACCGTGCTGCACGCCGGCGGCAAGTTCGACGGCAAGGCGTACGCGGTCTCCGGCGGTCTGCACGGCGTCGGCGTCTCCGTCGTCAACGCCCTCTCCACGAAGATGGCGGTGGAGATCCACAAGTCCGGTTTCGTCTGGCGGCAGCAGTACGCCAACTCCAAGCCGTCGCCGCTGGAGAAGGGCGAGACCACCGACCGCACCGGCTCGGCCGTCGCCTTCTGGCCCGACGCCGACGTCTTCGAGACCGTCGACTTCGACTTCCAGACCATCTACCGCCGCCTCCAGGAGATGGCCTTCCTCAACCGGGGCCTCACCATCCACCTGCTCGACGAGCGGGTCCCCGAGGGCGAGGAGGGCAAGACCCGCGAGGTCACCTTCTGCTACAAGGGCGGCATCGCCGACTTCGTCCGGCACCTCAACGCCTCGAAGACCCCGATCCACAAGACGGTGGTCGAGTTCGGGGCCGAGGAGGAGGGCATGTCGGTCGAGATCGCGATGCAGTGGAACGAGTCGTACGGCGAGTCGGTCTACACCTTCGCCAACACGATCAACACGCACGAGGGCGGCACCCACGAGGAGGGCTTCCGCGCGGCGCTGACCAGCGTGGTCAACCGCTACGGAGCGGACAAGAAGCTGCTCAAGGGCGACGAGAAGCTCTCCGGGGAGGACATCCGCGAGGGCCTCGCCGCGATCATCTCGGTCAAGCTGGCGAACCCGCAGTTCGAGGGCCAGACCAAGACCAAGCTCGGCAACACCCCGGTGAAGAGCTTCGTGCAGCGGGTCTGCAACGAGTGGCTGGTCGACTGGTTCGACCGGAACCCCGCCGAGGCGAAGATCATCATCACCAAGGCGTCCCAGGCCGCCCGCGCCCGCATCGCCGCCCAGCAGGCGCGCAAGCTGGCCCGCCGCAAGTCGCTGCTGGAGTCCGGCTCGATGCCGGGCAAGCTCGCCGACTGCCAGTCCACCGACCCGCGCGAGTCCGAGGTCTTCATCGTCGAGGGCGACTCGGCCGGCGGCTCGGCCAAGCAGGGCCGCGACCCGCGCACCCAGGCGATCCTGCCGATCCGCGGCAAGATCCTCAACGTGGAGAAGGCCCGGATCGACCGGGTGCTGAAGAACAACGAGGTCCAGGCGCTGATCACCGCGCTGGGCACCGGCATCCACGACGACTTCGACATGGAGAAGCTGCGCTACCACAAGGTGGTGCTGATGGCCGACGCCGACGTCGACGGCCAGCACATCCAGACGCTGCTGCTCACCCTGCTGTTCCGCTTCATGCGGCCCCTGGTCGAGCTGGGCCACGTCTACCTGGCCGCCCCGCCGCTCTACAAGATCAAGTGGAACAAGAAGGGCGACGACGCGCAGTACGCGTACTCCGACCGCGAACGCGACGGGCTGATCGCGCTGCGCCAGCAGAAGAAGCCCAACGCCAAGCCGGACGACATCCAGCGCTTCAAGGGCCTCGGCGAGATGAACTACCCCGAGCTCTGGGAGACCACGATGAACCCGGCGACCCGCACCCTGCGTCAGGTCACGCTCGACGACGCGGCGGTGGCCGACGAACTGTTCAGCGTGCTGATGGGTGAGGACGTCGAGGCACGCCGCTCGTTCATCCAGCGCAACGCCAAGGACGTCCGCTTCCTGGACATCTGACGGAGCCGGCGGGCCCGCCCGGCCGTCCACCGGCGGCCCGCCGATCCACAGAGTTATCCACAGCTCGGCCGGTTTCCACAGCGGTTATCCACAGCACGAAACCGACTCTGATTCTGATAAGGGTTAACAGTGACCGATTCCCCCGAGTCCACCCCGAGCGAGCCCGAGGTCCCCGAGACCCCCGCCGCCGCAGTCGTGGCGCACGACCGGATCGAGCCGGTCGGCCTTGAGGTGGAGATGCAGCGCTCCTACCTCGACTACGCCATGAGCGTCATCGTCGGGCGGGCGCTGCCGGACGTCCGGGACGGGCTCAAGCCGGTCCACCGCAAGATCCTCTACGCCATGTTCGACTCCGGCTACCGGCCGGACCGCGGCTACGTGAAGTGCTCCCGGGTCGTCGGCGACGTGATGGGCCAGTTCCACCCGCACGGCGACTCGGCGATCTACGACGCGCTCGTCCGGATGGCGCAGCCCTGGTCGCTGCGCTACCCGCTGGTCGACGGCAACGGCAACTTCGGTTCGCCCGGAAACGACCCGGCTGCGGCCATGAGATATTGTGTAACCGCAAATGTTCGTATTCGTACCGCCGATGGTGCGGTCCGGATCGGTGACATCGTTCCCGACGCCGCGCCGAGCAGCGAGACCGACATCGAGCTGAAGGTCCGCGACCGCAACGGCGACCTGGTGCGGGCCTCCAAGTTCTTCCACTCCGGCGAGCACCCGACGCTGCGGCTGCGCACCCGCGAGGGGTACGAGCTGACCGGCACCCACAACCACCCGGTCCTCTGCCTGGTCGACGTGGCCGGCGTGCCGACCCTGCTGTGGAAGCTGCTCGCCGAGATCGGCCCCGGCGACCGGGTGGTCATCCAGCGGACGGTGCCGGACGAGATCGGCTACCCGATGCTGGAGCACGTCGAGGCGGCCGTCCTCGCCGGCGCGTTCGTCAGCGAGGGCTGGGTGTCCGAGGGCCGGGCCGGCTTCAACAACACCGACCGCGAGTTCTTCGTCCGGGTCCTCGCGGCCTACGACCTCGCCGTCGGCGGCCCGCGCTACGTCAGCCAGCGCACCATCGCCTCCGGCAGCCTGCTGCACGAGCTCGATGTCCAGAACCTCTCCGCGCTGCGGGAGAGTGTCCTCGGCGAGCTGGTCGGGGCGCGGAGTGCGGCGAAGTTCGTGCCGGAGTTCGTCTGGCGGGGGCCGGCCGCGATCAAGCGGGCCTTCCTCCAGGCGCTCTTCGAGGGGGACGGCTCGTCCTCGCTGCTGCCCCGCAACACCATCCAGGTCTCGTACTCGACCCGCAGCGAGCGGCTGGCCCGTGAGGTGCAGCAGCTACTGCTGGAGTTCGGTGTCATCAGCCGGCAGTGCCGGTACGACAACGGCGAGATCAAGGTCGTGGTGACCAACCGCCGCGACGCCCGGATCTTCGCCCAGCAGGTCGGCTTCCTCGGCCGCAAGCAGGCCAAGCTGGAGTCGGAGCTGGCCCAGGTGCCGGCGAGCAGCACCGCCCTCTCCGGCGACCACGTGCCGCTGGTCGGCGACTTCGTCCGCGAGCACGGCGCCACCCGGTGGACCGAGCGGGACTGGCTGCGCCGGCACAACGTGGACCGGATCGAGCGCTGGGAGCGGGACCGCGACGAGATCGTGGCCCGGATCACCGAGCGCGAGGTGCTCGACGTGGTCGAGCCGCTGGTCGACGGCCGGTTCTACTACGCCGAGGTGGCCAGCGTCACGGACGCCGGGGTGCAGCCGGTCTACAGCATCCGGGTGGACACGGACGACCACTCGTTCGTCTCCGACGGTTTCGTCAGCCACAACACCGAGTGCAAGCTCGACCCGCTGGCGATGGAGATGCTGCGGGACATCGACGAGGACACCGTCGACCTCCAGGACAACTACGACGGCCGGGCCAAGGAGCCCACCATCCTGCCGTCGCGGATCCCGAACCTGCTGATCAACGGCTCCGAGGGCATCGCGGTCGGCATGGCCACGAAGATCCCGCCGCACAACCTGCGCGAGATCGGCGCGGCGGTGCAGTGGTGCCTGGAGAACCCGGACGTCGACGAGGCGACGACCCTCGACGCGCTCATCGAGATCGTCAAGGGCCCGGACTTCCCCACCCACGGTCTGATCGTGGGCACCCAGGCGATCCAGGACGCGTACCGCACGGGTCGCGGGTCGATCCGGATGCGGGCCGTGGTGGAGGTCGAGGAGGACAAGCGGGGCCGCCCGGCGCTGGTGGTCAGCGAGCTGCCCTACCAGGTGAACCCGGACAACCTGGCCGAGCGGATCGCCGAGCTGATCAAGGAGGGCAAGCTCGCCGGCATCGCCGACATCCGGGACGAGTCCTCCGGGCGTACGGGCATGCGGATCGTGCTCGTGCTCAAGCGCGACGCGGTCGCGAAGGTGGTGCTGAACAACCTCTACAAGCACACCCAACTCCAGGAGACGTTCGGCGCGAACATGCTGGCGCTGGTCGACGGGGTGCCGCGCACGCTCAACCTGGCCCAGTTCCTGCGCTACTACGTCGAGCACCAGATCGAGGTGATCCGGCGGCGGACGGCGTTCCGGCTGCGCAAGGCCGAGGAGCGGGCGCACATCCTGCGCGGTCTGAGCAAGGCGCTGGACGCCCTGGACGAGGTGATCGCTCTGATCCGGCGGTCGCCGACGGTGGAGGACGCCCGGCAGGGCCTGATCCGGCTGCTGGAGATCGACGAGATCCAGGCGACCGCGATCCTGGACATGCAGCTGCGCCGGCTGGCGGCCCTGGAGCGGCAGCGGATCCTCGACGACCTGGCGAAGCTGGAGCTGGAGATCGCCGACCTGAAGGACATCCTGGCCAAGCCGGAGCGGCAGCGGCGGATCGTCTCGGAGGAGCTGGGCGAGATCGTCGCGAAGTGGGGCGACGAGCGGCGTACGAAGATCGTGCCGTTCGACGGCGAGGTCTCGATGGAGGACCTGATCGCCCGCGAGGACGTGGTGGTCACGATCACCCGGACGGGATACGCGAAGCGGACGAAGGTCGACCTGTACCGCTCGCAGCGGCGCGGCGGCAAGGGCGTCAGCGGGGCCACGCTGCGGCAGGACGACATCGTCAGCCACTTCTTCGTGTGCTCGACGCACGACTGGATCCTGTTCTTCACGAACAAGGGCCGGGTGTACCGGGCCAAGGCGTACGAGCTTCCGGAAGCCAGTAGGGTAGCCAAGGGCCAACACGTGGCCAATCTGCTCGCGTTCCAAGCGGACGAGCAGATCGCGCAGATCATCGAAATCCCGAACTACCAGGTGGCCCCCTACCTGGTACTGGCCACGAAGAACGGCCTGGTGAAGAAGACGCGGCTCGAGGAGTTCGACTCCAACCGTTCCGGCGGAGTCATCGCGATCAACCTGCGCGATGAGGACGAGCTGGTCGGTGCTGCCCTCGTCGCCCCGTCCGACGATCTGCTGCTGGTGTCGAAGAACGCGCAGGCGATCCGCTTCAACGCCACGGACGAGGCGCTGCGGCCGATGGGCCGGGCCACGTCGGGCGTGATCGGCATGCGGTTCAGCGACGACGACGTCCTGCTGGCCATGGAGGTGGTCCGCGAGGGGCTGGACGTTCTGGTGGCCACGAACGGGGGATACGCGAAACGTACCCCGATCGAGGAATACCCGGTGCAGGGCCGGGGAGGTAAGGGCGTGCTGACTGCGAAGATCACCGAGCGCCGCGGTGGTCTGGTCGGCGCTGTGGTGATCCACCCGGACGACGAGCTGTTCGCGATCACGAGCAACGGTGGCGTCATCCGGACTCCGGTGAAGCCTGTACGCCGTACGCGTGACCGGAACACAATGGGGGTCAAGCTGATGGACCTCCCGGACGGCGTGACTATCGTGGCGATTGCTCGCAATGCCGACGAGCCTGACGAACAGGACTAGTTGATGACGGAGACACAGGCGAAGTCGGGGAACAAGGGGACCTCGGCCAACCCGGTCGACGAGGAGGCCGCCGCGAAGGGCGGCGCACCAGCGACCGGCCGCGCGGCCGTGGGCCGGGCAACCGTCCCCGCCGACGCGCCTGCCCCGAAGTTCACCCGGGCGCCCGGTATGGCGCCGCCGCCGGACTCACCCGGCGACGATTCGGGGGCGAGCGACAAGACCGAGACATCCGGCATCGACGCGCCCACCTCCGCGGCGGCTCCGGCCGTGGCGGCGGGCAGTGCGGCCCGCCCGGCGACGACCCAGCCGATCAGGACCGGCGGCGGGCAGCCGGCGGCGGGCAGCAGCGCCGTCACGGGCACCCTGCCGCGCATCGGGGGCGGCGCCACGAAGCCGCAGCCGGACGGCGCTCGGCCGGCCGGCCTCGGTCGTCCCGCCACCGGGGGCGGGCTGCCGCCGGGGGTGGCCGGCGCGTCGGCCGTCGGGGCCGCCCGCGTGGGTGACGCGGTGCGCGCGGCGCGTACGTCGGTCAGCTCGGCCGCGTCGCGCGGGCCCCGCCGGGCCCGGCTGAACCTCAAGCGGATCGACCCGTGGTCCGTGATGAAGTTCGCGTTCGCCGTCTCCGTCGTGCTGTTCATCGTGGTGGTCGTGGCCACGTCGGTGCTCTACCTGGCGCTCGACGCGATGGGCGTGTTCCAGAGCGTCAACGACAGCCTGACCGACCTGGTGGCCGCCGGCGGGCAGGGCAGCAGCACCTTCCAGATCACCGCCAAGGGCGTGATCCTGAGTTCCGCCCTGATCGGCCTGGTCAACGTCGTGTTGTTCACCGCGCTGGCGACTCTCGGCGCGTTCGTCTACAACGTCTGCGCCGACCTGGTCGGCGGGATCGAGCTGACGCTCGCCGAGCGGGACTGACCGCGTCCGACGCCGGGGCGCGCCGCGTAAAGCGGTCGCCCCGGCGTCGTGCGTCCGGGTAGTTTCGGGGTACGGCGGGGCGCGTGCTGCTCGGCGGCCCCCGATTTGGGGCGCGGCGGGCGGATGCGTTAACCTTGGCCGTCGCCACGCGGGGCTATAGCTCAGTCGGTTAGAGCGCAGAGCTGATAACTCTGAGGTCGCTGGTTCGATTCCAGCTAGCCCCACCGCACATCGTTCCGACGGCTGTCGAGCGCAAGGGGTCGCCCCATGTTCAAGAAGCTTCTGATTCTGGCCGGCGTCGTCGGTGTGGCTGCCCTGGTCGCTCGGAAGGTCAAGGCCTCCAACGACGAGCGGGCCCTGTGGCACGAGGCGACCACCGCGCCCGACCTGCGCTGACCGTCTCTTCGACTGCCAGCTCCGGGCGGTTCCGCCCGCCCTCGGGGCCCTAGCTCAACTGGCAGAGCACTGCCTTTGCAAGGCAGGGGTTAGGGGTTCGAGTCCCCTGGGCTCCACCAGCACGAACACCGGTTGATCTCGACTCCGAGTACAGCCATCTGTACAGCCAAGCGACTCGCCCATCCAGTGGCAAACCCGTGTCGACCGGCGTGCGTGCAGCGAAGCACCTCGTTCCGCTGGTGACAGGATCCCCGGTCCAGGTGAATGGTCTGTGCCAGGACCGGGGACGTTCAACCTGGATGTCGTCAGGGACGACGGCCTCCCATGGCCCGGCACGATCGGCAGGGGATCCACTCAAGTATCTCGGTTCCCGTCTCCGGCGACGCGAACACCCACTCGTTGCGTCCGCCGTTGCCTGCGCAGTCGGTGCACACTAGCCAGGGCTGCCATCCCTGCTCGGTCTCGACCAGAATGGTGGACGGCTGATTCGACATGGCTTGGACTCCTTCGAATCGGTCACGGGGTCACGTCCGTTGCAGCGGCCGTGGCCCCACTTCTCTATGTGGCTGTCACCTCGTGACCACCGTTGGTGGGCTGGCCCCAGCGGCTGATCGCCGAGCGGGAGTAGCCGGTCAACTCCGCGATGCGCCGGTAAGGAACCCCGGCGGCTACCGCGTGCAGGACGCGCGGCCGTAGCGCCTCGTCAACCTGCTCTAGCTCCTTCAGTAGCCGCAGGCGTTCTGCTCCGAAGCCGGCGATCCTGCTGACCGCCGCTGCCCGCTCCTGCTCGGGCAGGTCCGGCGTTGGGATTACCTCGTAGCGGTAGCGCCCGGCAGTGAACGAGTGGCCCGCTTCGGGTGCTGGCGTGCCGGTCGTCTCGGGGGTCTCCTGTCGATCACGTCGACGCTGGCGCTTGCCCATGTCCCGATGCTACCTCTGGCGTCCCGAGCGGGACAAGTCGTCCCGGCAGAGTGGTATGGGATCGGTGAGGAGCGCAAGGGAGGCGTGAGCCCGGAGTGCCTGGTGAACTAAGCGCTCGGAGCAGCGTTCGTTGATGAAGATGGCCAAGGGCAAGCCGAGCGCCGAGTAGGCGGCCAACGGAACCTGCGCGAGGCGATCCGGAGGGCGAACGTTCGAGGTGAGTGTCGTGTTGGGCTTGGTCGGCTCGGAGCTGCCTGTGATCTGTTGCCGAATTGGCCTGTACTAGATCAAGGCGCTCCGCGCGGCGCGGGCCGGGGCGCGGCAACCGGCTCCTACGGAGCCGCCGCCCCGGCCGCCTACGGCGCCGGGGCGGAAAGTCAGCCGGCCCGCAAACCACGCCCCGCCCCGCGCGTCACCCCTGGTTCCGTGAGGAACCGGTGACGAGTCCCGGACTGACCGGGACCACGCGACATCTCTCCCGTCGAGCTCTTCATCCTCGTGAACCTCACCGCGGACCGGTCGACGGTCGGCCTGGGCGAGTTGCCGAACGGAACACCGTTGGCCGCTCCCGGGCCGGTGTGGGGAAGAGGTGAAGGTGGGAGAGGGGGCGGCGGGTGAGGGGCGGGGTTGGGGTTAAGGCTGCCTCCGGCGGGGGCCCAACGACTCCGGGATGGAGTTGCCGAACGGTTGCGGTCGTGGGTGGTTGGGGTGGGATGCCATCCCGTCCACCGCCGACCCAGGCAGAGCCGAGCAGACCAGGGCCAGGGCGACAAGGTCGTTCGTCCGGTAGGGCGCTCCACCTTGTCACCCTGGCCCTGGCCCGCTCCACGGTGTGTGGGTCGGCGGCGGACGGGATGGCAACAGCGGGGGCGCGGTGCGCGCCAAGCGCGGCGAGTCGGCGGTACCTTGTCACCAGCAACCAGGGCGGCACGGGCGGAGAGGATCTTGGTCGGGCAAGTGAATGAAATCGGCGCTGTTGATCTTTAGCGGTCCAGGTCAGGAAGTCTGTTCCCCGCGCATGCGGGGGTGATCCCTGGAAGATCACCGTGCCGGTCCCGTCGACGAGCTGTTCCCCGCGCATGCGGGGGTGATCCCCGCTCCGAGCCGCCGTCCAACGGCGAGCTGTCCTGTTCCCCGCGCATGCGGGGGTGATCCGCCATTCGATCGATGGTCGCCGCGTGGGCTGGCCTGTTCCCCGCGCATGCGGGGGTGATCCCTCCCGAAGCGGACCGGCAAGGCACAGAAGGTCCTGTTCCCCGCGCATGCGGGCGTGATCCCTACATGCTGGAGCGCAACGTCAGTGCCACCTGCTGTTCCCCGCGCATGCGGGGGTGATCCGGAGCAGCCTGTGTCCGCCACCGCCCGGCCCAGCTGTTCCCCGCGCATGCGGGGGTGATCCCAGATCGCGCGCCAGCTCGTCGAGCATCCCGTCCTGTTCCCCGCGCATGCGGGGGTGATCCGGGCAGCGCAGAGGCAGCGAAACGGTTGCCAGTCGTTGATGGTGCCCGGGGCCGGCCGTGCACCATGGCCACCTGAGCAGCACCAGAAGGCAACGGCTTGCAGTCGATGGTGCGCCACATCGGCGTTCGGGACGAAGAGTTCAGCCCGCTCCGGGGCCAGGTGCAGGCGGCTAGGCGGTTCCTATAGATGCTGATGACGTGGCCACCAGCGCCTTCAGCTGTTCAACCGTCAGCCAGGGGCTGCCGCGGTGGGCCATCCGGTGGCAGTTCGAGCAGATCAAGGCGAGGTCGCTGAGCCGGGTGTGGGTCTCGCCGGAGACGTGCAGTGGAGTCCGGTGGTGGCACTCGATGTAGTCGCGTCCTCTGTCGCCGTAGACGCGTTGGAAGTCGAATCCGCATACCTCGCAGGCGATGGCGACGCCGCGGCGTTTGGCGTCGGCCAGCTTCTGGCGTCGGAGCTTCGGGTTGCGCTCTCGGCGAAGGTGAGCCCGCAAGGTGACCCCGCCTTCGCGCGCCGACATCTCGTCGAGGTCGGGATCGTTGCTTACTGGCTCGGCTTCGGCTTCTTCGCGAAGCAGCTCACGGATACGGGCAGCCAGCGCCTGCATCTCGGTCGGTTGATCCTGGAACTCCTGGCGTACCAGCTTGTCTAGTTGGTTGCCGTTGCTGCTGTCGGCCACGATGTTGTAGGTCTTCAGGGCGACGCCGGCTGGGTTGCGGAAGTCTGGATTCCGACGACCGCGGTGGATAGCAGGGCTTTGCAGTAGCTCTGATAGGGCTCGTACTCGTTCGTCGTTGGCGTCGAGCTGTCGCCAACCGTTGGTCAGTACGAGGTCGCACGCGAGAATGATTTCGTCCCGAGTCCAGTCCGGATTCGGCAGGAAGGCGACCATGAAGCCGAGTGCTTCTAGTCGTTGGGCAACTGTCTTGTCGCCGCCGCTGAAGTTAGCGGGACCCCAAGCCGTTCCAGTGCTGACGCCGTGTGCGTACCCGATGATCGCCTTCGAGTCGTAGAGGCTCCCCTGATAGTCGAGGTAGTAGGCTCGCGACCTGCCAAAACCGGTCGACTTGAGGAAGGCATCTCGGCCGAGCCGGTCGAATTCTTCTACCGCGGCAAGCACACTGGCACGGGTTACATCGGCGAGGGTCACCGGCCGAGGCTACGACGCCCGTGCGACAGGGCCGTAGGGCACCTGTCGATGGGCCGCAACTCAGGCGAATGCATGCAACTGGGCCGCCCGGAACGCAGGGTCGGAAGATGGCTGTACAGCCATTCGTACAGCCAAGCCCGCCGACGGACACGGTCCGGGGGCGACGAGAGGCGACACGGCGAGCAGGCCAGCGGCAGTCACCGACGCTGGCCGACAAGAGTCTTGATCTTTGCAAGGCAGGGGTTAGGGGTTCGAGTCCCCTGGGCTCCACTCAAAGTCGTGCAGCGCTGTGGTTGCCCTTGCTGCTCTCCGGTCCGAGGTTTCGCAAGGGCTTGACCTCAACGCACGTTCAACTGTGATGGTTCGTCGCATGAGCGAACAGGCAGGCGATCTCCAGCGGGCCGGACAGCGGCTTGCCTCCCTTGTCGACGGGGCCACGATCGTGGGCCTGGGCACCTCCACCCGCGCGGCGCACGAGCTCTTCGGCCTCGTCGAACACGCCACCCGCGCCCTGATCCGTCGCGGGTACCGGGTCGTCGCGGTGCTCGACAACCAGCGGGTCGGCGAGTTGTACGACGAGTTCGTCCGGGGCGCGGACATCGATCTCGACGCGGTGCTCGGTCAGGCGTGGGGCCCCTGGCGGACGACCGAGATGCGCGCGGCGCTCGGCTGGTTGCGCCGGCACAACCAGCGGCGGACGGATCCGGTGCGGATCGTCGCAGTCGGTGGGTCGCGGGTGCTGCCCGCCGACTACGACCGCGCCGTGGGGCTGCTCGCCCGGCTGGACGCGTCGACGGCGACGCGGGTCGAGGGGCTGTTCGACGTCATCCGCACCGCGCACGACAGCGGCGAACACGTCCAGCGTGCGCACGGCACCCACCCGGGTACGCCGTTCGTCGAACTCGCCCGGACCGCCCGCGATCTGGTCCTCGGACTCGACGGCGGCCCGGACCGTGACGAGGTGCTGCTGGTGCTCGACGCGATCGTGGAGCACCACGCCGACGCCATCGGTGCGGGGCACGACATGGTCCGGGAGGAGCGTTCCGCCGCCGACCGGCTCCTGGCGCACCAGCGGCGGACGGGCGAGCGCATCGTCCTCTGGGAGGGCAGTGCCCACGTCGCCGCGCATCGGGGGGTGATGCTGGGCGCTCATCTTCGGGCCGCCCTCGCCGACGGGTACGCCGCCGTCCATCTGGCCTTCGGCCGGGGGCGGATCCCGGGCATGGACCTGCCCGACCCGAGCCCGAACTCGCTGGAGAGGGCGCTGCTGGCCGGCGGCGCGGATGGCGTGCGGATCGTGGACCTGCGCTCGCCGGCTGCCGCCGAGGCCGCTGCGCTGCTCGATCGACCGGCGCGGACCCGGGTGGTCTCCGGCGTGTACGACCCTGGGCAGGACGAGAGGCACTACCTCGACCTGCCCTCGCCCCGCGAGAGTTTCGACGTCGTCGTGGTCGTCCCCACGGTCAGCGCGGTCCACCCACTCTCGGCGGCCACGGCGCGCGACGCGGCCGGTCGTCGGGACGAGTGACGGCGCCCGTCAGGCGGCCGGGTCGGTGACTCCGGCGTCGCGGAGCAGGGCCAGCAGGCCGTGGCCGTCCTCGACCACGGCGTCCGGGGCGAGCTCGGGCAGGGGCTCCTCGCGGTCGGTGCGCGGCGAGCGCATCAGCACCGCCGCCCCGGCTCCGGCGCGGCGGGCGCAGGCGACGTCGCGGTGCCGGCTGTCGCCGACGAACCAGCAGTCGGCGACCGGCACGCCGAGCGCCCGGGCGGCGAGCCGGGCCAGCTCCGGGTTCGGCTTACGCACGCCCGCCTCGTCGCTGTAGAGCTGCGCGGTGAACAGCGGGCCGAGGCCGGCGGCGGCCAGGAAGTCGCGGGGGGCGGCACCGCAGGTGGTGTTGCTGACGATCGCGAGCGGGAGGCCGGCGCGCGTGGCGGCGGCGAGGGCCGCGGGGATGCCGGGGCGCACGTCCCACTCGGGGTGCCACGTCCAGGCGTACGCCAGCGGGGTCGCCTCCCGGTCGACGGCGGCCCGGGCCGGTGCCGGCCAGCCGCCGGTGACGAACCTGGCCCACACCTGCCGGTGGCCCAGCTCGACGGGGTGCTCCCCGGCGCTCTCCTCGTCGCGCCACCGCCCGTACGCGTGGGCGCCGGCGGTCAGGTCGCGGGCGATCCGCTCGGCGGGGACCGCGCCGTCGACGAGCCGGAACAGCCGCTGGACCAGCTCGGGCGGGTCCGGTGGCGGTGACGGCGCGTCCGCGAGGACCCCACCGAAGTCGAGCAGGAGCGCACGCGGTGTCCGGAGCATGCCCGCATCCTTTCGTACCGGCGGGGAGAGGAGAAGGGGCGAGCCGCCGCCCCCGGGACGGGCAGGTTAGCGTCGGGGGGTGAGCACCGGATCCCCGCGCGTCCTGCCCGTCGAGAGCGGCATCGCCGAGGCGGCCTCGGTCCTGCGGGCCGGGGGGCTGGTGGCGTTTCCCACCGAGACCGTCTACGGGCTGGGCGCGAACGCCCTCGACGCCCGCGCGGCGGCCCGGATCTTCGAGGCGAAGCAGCGGCCGAGCTTCGATCCGCTCATCACCCACCTCGCCGACGCGGCCGACCTGGCCGGGCTGGTGGGGCCGGTGCCCGGGGTCGTGGCGGCGCTGGCCGAGCGGTTCTGGCCGGGGCCGCTGACGTTGATCGTGGACCGTCCCGCCGCGATCCCGCCGATCGTCACCTCGGGGCTGGAGTCGATGGCCGTGCGGGTGCCGGACGAGGCGTCCGCGAGGGCGCTGATCGCGGCGGCGGGAGTGCCGGTGGCCGCGCCGAGCGCCAACCGGTTCGGGCAGCTCAGCCCCACCCGCGTCGAGCACGTGGTGGCCGGGCTGGGCGGCGCGGTCGACGTGGTGCTCGACGGCGGGCCGACGCGCTGTGGCATCGAGTCGACCATCGTGGACGCCCGGGGCGGGCGGCCGGTGGTGTTGCGTCTCGGCGCGCTGCCGGTGGAGACCCTGGTCGAGGCGGTGGGCCCGGTGACCGTACGCCCGGGCAGTTCCGGCAAGCCGGTGGCACCCGGGACGCTGGCCGCGCACTACGCCCCGCGTACCCCGTTGCGGGTGGTGGACGGCGCGGAGCCGGCGGCCGGCGACGGTGCCCGGCGGGGTCTGCTGGCCTTCCGGGAGCGGCCGGCGGGCGGCGACTGGGCGGCGGTCGAGGTGCTGTCGCCCGGGGGTGACCTGACGGTGGCGGCGGCCCGGCTCTTCGACGCGCTGCACCGGCTCGACGCGGCCGGGGTGGCGGAGATCGTCGCGGAGCGGGTGCCGGACGTCGGGGTGGGGCGGGCGGTCAACGACCGGTTGGGTCGGGCGGCGGCGACCTGGCGGTCGGACGGCTGACGCGGGGCGGTCGGGCGGGCCCTCGCGGCGGTCGGGTCGCGCATGGGCCGGCGGGGCGGTCGGGTCGCGCATGGGCCGGCGGGGCCGGGGTAGGAGAAGCGGCGGCGACCCCTGGACACCCTCCCGGAAGTGAGGTGCGTGCCGACGCCGACCGCACGCGACATCATGACCAGCGACGTGACCTGCGTCAGCGAGCAGGACGACCTCCGGACGGCCGCCCGGCAGATGGCCCGGCTGGGCGTGGGTGCGCTGCCGATCCGCGGCGACGACAACCGGCTCACGGGCATGCTGACCGATCGGGACATCGTGGTGAAGGTGCTGGCCGAGGGCCGGGACCCGGCCATGGTGACGGCGGGCGAGCTGGCCCAGGGCGAGGCGGTGACGATCGACGCGGACGACGACGCCGCGGAGGTCCTGCGCACGATGGGTCGGCACCGGGTGCGCCGGCTGCCGGTCGTCGACGGCCACGACCTCGTCGGCATCGTCGCCGTCGCCGACGTGGCCCGGGCGCTGCCCGAGGGGGCGGTGGGCGATCTGATCGAGGCCATCTCCGAGCGCACGCTGTGATCAGGTGTGAGAAGGGGACCCTTCTCGACCGGAGGCGTTAACAAGGGGCCCTTCCTTACTCAGGAGGCGGGTGAGGGTGCCGTTGGCCAGGGTCGCGCCGAGCGCCGAGCCCGCCGCGATGCTCCAGCCGACCGGCCCGAGCGGGGTGCAGCCGAAGAACTGGCTGACCCCCGGCGTCTGCACCACGAGCACCAGCGCCCCGACGGAGGCGGCGGTCGACACGAGCACCGTGGGGCTGGTGCCGCCGGCCAGCACCGTCTGCCCGAGCTGGGTGCCGACGAGCGAGGCGAGCGCGACCGTGCCGGCCCGCCGTCGTCGCCCCGTGTACCGGGCGAGCGTCCAGCCCATCGTCGCGCCCAGCGTGGTGGACGCCGCCCGCAGCGCGATCTCCCGGGTCAGTGTCTCGCCGAGGGAGCTGTCCGGGCCCTCCCGCAGCAGGTGGTCGGCGTGGCCGTCGGCGGGTGGCCGGACCGCGATGGCCAGCGCCGGCGCCAGGTCGGTGAGCAGGTTGACCAGGAGCAACTGCCGACCGTTGAGCGCGGACCGGCCGGTGCTGGCCGCACTCAGCACGCTGAACGCGATCTCGCCGAGGTTGCCGCCGACGAGGATGCTCAGCGCGTGCCGGACGGATGACCACATGGCCCGTCCCTCGACGAGGGTGGCGATGATGGTCTCCAGCCGGTCGTCGGTGACCACCAGGTCGGCGGCGGCGCGGGCGGCGGGGGTGCCCCGCTGGCCGAGGGCGATGCCGACGTCGGCGAGCCGGATCGCCGGGGCGTCGTTGGCCCCGTCGCCGGTCATCGCCACGGTCCGGCCGTTGCGCTGCAACGCCTGGATGATGCGTACCTTGTGGGCGGGGGTGCAGCGGGCCACCACGTCGGTGCGGGTCAGTCGTTCGGCGAGCGCGTCGTCGTCGAGCCGGTCCAGGTCGGTGGCGGTGGCCACCCGCTGTTCGCCGTGGTCGGGGCTGATGGTGGCGGCGATCGCCTCGGCCGTCGCCGGGTGGTCCCCGGTGATCATGATGGTGTGTACGCCGGCCTGCCGGATCCGGCGGACGGCGGGCGCGGCGGACTCGCGTACCCCGTCGGCGATCGCCAGCAGGCCGACGAAGACGAGGCCGGTCACGTCGTCGTCGGTCACCGTCTCGGCGGTGACGGGACGCTCGGCTACGGCCAAGACGCGGTGCCCGGCGCCGGCCCGCTCGGCGAGCATCCGGTGCAGCTCGGCCCGGCCGGCGTCGTCCAGTGGCCGGTCGTGCCCGTCGGCGGCGCGCCGGGCTGCGCAGCGGGGCACCACCGTCTCCGGGGCGCCCTTGACGCTGAGCAGCAGCCCGACGCGGGCCCGGCCGACGGTGGCGTGGTAGCCCCGGGACGGTTCGAACGGCAGGCCCCCCGCCGCCTGCCAGTCGTCGGCACCGGTGCGCTCGTCGACCCCGGCCGCCGCCGCGCCCCGGCGTACCGCCCGGTCGGTCTGCTGGGGCAGCTCGTCGGGGTCGCCGGCCGGGGTGGCGCGCAGCGCGGTGGCCAGGGTCGTCCGCAGCGGCCCGTCCAGCGCCTCCGGCGCGGCGTACCGGGTGCCGCTGCCGTCGCCGACGCCGGCGAGCAGCAGCTTGCCCTCGGTGAGGGTGCCGGTCTTGTCGAAGCACAGCACGTCGACGCGGCCCAGCGCCTCGATGGTGCGGGGGTTGCGGACCAGCGCGCCGTGCTCGGCCAGCCGCCGGGCGGCGGCGAGCTGGGCGGCGCTGACCAGGAACGGCAGGCCCTCCGGCACCGACGCCACCGCCAGGTTCGCGGCGGTCGCCGCCGTCTCCGCCAGGGGTACGCCGCGCAGCAGTCCCGCCCCGGCCACCGCCACCGCCGATCCGGCGGCCAACGGGACGGCCGACCTGGTGAGGTTGCCGAGCCGGGCCTCCACCCCGCTGGCCGGGGGCGACTGCCGGGCCAGCGCGAGGCTGCGTCCCGCCTCGGTGTCCGCGCCGGTGGCGACGACGACGGCGGTGCCGTGGCCGGTGGCGACGGTGGTGCCCTCGTACAGCATGGAACGCCGGTCGGCGACGGCGGCGGCGACCACCGGGTCGGTGGACTTGCCCACCGGCAGCGACTCGCCGGTCAGCGACGACTCGTCCGCCTCCAGCCCGTCCGTGGCGAGCAGCCGGCAGTCGGCCGGCACGGCGTCGCCGGGCCCGAGGACGATCACGTCACCGCGGACCAGTTCCTCGGCGGCGACGGTCCGTTCCGTGCCGCCCCGGCGGACCAGGGCGGTGACCGCCGAACGGGACAGCAACTCGGCCAGCGACCGTTCGGTGTTGCGCTGGTGGACGGCCCCGACCAGGGCGGACCCGCCGACCACCCCGCCGACGAGGGCCGCGTCGACGAGCGAACCGAAGCTCGCGGAGAGCACCGCGCCGGCGGCGAGCACGGGGGTGAGCGGGTTGGCCAACTCGTCGACGAACGCGCGCAGCAGCCCGGACTGGCCCGGCGTGTCCCCGGTGCGGCCGGCCAGGCGGCGTTGCGCCTCGGCGTCGTCGAGGCCGGCGGGGCCGGTGCCGAGCTGGTGGAGCACCGCGTCGGCCGGCATCAGGTGCCACGCGGTCGGGGCCGGCGGCGCGCTGTCGGCCCGGTCCGGCAGCCGGCCCGCCCGCCACACGCCGTTGAGGAAGGCCAGGGCGGCGGCCCCGTTCACGGCGGCCAGCGTCCGGCCCGGGAGCTGCCGGGGGTCGGCGGTGAACGCGCCGAGCGCGCCGAGCCCGGTGCCGGCCAGGGACAGCCGGATGTTCTGCGCGGTCATCCGGTGGGCCACCCCCACCGCCTCGATGATCAGGGCGGCGACCCGCAGGTCGGTGCCCACCAGCAGGTGCGCCCCCCACGGCGGCAGGTCGTCGGGCCCGGCCACCCCGAGCCCGCAGTCCGACGCACCCAGCGCCGCCCGGTCGGCGGAGAGCAGCAGCACCACCGCGCCGTCGCGCTGCAACTGGCGCACGGTGTCGACGGTCCGCGGGCCGCCGGGCAGGACGGCGTCGGCGAAGGCGTACCGGCCGTCGTCGTCTCCGGCGACCACCAGCCGCAGGCCGGCCTGCCGGGCGGCGGTGGGCAGGGCGTCCATGCCGGGGGCGGGCTCCGGTTCCACCCGGAGCAGCGCGACGAGGCGGTCCGCCTCGGCGAGGCCGAGCAGCGTGCCGCCGCCGGAGCGCAGCCGTCGGCTGTCGTCGGTGTCGCCCGGGTCGGTCGCGCCGACGGCGTCCAGCGGGCCGAGCCGCCACCCGTCGGCCCGCCGCACCTGGCCGGGGGTGGCCGGGTCGAACAGCGCGAAGGCGCGGGCGGCCACCTGCCCGGTGTCCGCCCCGGACAGCGGGGCGAGGTCGGCGAGGACCGCCCGCTGCGAGCCGAGCACGGCGGCGTCCAGCACCACCGTGTCGATCCGGTCGAGTTCCCGCAGCACGCTGCGGTCCATGGCGATGACGCCGCGCCGGGCGAGCATGCGGCCGAGTTGGGCGGCGTACCCCTCGCGGCCGCTGCCCGGGGCCTTGGGCAGGCTGGAGAGCCCGAGCGCGGCGGCCCGTTTGCCCCCGAGCACCGGCACCGCCGCCGCCCCGGCCGCCGTGCCCGCCGAGAGCATCCGGGCGACGAAGCGCTCGACGGGACCGTCCGGCTTCGCGTTCGGGCGTTCGGCCGTCGGGACCCGGGCGACGGCCCGGTCCGGGTCGCCGGTGAGCCGGGGCTCCGCCTTCGCCCAGGCTCTGAGCTGGGCGTGGGCCTCGCCCCACTGCACGACGCGCTGCGCGCCGTCCAGCACGATCCCGGCCCAGCCGCCGGTGAGGCCCTGCACGACCGCCTCGGCGAGCGGGAAGAGGATGTCGGCGCGCGGGTCGGCGCGCAGTCCCCGCCCGGCGAGGGCGTGCAGCTTGGGGTGCAGGTCGACGGCGGTGAGCAGGCCGGACACCTCGCCCGGGACCGGGGTGAACGGCAGGATCCGGGTGGCCGCCGAGATGGTCAGGCCGAGCGCGTCCGAGGCGAGCGCGCCGAGGGTGCGGGGGGTGCGCGGCCCGTCCTCGGGCGGGTGCGGGGGTGGGATCTCCGGGTCGGGCTCGTGGTCGCAGGTGCGTTCGCAGCGGGCGATCGTGGTGATGAGGTCGCGCAGCTTCGGCTCCGGATCCTCGACGGCCACGACCACGCGGCCGGAGGGCGAGTTCACCCGGGCCCAGGCGACCCCGGGCAGCCGTTCCAGCGTGCGTTCCACCTGGCGGGCGAGCCGGTCCCCGCCGTCCTGGCCGACGCCGTGCACCTCGATGTGGTGGCGGCCCGGCCGGGACCAGACCCGGCGACTGGTCAGGCCGGCCGCCCGGGCCAGCCGGGTCGCGGTGCCGCCGACGCTCCGGGACGCGTCACCCACCAGGTGCGGCACCGTCCGGGTCGCGTCGCCGACCAGGGGCATCGTCACCGACGGCAGGAGGCGGCCGGCGAGCCGGCCCAGCGAGGTCATCGAGCGGTACGGCCGGAGCGCCGCCGCCGGGCTCTCCCGGTGCCGCCGCTGCTCCCGCCGTACGCCATCTCGCCTCCCCCGCTCGGTCCCGGCGGGCTGACTTCCCGCCCGCCCGGGCGTCATGCCCCCTTCGTCCGGGAATTTCTTCGGCGCTGCGGGCGAAAGCTGCTCCGTCGCCGGCATGGACGCGGCCGACGGTGGAACGCGGCTCGGGTCATGGCCAGCGCGGACGACACAGGGGAGGCCGGGATGAGCACGATCACGCGACACCTCAGCGGGGCGCACGAGATGGTGCGGACGTACAGCCGGCGGGTGGAGGTGCCGATGCTGGGCGAGGTGGCCGTGCCGCCGCCCGACAAGATCGCCTACTACGCGGGCCTCGGGGTGCTCGCCGCGCTCCAGGTCATCGAGTGGCCGCTCGCGCTGGTCATCACCGCCGGGCACCTGCTCGCCGACCAGCACCTGTCCGGGCTGGCGAAGGGGGTCGGGGAGGCGCTGGAGTCCGCCTGATCCGCGCGACGCCCCTCCCCGGGGGCCCGCGCGACGTCCTCCTGGTGGGCCGCTCGTGTTCCCGGGTGCCGCCCTTCGTGGCGTGGACCGCTCGCGGGGTGTGAGAGCCCGGTCACGTCCGGCTTGACCTGAATCCGGGTTGAGGTCGCAGGCTGGGCGCATGCTTATCGAACTGCTGAGGATCGAGGCGAGCCGGGAACGACCGGCCGGCGATCGGCGGCGGAAGCCTCCGGTCGCGCCACCGGCGTGGGTCTTCCGCACGGCCGGCCGGCGGTGACCGCCCTCGCGCCCCCGGCCGCCCCGGAGCACCTGTTCGCCCCCGCGCTGCGCGCCATGACGGTGGGCGTGGTGGCCCTGGTGTCGCTGCTGGCCTTCGAGGCGCTGGCCGTCGGCACCGCCATGCCGACCGTCGCCCGCAGCCTCGACGGGCTGTCCCTCTACGGGCTCGCGTTCGGCGGCGCGTTCGCCTCCGGCGTGGTGGGGATGGTGGTCTCCGGGGTGTGGTGCGACGCGCGCGGCCCCCGGGCACCGGTGTGGCACGGGGTGGCCTGGTTCGTGGCCGGACTGCTCATCGCCGGCACCACGTCGACGATGGGCGTGCTCGTGGCGGGCCGGATGGTGCAGGGCTTCGGCTCGGGCCTGCTGTCGGTGGCCCTCTACGTGGTGGTGGGGCGGGCGTACCCGGAGGCGCTGCACCGGCGCATCTTCGCCGCGTTCGCGGCCGCGTGGGTGGTTCCGTCGCTGGTCGGGCCGGCGATCGCCGGGCTCGTCGTCGAGCACCTCGGCTGGCGGTGGGTCTTCCTGGCGGTGCCGGCGGTGGCGGTGCCGGCGCTGCTGCTCGTCCAGCCGGGCCTGCGCAGCCTCGCACCGTCCGCCGTCACCCGCCCGTCGACCGGCGCGGGGGCCCGGGTCGGCTGGGCCTTCGGGGCGGGGGCGAGCGCCGCACTGCTGCACTACGGGGGGCAGCAGCGCGGCGTGCTCGCGGTCGGTCTGGTCGGTGCCGCGCTGGCGGGCCTGCTCTGCTGCGCCCCACGCCTGCTGCCGGCCGGTTTCCTGCGGGCCGGGCGGGGCCTGCCCACGGTGGTGGGGCTGCGCGGGCTGGCCTCGGCCGCGTTCGCCGGCGCGGAGGTGGTGATCCCGCTGATGCTCTCCCGGGAGCGCGGGCTCACGCCGACCGGCGCGGGCCTGGTCCTGACCGTGGGCGCGCTCTCCTGGTCGGCCGGCTCCTGGTTGCAGGGCCGGCTGCCCGCGCCCGGCTCCGCAAAGTCCGCGCCCGGCTCCGCAGCGCCCGCGCCCGGCTCCGCAGCGCCTGTCACGGCACCGGTCTCCCGGCGCGGTCTCCTGCCCGGGCTGCGGGGCCGGCTCGCGCCCCGGTCGTCCGCCACGCTGGTGCGCGCCGGGCTGGCGTGCATCACCGGCGGGACCGCCACGGTGGCGCTCGCGGTGTGGCCGGCGGTGCCGCTGGCGGTGTGCGTGCTCGGCTGGGCCGCCGCCGGGCTCGGGATGGGGCTGCTCTACCCGTCGTTGTCGGTGCTCACCCTGGAGCTGTCCGCCCCGGGCGAGCAGGGCCGCAACAGCTCCTCCCTGCAACTGGGCGACTCGCTGTTCGCGGCGACCGTGCTGGCGCTGACCGGTGCGGTGCTCGCGGCGAGCGCCCATCCCGGCCGGTCGAGCTACGCGGCGACCCTGGTCCTGGCGGCGGCCCTGGCGGGGCTGGGCGTCCTGCTCGCCGGCCGGGTCGTTCCGGCGGGGCCGGCGGCGCGCTCCCTGCCGTGAGCCCCGGGCGGCGAGCCGCCCGGCGGGCGGGCGGCCCCGCCACCGCCGCGACCCCGACGGGCACCCGGAACCTGGGCGGACCACCTCGCCGCCACGTACGGGGGAACCGACCGTAGATGAGAAGTCCCCCCGTTCGACGTCTGCCTACCGTGTCGCCATGTTGGTCCTCGTCTCCACCGTGATCCTCTACGTCGCCGGCTTCGTCTTCCTCTACGGGGTGATCCGGCTCGCCGTACGGCACGCCCTCGAAGACCTGGAGGCCCGCCGGCCCGGCCTGCTGCGCTCCCAGGAGGTCGCCGCCGCGCAGGACCGGACGTTCGTCCGGGAGAACCCGTTCGTCGCGAACGGCTGACCCGGCGCCGGTCCCCACGGGGGGCGGGGCCGGACGACTCCCCCGGCGGGGCGGGGGGACGCACCGCGGGGCCGGTCCGGGCACGGGGCTGGACCGGCCCCGCGGTGCCATCACCTGTGGTGGGCGTCCCACGGGCGGGTGGCGTCCGGGGGTGCGAGGATCACAGCCGTGATGGGAACGCTGAAGACCGAGCCCGCCCGGAACCGATCGGACCTGCTGGCGTCGCCGGTGGCCGCCGCGCTCGGGCAGTGGCCCGCCGACGCGCCGGTGGACGTCGATCAGGTGCTGGTCGCGCCGATCGACGCGGACCTCGCCGACACCGCCGCGTTCTGCGCCGCGTACGGGGTGGGGCTGGAGGTGTCGGCCAACTGCGTCGTGATCGCCGGGAAGCGCGGGAGCGAGACCCGGTACGCCGCCTGTGTCGTCCTCGCCACCACCCGCGCCGACGTCAACGGGGTGGCCCGCAGGGCGTTGGACGTGCGCAAGGCGAGCTTCGCCCCGATGGCCGAGGCGGTGGAGCTGACGGGCATGGAGTACGGCGGGATCACCCCGATCGGGCTGCCCGGGGACTGGCCGATCCTGGTCGACGCGCGGGTGGTCGCCGCACCGCACGTGATCGTCGGCTCCGGCGTGCGGCACAGCAAGATCGCCCTGCCCGGGCCGGCGCTCGGCGCGCTCCCCGGTGCCCGGGTGGTGGAGGGGCTGGCCAGGCCCGCCCAGCCCACGGCGTAGCTCGATGTCGTTTCACGTGGAACGAGGTCGACGCTGATCGTTGGCCGCCCGGGTCGTGACCCTGCGCGTCAGGCTTCGCGCTGCTCGACCTCGCGCAGGGCGGCGAGCAGGGTCTCCGGCTCCTGCGCGCCGGTGACGGCGTACTTCCCGGCCAGCACGAAGGTCGGCACGCTGGAGACGCCGAGCTCGCGCGCGGCGGCCAGGTCGGCGGCCACCTCGGGGCGGCCGAGGTTCGAATCCAGATGTTCCCGGGCCTCGGTCTCGTCCAGGCCCACCGCGGTGGCCAGCCTCACCAGGGCGTCCCGCGAGCCGATGTCGACACCGTCGGCGAAGTGCGCCCGGTAGAGCGCCTCGACCAGCTCGGCGGAGCGGCCCCGCTCGGCGGCGAACCGGATCAGCCGGTGCGCCTCGAAGGTGTTGGCGTGCACCGCCCGGTCGAAGCGCATGTCGAGCCCCACACCGGCGGCGACCCGGGTCACCTGGGCGAACATGCCCTCGGCCCGCTCCCGGCCACCGAACTTCGCGGCCAGCGCCTCCACCAGCGGCTTCGGCTCGGGAACCGGCGACGGGTCGAGCTGGAACGGCCGGTACCGGACGGTCACCTCACCGTCGTACGACTCCAGCGCCTGTTCCAGCCGGCGCTTGCCGATCCAGCACCAGGGGCAGACGACGTCGGCGTAGATCTCGATCTCCATGACCAGCGACAACCCGTCGATCAGGAGATCTGTTCCCGGACCTGGCGCTTGAGTCGGGCCAGGATGGCCGTGCCGCCCCGGACCCGCAGCGGGCTGATCGCCTGCGCCAGCCCCATCCGCTGGTAGAGGTCGTCCGGCACGGCGAGCACCTCGGCGGCGCTCGCCCCGGCCAGCCCCTCGGCGAGGATGCCGGCGAAGGCGCGCGTCGTCGGCGCCTCCGGCGGGCAGTCGAACCAGGTGGTCACCGTCCGGTCCGGGTTGACCTCGGCGCGCAGGAAGAACGCGGTCTGGCACTCGGGAACCTGCTCCATGCCCTCCCGGCCGGCGAGTTCCTCGGGCAGCGGCGGGATGACGTCGGCGTATTCCAGCAGCATCTCCAGCACCACGTCGCGGGGTGCTGCGGCGAACTCGTCGACGATCTCGGCCAGCTTGGTCGGCATCTCGGGCATGCCCGTCAGGCTACCGACGGTCGGGCGACGGCAGCCCGACGGTGGTATCGGCGGCAGCCCGACGGTGGTTAAGAAGGGGCCCCTGCCCTACCGGAGGCGTTAACAGGGGGCCCCTCCTTTCACACGGTCGGGGCCTGCTCGCTGATCTCGCTCAGCGCCGAGTTGGGGTCGAGCTGCATGGCGAGGTCGCCGAGGGAGACGATGCCGACGAGCTTGCGTTCGCCGTCGCACACCAGAATGCGTCGGATGCCGCGTTCCCGCATCAGCGCCGCGGCCTCCCCGGCGGTCGCGTGCTGCTCGATCATCACCACCTCCCGGGTGATGACCGAACCGATCGTGGTGGTGGCCGGGTCGCTGCGCTCGGCCACCGCCCGGACCACGATGTCGCGGTCGGTCAGCATGCCGGCGAGGCTCGCGCCGTCGGTGACCACCACGTCGCCGATGTCCGCCTCCTTCATCACCCTGGCCGCCTCGTCCAGGGTGGTCTCCGCGGGCAGGTAGACCACCTGCCTGGTCATCACGTCGCTGACCCGGTAACCGGTCATCTGAGCCTCCGAATACACACCTGTGCCGATCGGTAACCGGTACCCAGTGCGCCGCCCGCTACACCAGTTCGCCCCGGGCGCGTAGCGCCTCGTCGCGCAGCCGGTCGACCAGCCCCGCCAGCGGCAGCTCGGTCCGCTCGCCGGTGGCCCGGTCACGCAGCTCGACGTACCCGTCGGCGAGGCGGCGGCCGACCACGACGGCGCGCGGGACGCCGATCAGCTCGGCGTCGGTGAACTTCACCCCGGCGGAGACGTGCGTGCGGTCGTCGACCAGCACCCGCAGGCCGGCGGCGGCGAGGCGTCCGCCCAGCTCCAGCGCCGCGTCGAACTGCGGCCCCTTCCCCGCCGCCACCAGGTGTACGTCGCACGGGGCGACCGCCGCCGGCCACACCAGGCCCCGGTCGTCGTGGTGCTGCTCGGCGATCGCGGCGACCGCCCGGGACACCCCGATGCCGTAGCAGCCCATGGTGGGGCGGACCGGCTTGCCGGCCGGGCCGAGCACGTCGACGGCGAACGCGTCCGTGTAGCGCCGGCCGAGCTGGAAGATGTGCCCGATCTCGATCCCGCGCCGCATGGTCACGGTGCCGGAGTCGCAGGCGGGGCAGGGGTCGCCCGCGCGCACCTCGGCCGCCTCGACGGTCCCGTCCGGGGTGAAGTCCCGGCCGCAGACCACGTCGGTGGCGTGCCGGCCCGGCTCGTTGGCCCCGGTCAGCCAGGCCGTCCCGGGGGCCACCCGGGGATCGACGAGATAGCGGACGCCGAGCCCGGCCAGCCGCTGCGGCCCGATGTACCCGCGTACCAGCTCCGGGCGGGCGGCCCAGTCGTCGAAGACCGCCACGGTGGCCGGGGCGAGCGCCGCCCCGACCCGCTTCAGGTCCACCTCGCGGTCCCCGGGCAGGCCCACCACCAGCAGCTCGGTCTCGGCCGCGCCCGGCCGGCGTACGGTCAGCACGACGTTCTTCAGGGTGTCGGCGGCCGTCCAGTCGGCGCGGCCGGCGAGCCGGCGGGTGTTCGCCAGGTCCACGAGCGCGGCGATGGTCGGCGTCTGCGGGGTGTCGTGCACGGCCGACGCCGGGTGCGCGTCGGGGTCGCCGGCCGCCGGGGGCCGGGTGACGACCGCCTCGGTGTTGGCCGCGTGGTCGCAGGCGGTGCAGCCGACGAAGGTGTCCTCGCCGACGTCCGTGGCGGCCAGGAACTCCTCCGACGCCGAGCCGCCCATCGCTCCGGACGTCGCGTGGACCACCGTGTACTCCAGCCCGAGCCGGTCGAAGATCCGCCGGTACGCCGCCCGGTGCCGGCCGTAGGCGGCCTGGAGCCCGGCGTCGTCCAGGTCGAACGAGTACGCGTCCTTCATCAGGAACTCGCGTCCGCGCAGCAGCCCGGCGCGGGGGCGGGCCTCGTCGCGGAACTTCGTCTGCACCTGGAACAGCGTCACCGGGAAGTCCCGGTAGGACGTGAACAGGTCCTTCACCAGCAGCGCGGCCAGCTCCTCGTGGGTCGGGGCGAGCAGGTGCTCCGCGCCGCGGCGGTCGGCGAGGGTGAAGATGTCGTCGCCGTACTCGGTCCACCGGCCGCTGGTGCGGTAGGGCTCGGCCGGCAGCAGCGCCGGGAAGTGCACCTCCTGGTCGCCGATGGCGGTCATCTCGCCGCGGACGATCTCGGTGACCCGGTCCAGCACCAGCTTGCCCAGCGGCAGCCAGGTGTAGCCGCCCGGGGCGGCGCGACGGACGTAGCCGGCGCGCAGCAGGAGCCGGTGGCTCGGCACCTCCGCGTCCGCCGGGTCCTCGCGCAGGGTCCGGAGCAGCAGGGTCGACATGCGCAACAACATCAGCGCAGCGTACGGCCGCGGTGACCGGTCGGGCGACGCGGTTTGCGGCGGGCCGGGCCGCCGAGGCCGCGCCGCCGTCGATGAACTCCCTCACGTTCCCGGTGCCGGGACGATGTGCGCGGGTGGCCGGTGCCAGACTGTCTGACGTTGAGCAGGGGCCCCAGCACAACCGGATGCGTTAACAGGGGGCCCTTCCTTGCTGGCGAGGCGGAGGGTTCGGTGGGCTGGCGCAGTTTCGTGGCGGTGGGGGACAGCTTCACCGAGGGCATGGACGACGCGTACCCGGACGGCACCTACCGGGGCTGGGCGGACCTGGTGGCCACCCGGCTCGCCGCCGAGGCCGGCCCCGACTTCCGGTACGCGAACCTGGCGATCCGGGGCCGGCTCTTCCCCAACGTGGTGGCCGAGCAGGTGCCGGCGGCGCTGGCGATGAAGCCCGACCTGATCAGCTTCGCGGCCGGCGGCAACGACGTGCTGCGCCGCACCTTCGACCCCGACGCGCTGATCGCCCGCTTCGACGACGTGGTCCAACAGCTCCGTTCCGGGGGCGCGGACGTGGTGCTGTTCCGGTTCGCCGACCTGATGGCCCGGCTGCCCGGGCAGCGGCTCGTCGCGCCCCGGGTGAACGTGCTCAACCGGGCCGTCGGGGAGACCGCCGAGCGGCACGGCGCGATCATGGTCGACCTCTACGCCGACGACGCCTTCGGAAACCCGATGTTGTGGAGCGCCGACCGGCTGCACCTGTCGGCGGCGGGGCACCGGCGGGTCGCCGCGCAGGTGCTGAGCGCCCTCGGCGTCGGCTGCGACGAGGACTGGCTGCTGGTCCCGCCGCACCCCGCGCCGACGCCGTGGCTGGCCGCCCGCGCCGCCGACCTGCGCTGGGCGGGCCAGCATCTCGCCCCGTGGGTCAAGCGCCGGCTCACCGGCCGCTCGTCCGGCGACACCGTCACCGCGAAGCGGCCCGTGCTCGGCCCGGTCGCCGACTGACGTGCGGACCATCCACGCCGCGCCGCTGCTGCGGCGCACCCTCGACGACCGGCCGGTCGTCGAGGGTGCGGTGCTGGTGACGGGGGACCGGATCGAGGCGGTGGCGTCGGCCGGCGAGCTGACGGCCGCGTACCCGGGGGCGCGGGTGCGGCGGTGGGCCGGCGTGCTCGGGCCGGCGCTGGTGCACGACGGGCCGCTGCCGCCCGCACCGACCCCGCGCGAACGGGTGCACGCCCTGTTCCGGCTCGGGGCCGCCGCGGCGCTCGCCGATCAGGTGACCGACCCCGGGGTGCGGGCCGCCGCCGCCCGCAACGGGGTCGCGCTGCTCGCGTCCGCCCGCCCGCCCGAGCTGGCCGCCGGCGGCCGGGCCGACCTGGCCGTCTTCGCCGACGACGGGAGCTGCCTCGCCACGGTGGTCGCCGGCCGCCTCGTGCACCGCCGCGCCTGACCGCGACCGTCACCCTGGGGTGGGGGAACCGGCGTAGGTTGGGGTCATGCCTGTGCCGAGTGATCCGAACCCCCGCCTCCAGTCGTACGCCGACCCGCAGCGGCTCGTCACCACCGACTGGCTCGCCGAGCACCTCGGCGACGAGGGCCTCGTCGTGGTCGAGTCCGACGAGGACGTGCTGCTCTACGACACCGGGCACATCCCGGGCGCCGTGAAGGTCGACTGGCACACCGAGCTCAACGACCAGGTGACCCGGGACTACCTGGACGCGGCCAGCTTCGCCGAGCTGTGCGCCGCCAAGGGCATCGGCCGCGACGACACGGTCGTCTTCTACGGCGACAACTTCAACTGGTGGGCGGCGTACGCGCTCTGGGTCTTCTCCCTCTTCGGCCACGCCGACGTGCGGCTGCTCGACGGCGGCCGGCAGAAGTGGGTCGCCGAGGGGCGGGAGCTGACCCGGGAGAAGGTCACCCGGCCGCGCGCCGCGTACCCGGTGCCGGAGCGCAACGACGCGCCGATCCGGGCGTACCGGGAGCAGGTGATGGCGCACGTCGCCGCCGGCCGGCCGCTGGTGGACGTGCGCTCGCCGGGCGAGTACACGGGCGAGATGCTGCACATGCCGGACTATCCGCAGGAGGGCGCGCTGCGCGGCGGGCACATCCCGGGCGCGGTGAGCAAGCCGTGGAAGTCGGCGGCGAACGACGACGGCACCTTCAAGTCGGCCGACGAGCTGCGGGCCATCTACGCCGACCAGCTCGGGCTGAGCCCGTCCGACGACGTGGTGGCGTACTGCCGGATCGGCGAGCGGTCCAGCCACACCTGGTTCGTGCTGCACCACCTGCTCGGCTACCCGCAGGTGCGCAACTACGACGGCTCGTGGACCGAGTGGGGCAACCTGGTGCGGGCCCCCGTCGTGAAGGGCGACCAGCCGGGCGGCCTGGCCGGCTGACCTGCCGCCGGGGCGCGACCCGCCGTCCCTGTCCCGGGCACGACCAGCGGCCCGGGACGGGGACGGCGACGGCCCGGTCGGGTCCTCCGGTGGGCAATGTGCCGGATGCGCCGACACCGGGCCCGCCACCGGTGGAACCTGCGAGAGGAGCAGGATCCGCGACGGTGGCGAGGAGGCCGGGTTGACCCTGGATCGCAGGCTCGTCGCGCTGCTCGTGCTGACCGCCGTGTTCCCGGCGGTCGAGGCCACCGTCCTGGTCGCCATGGGCTTCGTGGCGGCCGAGGGGATCGCGCCCCAGGTGAGTGCCGTCTGGCCGTACGACACGTACCACGACCTGCGGTGGCTGTTCGTCTACCACCAGTGGTGGCCGGAGTTCGTCCTCTGGCTGGTCTACGTGGCGCTCACCCGGGGCGCGCTGACCACCGTCCTCGTCGTGCTGGCCTGGCCGGTCGAGGTGGTGCCCCGGCCGCCCGTACGCCAGCTTTTGAAGCGCAACGTCGGCATCTCCGTGGCGGTCACGGTCCTCGTCGTGCCGTGGGCGGTGATCTCGGTGGCCGCGTCGGTGGTGGCGCTGTCCTGGGTGCTGCTCGCGTCCCTGCTGCCGATGTTCCTGCTCGCGCCGTTCCTGCAACGGGCCGCCGCCGTCGGGCCGTGGTGGCGGGGGTTGCCCTCGCTGTCCCTGGTGGGGTGGACGCTGCTGAACTTCGTGGTGCTCACGATGGCCGGGGCGGTGGCGTGGAGCGTGCCCGGCTGGTGGACGGTGCCGGTGGCAGCGGCGGCGGGCGTGCTCAACGGCGTGCTGTGGAACCGGACGGTACGGGCGGCGGTGCTCGCGCCCCGGCTGCGGTGGGCCCGGGTGCCGGTGGCCCCGATCGCGGCGCTGCTGGCGCTCGTCGTGCCGCTGCTGATCCCGTCGCTGGTCAGCACGGTGCCCGGCAACCAGTTGCGCACCGAGGACGTGCTGCTCACCCGGCCGCTGCCGGCGGGGGTCACCGAGGCGGTGGTGGTGCTGGCCGGCTACGGCTCGGCGTACGGGGGCGAGCAGCCCCGCGACCCGAGGGTGGAACGGTTCTCCTATCGGGGGCTGGGCCCCGACGGCCGTCCCCTGCCCTACCGGCCGCAGGACACCACCATCTCGGTGGCGGACAGTGTCGGGCTGCTCGCCGCGCAGGTGGAGCGGCTGCACCGGCGTACCGGCCGGAAGGTGGCCCTGGTCGGGGAGAGCGAGGGGGCGGTCGTGGCCCGCACCTACCTCGCCCGGCGGCCCCATCCGGCGGTGGACGCGCTTGTCATGTTCAGTCCGCTGATCAACGCCGGCCGGGCCTACTACCCGCCGCGGGGGCGGGAGCACGGGTGGGGCGTGGTCACCGGCTGGACGCTGCGGGCCATGTTCGGGCTGGGGCGGCTGGCCGGCGCGCCCGGCAACGGGCCGGACGAGCCGTTCATCCGGTCGCTGCTCGACGACGCGCCGTTCTACCGCAACCAGCTCATGTGCCCGGTGCCCGGTGTGCGGATCGTCGCCTTCCTGCCGTACACGACGGCCGCCGAGGCGCCGCCGGGCGACTACGCCGGCATCCCGGTCTTCCAGACGCCGGGCGTGCACGGCGGCCTGCTCAACCGGTCCCTCGTCCAGGACCGGCTGGTCAACTTCCTCCGTGGCGAGCCGGTCCAGCGGACCCGGCGGGAGTATTCCCTGTTCCAGCGGCTCGGGGCCGCCTGGCAGGCGCCCCCGCTGGCGATCTCGGCCAACCCGGTGTGGGAGGAGAGCGAGCAGCCGGACCCGGCGCTGACCGGCAAGGTCTGCCAGCCGACCCGGGAACCCGGGTAGCGCCGGTGCTCGGGCCCGACCGGCCCGGTGAGCCGGTGCGGTGGTCAGGCGCGCGTCGGCGAGCGCCGCTGCCGCAGCACCAGGCGGGCGGCGGCCAGGGCCAGCCCGAGGACGATCAGCACCCGGAGCGGGTGGTAGGTCAGGATCAGCAGGTGCGTCGCGACGGCTGCGGCGACGGCGAACAGCGCGAGCCGGGCGGACCAGCGCCGGCCCAGCGGGACGAGCGCCCCCGCCACCACCAGCAGCACCCCGGCGGCGAGGCTCGCCCAGGCCCAGCCGGTGACGTCGTAGTGGTACATCGCGCCGCCCTCGATGGAGACGTACGGGTCGCCGACGAGGTCGCCGACGCCGGCCAGCACGTCGAAGACGCCCGCCCCGCCGAGCAGGATCCCCGCCAGCACCAGCGGGCGTTCGTTCGTGCCGCCGTCGACCACGGTGCCCCCCGTCCGGCCGTTCCCGAGGGCCACGGCCCGGCCGTTTCCCCGGATTCGGCTCCGCCCCCTCTGGGCTTCAGGCTAGGGGCCGCCCGGCCGGGTGTCCCCCGATCAGCGGGGGGAGCCGGGGTCGACTCCCCGCAGGGTCCGCCAGCCGACGGCGGCGGCCACCGAGAACACCGAGGCGGCCCCCCCAGGCGACGGGCGGCATCCCGTACGTGTGCCCGGCGAGCCCGGCCAACGTCGCCCCGACGGGCGCGGTCACCAGCCCGGCCAGCACCAGGCGCAGCACGGGCAGCGTGCCGAACCGCCCGGCCGGAAGTGCAAGATCGCCGCTTGGGGGTGGGCGGCGAACCCGGCAGGCAGAGGAGCAGGAGGGTGGAGAGGGCGAAGGTCGGGGCGTCCACGGCGAAGGGGAGCGGTACGGGTCACCGGTCGAGGGTCAAGTTCCGGGCGAATGGGGGCAGCCGGGCGTCGGTGATCACCGGTACGGTGGGCGCCGGCATCGGACCGGGGAGCAGCAGCGTTGGACCGCACCTTCCAGGTCGACCTCCGGGGTGTGGTCGACCTGCTCAGTCATCACCTGTACGGCAGCCCACGGGTCTACGTCCGTGAGCTGATGCAGAACGCCGTCGACGCGATCACCGCGCGCCGGGCGGGCGAGCCCGACGCCCCGGCGCTGGTGCGGATCTTCCCGCCCGAGCTGACCGGCGACGGGACGCTGCGGGTGCACGACACCGGCATCGGCCTCACCGAGGCGCAGGTGCACGAGCTGCTGGCCACCATCGGCCGCAGCTCCAAGCGCGACGAGCTGGGCTTCTCCCGGCACGAGTTCCTCGGCCAGTTCGGCATCGGGCTGCTCTCCTGCTTCCTGGTGGCCGACGAGATCCGGGTGGTCACCCGGCACGCCGACGAGCCGACGGTGCTCTGGACGGGCTACGCCGACGGCCGGTACGCCGTCGAGGTCGCCCCGGCGGCCCAGCAGCGCCCGGAGATCGGGACGACGGTGACGCTGGTCCCGCGCCGCGACGCCGATCAGTGGTTCGCCACCGCGACCGTCACCGAGCTGGCCCGGCTCTACGGGTCGCTGCTGCCGGTCACCGTGCGGGTCGGCGACACGGTCACCACCACCGGCGGGCCGCCCTGGCCGACCGCACCGGGCACGGGCGTCGACCGGCCGGCCCTGACCCGCTACGCCCGGCAGCTCCTCGGCGTCGACCCGTTCGACGTGGTGCCGCTGTCGGTGCCCGAGGCTGGCCTGACCGGCGTCGCGTTCATCCTGCCGACCCCGGTGAACCCGGCGGCCCGCGCCGGCCACCGGGTCTACCTCAAGCGGATGCTGCTCACCGAGCACGCCGACGGGCTGCTGCCCGACTGGGCGTTCTTCGCCCACTGCGTGATCGACGCCGGCGAGCTCCGGCCCACCGCCAGCCGCGAGGCGCTCTACGAGGACGCCCTGCTCACCGCCACCCGGGAGGCCCTCGGCGAGCAGGTGCGCGGCTGGCTGGTCCGGCTGGCCCGGCACGACCCGCGCCGGCTCGGCGAGTTCCTCCAGGTGCACCACCTCGGCGTGAAGGCGCTCGCCGTGCACGACGACGAGATGCTCCGCCTGGTCGACCGGTGGTGGCCGATGGAGACCAACGTCGGCACCCTCACCCTGGCCGAGTTCCGGCAGCGCCACGGCGTGCTCCGGTACGCGGCCAGCCTGGACGAGTTCCGCCAGCTCGCCGCCGTCGCCGCCGCGCAGGACCTGGCGGTGGTCAACGCGGGCTACACCTACGACACGGAGCTGATCGAGCGGCTGCCGACGGTGGACCGGTCGGTGCTCATCGAGCGGCTGGAGCCGAGCGACCTGACCACCCGCTTCGACGCCGTCGACCCGGCCGTCGAGTTGGCGCTGCGGCCGTTCCTCGCCGCGGCGCAGCGGGCCCTGGAGCGGCTCGGTTGCGAGGTGGTGGTGCGGGCGTACGACCCGGTGTCGCTGCCCGCGCTCTACCTGGTCAGCCGGTCGGCGGCGTTCAACGACCAGCTCGCCGCGACGCGGGACGCCGCCGACGAGCTGTGGGGCGGGGTGCTCGACGCGCTCGCCGCTTCCGCCCCGCCGGACCGCCCGCAGCTCGTGCTCAACCACCGCAACCCGCTGGTCCGCCGGGTCACCACCCTCGACGACCCGGAGCTGGTCGGGCTCGCCGTCGAGGCGCTGTACGGGCAGGCCCTGCTGCTCGGGCACCACCCGATCCGCGCGGCCGACGCCGCGCTGCTGAACAGTTCCTTCCTCGGCCTGCTCGGCCGGGCCGTACCGGGACGGGAGTGAGTGGCACCGATGAGTGACGACGAGCTGTGGCGGATGCTGCACGACAGCGGCGACATGCCGTACGGCGCCGGGCGCACGGCCGCCCTGGAGCAGCTGCTGCGCCGCGCCGACACCGGCGACGACCGGCACCTGGCGTTCGCCGTGCGGATGCACGCCACCACCGCGTACGTCTACGGCGGCGAGCCGGCGAAGTCCTTCGTCACCTTCTCCTGGTGCCTGGCCGAGTTCGACCGGGACCCGCAGCCCTACCACGAGCGCTACGCCCACCAGCTCCTCTGGCACTTCAAGTACATGGTCAACGCCATGCTGAAGTTCCCCGAGCTGCCGTTGGACCGCACCTACGCGGTGCTCGACGACATGCAGCGCCGGTACGCCAACGCGGGGCACAGCCTCCAGGCCGTGCACAAGCACCGCTACCTGGTCGCCGACCACGTGGGCGACGCCGAGGCCGCCGAGCGGTGGTACCAGGAGTGGCTGACCGCCCCGCGCGACGAGCTGTCCGACTGCGCCGGCTGCGATCCCACCACCCAGGTCGCCCACCTGGCCCACGCGGGCCGGCACGACGAGGCGGCGGCGGTGGCAGAGCCGGTCCTCGCCGGCCGGCTGACCTGCACGGAGCAGCCGCAGGCGATCCTCACCGCGCTGCTGCTGCCCTACCTCCGCTCGGGGCGGGGCGACGCGGCGCGGGACGCGCACCGGGAGGCGTACCGGCGGCTGCGGGGCAACCTGTCGGACCTGTGGGACATCGGCGACCACGTCGAGTTCTGCACGCTGACCGGCAACGAGGCGCGGGCCGTGGAGATCGTCGAGCGGCACCTCGACTGGCTGGACCGCGCACCCACCCCGGCCGCCGCGATGCACTTCGCGGCCGCCGCCGCCGCCGCGTTGCGCCGCGCCGCCGCAGCCGGCGACGTCACCCTGCACCGGCGGGCGGCCGGCGACCGGCCGGCGGGCGAGGTGTCCGCCGCCGCTCTCGCCGCCGAGCTGACCGACACGGCGACCGCGCTGGCCGCGCGGTTCGACGCCCGCAACGGCACGACCCACCAGTCGGAGTGGATCGCCCGGCGGCTGGCCGCCGCCCCCGACGGCGAGCACCTGCCGCTGTCGGCCAGCCTCCGCCGCCGCCCGAGCCGCCGGCCCGAGCCGCCGGCGACGCCGGCCCCGGCGGCCACCGTGCCGGCCGGGGCCACCGCCGACGAGCTGCTCGACCTGGCCGACGAGCGCTGGCGTACGCACGACCGGGCGGGCTTCGCCGCCGCGCTGGCCGCCTACGACGAGCGGTTCGGGGCGACCGGGCAGCCGCCCCGGACGGCGGCGCGGCGGCTGGAGCTGCGGGCCGGCGAGCTGACCGACGCCGACGGCCCGCAGGCGGCGCAGGAGGCGAACCGGGCGGCGCTGGCCGCGTACCGGGAACTGCCGGACCCGGTGCGGGAGCAGGTGGTCGCCGGCCGGCTCGGCGCGCTGCTCTGCCTCACCGGCGACGGCGAGGAGGGGCTGGCGCTGGCGCGGGACGCCGCCGACTTCCTCGCCGGGCACGGCGACGCCCGGGAGCGGGCCGCCGCGCACGACCGGCTCGCCCTCGCCCTGGCGCACCTCCACCGCTGGGAGGAGGCGCTGGCCGCCGCCGACCGGGCCGCCGCCGAGGCCGACGTCGACCCGTGGCTGGCCGCCCGGGTGGCGCTGCACCGCGCGCACGTGCTGGAGGAACTGGAGCGGCCGGCGGAGTTCCGGGCGGCGGCCGAGCTGGCCCGCCGGCTCGCCCGCGAGGTGGGCGTGGGTGAGCTGGTCACCGCCGCCACCCTGGCGTACGCGCGGGCGACGGACGACCCGGCCGAGCGGGTGGCCGCCTGCGACGAGGCGCTGGAGACGGCCCCGGCGCAGGCCCGGCTGCCGGTGCGGGTGTTCCGGGCGCGGGCCCTGCTGGGCGCGGACCGGGCGGCCGAGGCGGTGGAGGACTTCGCCGAGGCGGTGACCCTCTGCGTGGAGCAGGGCGCCGACGGGGACGCCTTCCTGCGCTGGGAGCTGGCGAACGCCTACCGGGCGGCGGGGCGGCCGGCGGAGGCGGCCGAGGTGGCGGAGGAGGCGGTGCTCGGGCTGGACCGGCTCGGGGCGCAGGCCGAGGCGGACCGCTGCCGGCACCTGCTGGCCGGGATCTACGTCGACCTCGGTGAGCTGGAGCCAGCGTTGGCCCTGCTGGACCAGCTCGCCCGCAACCTCGACGGCCCCGACAACCTGCCGCACCGGGCGCAGGTGCTGGAGGAGGCCGGGGGCCTGCTCTACGACGCCGACCGGGACGCGCTGGCCGCGCAGCGGTTCGCCGAGGCGGCCACCGCCTACCGGCTGGCCGGCGCGCCGGTCGACGAGCTGCGCGCCCGCCGCCGGGAGGCGGACGCCCTGAACTGGTCCGGGGACGTGCCGGCGGCGGTGCGTGCCGTCGGGGTGGTGGACGGGCTCGCCGCCGCGCTGACCGGTCGGCCGGAGGTGCCGCCGGTGGTGACGTACGAGGCGGCGCTCGCGGCGGAGGTCGGTGCCCGGGTGCTGGCCGCCGACGACCGGCCGGACGACGGGCTGGACCGGCTGGTCGGGGTGCCGGCCCGGCTGCGGTCGATCGAGGCGTTCGGCGAGGCGGCCCGGGTGGAGCTGCTCGGTGGCGAGCTGCTGATGCGCGCGGGCCGGCCGGGCGAGGCGGAGCCGCGCCTGCGGGAGGTGCTCGGCGGCCTGCCCCCGGGCTCCCGGCCGGCGTCCCAGGCGGCGTGGCTGCTCGCCCGGGTGCTCGACGAGCTGGGCCGCCCGGATGAGGCGGAGGCGGTCCGGGCGGAGCACGGCCTGGGCGACGACGACTGACGGGGCCGACCGGCGGGTAACCTAGGCACCCGGGCGGGTCTACGCTTGCCGGGTGACGGTGGAACAGCGGGCACGGGGAGCGGCGAGCGGCGTGGCGGGCACTGGCAGGAGACGGTCGCGGCGGGACGAGATCCTGGAGATCGCGGTCGGGCTCTTCGCCGCGCGGGGCTACCACGGCGTGTCGATGGACGACATCGGCGCGGCGGCGGGCGTCACCGGCCCGGCCCTCTACCACCACTTCGCCGGCAAGGAGGCGATGCTGGCCGCCGCGCTGATCCCGGTCAGCGAGGGGCTGCTCGACGGCGGGCGGGAACGGGTCACCGGCCGCTCCGACGACCCGCGCGGGGTGCTGGAGTCGCTGATCGACTTCCACGTCGAGTTCGCGCTGGCCAATCCGGCCGTGATCGCCCTGCACCTGCACGAGCTGGACCGGCTGCCGGACGAGCCGCGCCGCCGCATCCGCCGGCTCCAGCGGCTCTACGTGGAGCAGTGGGTGACGGTGCTGACCGCGCTGCACCCGGGCCTGCCCGACGGCGAGGCGCGGGTGCTGGCGCACGCCGCGTTCGGCCTGATGAACTCGACGCCGTTCCTCGGCGGCGAGGTGGACCGGCAGCGGCGGGCCGCGCTGCTGCGCGCCGCCACGCTGGCCGCCCTCCTCGCCGAGGCCGACGCCGACGCCTGAGCCCCTGCTCCGCGCCGGGCTCGACCGGGACAAGTCGCTCCGCGCCGGGCTCGACCGGGACAAGTCGCTCCGCGCCGGGCTCGACCGGGACAAGATCACGCTCGATCAGGGAAACAGTGGTCTCGTTCCCCGGCGGAGGCCACTCTTTCCAGGATCGAGCACGACCTTCGGCCTGCGCCGCCCCGTATGTCGGGTATATCGACCCGGGCCCTGGCCTCATCGCTCCGGGCGGTCAGTGGCGCTCGGTTCGGTGGGGGCGCGTCGGGGAGAGCCAGCCGAGGAAGCGGGCGTGCATCGCGGCCCTGTCGGGTCGGCCGCCGAGCCGGTACATGTCGTCCATGGCATCCCGCATCGCGGCGGCCAGGTAGAACGCGAGCGCGACGCTGTGGCCGTGGAACTCGGTGGGCAGGTCGAGCCGCGCGGGCGGGCAGGGCCACTGGGCGGCGCAGACCCGGCAGAGCCAGGCGGGACGCATCGGTAGGTGCCGGCGGGGCAGCACGGCACCAGCGCGGGGCACCGGGGGACCCGGGCGGGGCATCAGCGCACCCGGGCCGGGCTCGTGTTCCGGGCGGGCGCGGCCTGCCGCAGGGCCGGGCTCGTGTCCCGGGCAGGCGGGGCCTGCCGCAGGGCCCCGGCGAGCCGGTGCAACCCCGCGCGCAGCACGAACAGTTCGCGCTTGGCGACGGCGTCGCCCCGGGCGTCCAACTCGTACGCCTCGATCCACGTCCAGCCGTGGTAGGTGTGCCGGTCCGGCACCTCGCGGATGACCCGCACGGTGATCGGCTCGACGAACTGCGGGCTCGCGGCGCGGGTCAGGCGCAGCACGTCGCCCGGGGCGATCGACCGGCCGGTCACCGCCGCCTCCCGGCCCCGGCGGTCGCCGGCGCGCTGGGTCCTGCTCGGTTCGGCATCTGCTTCCCCTGTCCGTGGCCGGTGGAGAGGGGACCGCCCGCGCCTGGTGCGCAGGACCGGCCGGGCGGCCCCCTCGACGAACGCGGGCGGGGGCTTCTCCGCCCTCCCGACCCACGCCGTCCCGATGACAGCCTGCCCAGGGTTGCGGCGCAATCACACAGCGTTAGATGATTTCCTTCGGACGTTCCGTCGGTTCCTGAAGGGACTCAGGCATGAATCATGCGTTCGTCACGGCCCTCGCCGAGGCGTCGGAGACCGCTGAGAGCTTGGCAGGTCGCATAGGGCTTCACCCGAAGACCGTCGCCCGCTGGGCGAACCCCGGGCGCATTCCGCAGACCCGGCATCGTGGCGAAGTCGCGAGGATCCTCGGCAAGGATGTGGCAGACCTCTGGCCGGATGCCCTGCGCCGCGAGCCGGTGTGGTTCCGGCCGTGGGTCGACATCGAGCGCGAGGCGGTCGCCCTGCGCGCCTTCGAGTTGGCCTGGGTGCCGGGCCTGTTGCAGACCGAAGCGTACGCCCGCGTCACGTTCCACGGGCAACCCCTGTCGCCGGTCGAGGTCGACGACCTGGTGGTGGCCCGCATCGCCCGGCAGGGGATCCTCACCTGCGACCGGGCGCCCACGACCGTCGTCGTCATCGACGAGCAGGTGATCCGCCGGGTGCCGGCCGGCGGGCGGGCGATCATGGCCGACCAGCTCGCCCGCCTGGTGACCTGCGCGGAGTGGCCGACCATCCAACTGCACATCGTCCCCCGCGACGCCCCGACCTATCCGGGGCTCGACGGTCCCTTCACGATCGCCGAGCTTCCCGGCGGGACGCGGGTGGCCCACGTGGACAGTCAGGCCCAGGCGCAGATCATCGATCAGGCCGCCCAACTTGCTACGCTCGAACGACGGTGGGAGCGCATCCGGGGCGAGGCCCTGTCCCGGTCGCAGTCCCTGGATCTCCTGAGGAAAGCGGCAGCAGCATGGACATGACCGGCGCGCAGTGGCGCAAGAGCACCCGCAGCGGCGGCAACGGCGGCAACTGCGTCGAGGTCGCCGACAACCTGCCCGGCGTCGTCCTCGTCCGCGACACGAAGGACCGCGACGGCGGCACCCTCTCCTTCTCGCCGGCCTCCTGGCGCGGCTTCCTCACGCTGGCGAAGCGCGTCGCCTGACCCGCTCCACCGGCGGCCCCTCGGCCCACAGCGCTTCCGCCCGCAGTCCCTTCGCCCGAAACCCTGTCGACCCGCAACCCCGTCGATCCGCAGGCCCTCGCACCCGCCGGGGGCCTGTGCTGTGTCTGTGTCCACGGCGGTCCGACACGGGCCGCTGGATCCGCCCCGCCGCCGCGCGCTTGACTCGTGGCCGGCCCGTCACCCATGGTTCCCTGGCATCGTCCCCACCCCTGGACGCTGGAGGAGAACATGATCGAATCGCTGCTGGTGGCCAACCGCGGCGAGATCGCCCGTCGGATCATCCGAACCGCGAACCGGCTCGGCATCCGCGCGATCGCTGTCCACTCGGAGGCCGACGCCGGCCTGCCGTTCGTGACCGAGGCCGACGAGGCCGTCTGCGTGGGACCGGCGAACCCGGCCCAGAGCTACCGCAACGTCGAGGCCATCCTCGCCGCCGCCAAGTCGACCGGCGCGCAGGCGATCCACCCCGGTTACGGCTTCCTGTCGGAGAACGCCGACTTCGCCCGTACCGTCGAGAGCAGTGGGCTGATCTGGGTCGGACCCGGCGCGGACGCGATCTCCGCGATGGGCGACAAGATCAACGCCCGGAACCTGATGGCGGCGGCCGGGGTGCCGGTCGCCCCCGGCACCACCGAACCGGCCGCCGACCTGGACGCGGCGGTCGCCGCCGCCGCGGAGATCGGCTACCCGGTGATGGTCAAGGCCGCGGCGGGCGGCGGCGGCATGGGCATGGGCGTGGCCGCCGACGAGGCGGCGCTGCGCACCGAGTACGACAAGGTGCGCGCGTTCGCCGAGCGGATGTTCGGCGACGGGTCGGTGCTGATCGAGCGGTACTTCCCCCGGGTGCGCCACGTCGAGGTGCAGATCCTCGGCCTGGCCGACGGCCGGGTGGTGGCGCTCGGCGAGCGGGAGTGCTCGGTGCAGCGGCGCAACCAGAAGCTCGTCGAGGAGTCCCCGTCCCCGGCGGTCTCGCCGGAGCTGCGCGCGCGCCTCCTGGCCGCCGCCGTGCGGGCCGGCGAGGCGGTGGGCTACCGCAACGCGGGCACGGTGGAGTGCCTCTTCGACCCCGCCACGCAGGAGTTCTTCTTCCTGGAGATGAACACCCGGCTCCAGGTCGAGCACCCGGTCACCGAGCTGGTCTACGGCGTGGACCTGGTGGAGGAGCAACTCCGGGTCGCCGCCGGCCTCGCGCCGACGTTCGACCCGGACGCGCTCGCCCCGCGCGGTCACGCCATCGAGCTGCGGGTCAACGCCGAGGACCCGAAGCGCTTCCTGCCCGGCCCCGGCGTGATCACGACGTGGCGCGAGCCGGCCGGCGAGGGCGTGCGGGTCGACTCCGGCTACGTCGACGGCAACACGGTCACCCCGTTCTACGACAGCCTGCTGGCCAAGCTGATCGTCGACGGCCGCGACCGGGCGGAGGCGATCGAGCGGGCCCGCGCGGCGGTCGCCGCGTTCGAGGTGGCCGGCCCCAAGTGCAACCTGCCGTTCTTCGCCGAGCTGCTGGAGAACGACGAGTTCCTCTCCGGCGACTACGACACGGGCATCGTCTCCCGCATGCGCTGACCCCTGCTTCGCCTCGTTGATCAACTTCGGCGGTGGGGCGGCCTGGCGGCGGGGTCCGGCGTTCTGGTTGTCTGGAAGGACCACTGGTCGTCGGGCGTCGCGCCGTCGGCCGTCCCCACGAGGGGCGGCGGCGCGTGCGACACCCCCGGCGGCCCGACGTCACAGCGAGGTGACCATGAGCCAGATGCCAGCGGCGGTCTCGATCCGGGAGGTCGGGCCGCGCGACGGGCTCCAGAACGAGGAGCCCATCCCGACCGACGCCAAGGTGCGGCTGCTCGACGCGCTCTCCGGCACCGGCGTGCGCCGCATCGAGGCGGTGTCGTTCGTGCACCCAAAGGCGATCCCGCAGATGGCCGACGCGGACGAGGTGTGGCGGCGGGCGGCGAAGGTCGACGGGGTGCGCTACTCGGCGCTGGTGCCGAACACCCGGGGCGCGCAGCGGGCCCTGGCGGCCGGGTTCACCGAGATCGAGGTGGTGGTCTCGGCCAGCGACACGCACAACCGGCGCAACGTCAACCGGTCCACCGCCGAGTCGCTCGACGACATCGCCGAGCTGATCGACCTGCTGCACGGCGCCGGGGCCACCGCCGAGGTGATCGTGGCGACCAGCTTCGGCTGCCCGTACGAGGGGGACGTCGACCCGGCGCGGGTCGCCGCCATCGTCGACCGCGTGGTCCGCGACGGCGCGGACCGGGTCGCATTCGGCGACACCACGGGCATGGGCACGCCGCGCCGGGTCCGCGAGCTGATCAGCGCGGTACGCGACCGCGACGCGCACGTGCCCGTGCTGCTGCACTTCCACAACACCCGGGGCACGGCACTGGCCAACCTGTTGACGGCACTGGAGCTGGGGGTGACCGAGTTCGACGCCAGCGTCGGCGGCCTCGGCGGCTGCCCGTACGCGCCGGGGGCCAGCGGCAACCTGGCCACCGAGGAGGCAGTGCACATGCTGCACGACATGGGCATCGACACCGGCATCGACCTGGCGGCCCTCGTCGAGGTGGCGGAGCTGGCCGAGGAACTGCTCGGCAAAAAGCTGCCCTCCGGCGTCCTGCGGGCGGGCCCGCGCACCCGGCTGACGCCCCTGCCGGCCTGACGCCCCTGCCCGCCTGACCGGGCGAAGGGGGTCGGGCGACGCGGCGGAGGGGCCGGCGGTGTGCCGGCCCCTCCGGTGTTCCCGCTCGGTCAGCTCACCGGGGCGAGCGCGGCCGGCCAGCTGTCCTGGAAGACGGTCGGCCCGCTGTCCGCGCCCCGCTCGGTGCTGCGGGTGCCGGCGAACAGGCTGGTCACCCGGCTCGCCTCGGCGCTGCTCGGGTACGGGTTGGTGCAGCTCGTGCCGGCGCTGCCGCCGGACATGAGGATCGCGCAGTTGCCGTTGTAGTTGTCGGGCAGGCCGAGGATGTGCCCGATCTCGTGGGTCATGATCCGCAGCGGGCTGTACTGGGCGGCCTGCTGGGTGTCGATGTAGACCCGCCCGTTGCCGAGGCTGGTCCGCACGGCGTACGAGCCGCCGCCGGTGATCTGGTAGATCCGGAGGTTGGTGCCGCAGTTCGCGGTCAGCGTCAGGTTCGACGTGGCGTTGTTCCAGATCGTGGCGGCCTGGTTGGCGATGCTGGCGTAGCTCGGGGCCTGGCTGGTGTTGTAGCAGATGGTCATGGCAGCGGACGCGGGCGACGGGTTGGCGAGGGTGACGCCGAGGGTCGCACCGGCCGTGGCGAGCATCGCGACCAGGGTCCGGCTGATTCGTGAGGCCATCGCTGACTCCAATCCGGGAGGGGGTGACGGGAGCCTAACGATAATCATCTACGCATTTCAATATTTGGATCACGATCGGTCGATTCGTGGCGCGCCGGCGTCCGGTCCGCCCCGGGGTCGCCGATCGGGCGGCGGATGAGATAACCTAACGATCGTTCAGGGTGGCCGGCGTGCCCGTGCGGCGGCCGGCGCGGTGGCGGCGATGGGGAGTCGGCGTGACGCTCGACGGTGAGGCACTGGAGCAGCTACGCAAGCGCGCGAGGGCCGGCGGTGCGGACAAATACCACGCGGCCAACTCGGCCAAGGGCAAGCTCTTCGCCCGCGAGCGGGTGGCGCTCCTGGTCGACGAGGGCTCGTTCGTCGAGGACGGCCTCTACGCGAACGCCCTGGCCGACGGCCTGCCCGCCGACGGCGTCGTCACCGGCACCGCCGCCATCGACGGCCGGCCGGTCTGCCTGATGGCCAACGACTCCACGGTCAAGGCGGGCAGCTGGGGCGCGCGTACCGTCGAAAAGATCATCCGGATCATCGAGCGCGCCTACTCGACCGGCGTGCCGATGGTCTACCTGGTCGACTCGGCCGGCGCGCGCATCACCGACCAGGTCGACCTGTTCCCCGGCCGGCGCGGCGCCGGGAAGATCTTCTGGAACCAGGTCCGCGCCTCCGGCTCCATCCCCCAGGTCTGCGCGCTGTTCGGCCCGAGCGCGGCCGGCGGGGCCTACATCCCGGCCTTCTGCGACGTGGTGGCGATGGTCGAGGGCAACGCCAGCATGTATCTCGGCTCCGACCGGATGGTCGAGATGGTGACCGGCGAGAAGACCACCCTGGAGGCGATGGGCGGGGCGCGGGTGCACTGCGCCGAGTCCGGCGTCGGGCACTTCCTCTGCAAGACCGAGGCCGAGGCGCTCGACGTGGTCCGCCGCTACCTGTCCTACCTCCCGGCCAACTGGACCCAGCCGCCGCCGGCCGCCGAGGCGACCCCCGCGCCGGCCAAGGCCGACCTGGCCGCGCTCGTGCCGGCCAGCGAGCGGCAGGCGTTCGACATGCGCCGGTACGTCAAGGGCCTGCTCGACGACGGCAGCTTCTTCGAGATCCAGGCACTCTGGGCCAAGGAGCTGACGATCGGCTTCGGCCGGCTCGACGGCGAGGTCGTGGGCGTCGTCGGCAACAACTCGATGTTCAAGGGCGGGGTGCTCTTCGTCGACTCGGCCGACAAGGCGACCCGGTTCGTGCAGCTCTGCGACGCGTTCAACGTCCCGCTGCTGTTCCTGTCCGACGTGCCCGGGTTCATGGTGGGCAGCGCGGTGGAGAAGCAGGGCATCATCCGGCACGGGGCCAAGATGATCACGGCGATCTCCGAGGCGACGGTGCCGAAGATCTGCGTGGTGGTCCGCAAGGCGTACGGCGCGGGCCTCTACGCGATGGCCGGCCCCGGCTTCGAGCCCGACGCGACCATCGCCCTGCCCACCGCGAAGATCGCGGTGATGGGGGCGGAGGCCGCCGTCAACGCCGTCTACGCCAACAAGATCGCGGCCATCGCCGACGAGGCGGAACGGGCCGCCTTCGTCGCCGCCAGGCGCGCCGAGTACGAGCGCGACATCGACGTCGTCCGCCTGGCCAGCGAGCTGGTGGTCGACGCGATCGTCGAGCCGCACGACCTGCGCGCCGAGCTGGTCCGCCGCTACGCCGCCGCCCGCACCAAGGACCGGAGCTTCTCCCGCCGCCGGCACGGCGTCACACCGGTCTGACCCGCCGCGCCCCGGCCGGCGCCGCCACCGCGACCCCGGCCCGCCACCGCGACGCGCCCACCAGCACAGCGACGGCCACCACCGACGGCCACCACCGCGACCCAGGACCACCCCACCCCGTCGGCGTCACGAGCGCCCGGCGGAGGACTGCGTACAGGAGGAACCGATGGACTTCCGGCTCACCGAGGAGCAAGAGGCGCTGCGGTCCAGCGTGCGGGACTTCGCCCGCGAGGTGGTCGCCCCGGTCATCGCCGAGCACTACGAGAAGCACACCTTCCCGTACGAGGTGATCCGGCAGATGGGCAAGATGGGCCTGTTCGGTCTGCCCTTCCCCGAGGAGCACGGCGGCATGGGCGGCGACTACTTCGCGCTCTGCCTGGCCCTGGAGGAGCTGGCCCGGGTCGACTCCAGCGTGGCGATCACCCTGGAGGCGGCGGTCTCCCTCGGCGCGATGCCGATCTTCCGCTTCGGCACGGCCGAGCAGCGGGAGCGGTGGCTGCCGAGGCTGCTCAGCGGCGAGGCGCTCGCCGGCTTCGGCCTCACCGAGCCCGGCACCGGCTCGGACGCGGGCGGCACCCGGACCCGGGCCGTCCTCGACGAGTCCACCGACGAATGGGTGATCAACGGCTCGAAGGCGTTCATCACCAACTCGGGCACCGACATCACCGCGCTGGTCACGGTCACCGCCGTCACCGGCACCCGGCCGGACGGCAGCAAGGAGCTGTCCACGATCATCGTCCCGTCCGGCACCCCCGGCTTCACGGTCGCCCCGGGCTACTCGAAGGTCGGCTGGACCGCCTCGGACACCCACGAGCTGACGTTCGACGACTGCCGGGTGCCGGCGGCCAACCTGCTCGGCGAGCGCGGCCGGGGCTTCGCCCAGTTCCTGCGCATCCTCGACGAGGGCCGCATCGCCATCGCAGCCCTGGCCGTCGGCCTCGCCCAGGGCTGCGTGGACGAGTCGATCAAGTATGCGAAGGAGCGCCAGGCGTTCGGCCAGCCGATCGGCAACTACCAGGCCATCCAGTTCAAGATCGCCGACATGGAGCTGAAGGCGCACACCGCCCGCCTGGCCTACTACGACGCGGCCGCCCGGATGCTGGCCGGCGAGCCGTTCAAGCGGCAGGCGGCGATCGCCAAGCTGCACGCCAGCACGGTCGCCGTCGACAACGCCCGGGAGGCCACCCAGATCCACGGCGGCTACGGCTTCATGAACGAATACCCGGTGGCCCGGTTCTGGCGCGACTCGAAGATCCTGGAGATCGGCGAGGGCACCAGCGAGGTCCAGCGCATGATCATCGCCCGCGACCTCGGCCTGTGAAAGGAAGGGCCCCCTATTAACGCCTGAGGTAGAGAAGGGTCCCCTTCTCACGCCGGTAAGCTCCCGGGCGGGGCGCTGTCGGATATTTGTGCCGGTCAGCGTCGGCAGGGCGACGGTTGGCTGACGACAGTCACACCCGATCCGTACCCTTCCTGCCCATGGCTCCCGATCATGGCCGTCCGCCGGGCGCGGACGGTCGTACCGGACTGTCCGCCTTGCTGCGCGCGCACCGGCACGCCGCCGGCCTCACCCAGTCCGACCTGGCCGCCCGCGCGGGGGTCGGGGTGCGGACGGTCCGCGACCTGGAGCGGGGCCGGTCCGCGCGGCCGCAGCGGACCACCGTCGACCTGCTGGCCGGCGCACTCGGCCTCGCCGGGCCCGCCCGGGCGGCGTTCGTCGCCGCCGCCCGGGGGACGACGCCGGCCGACCCCGCCCGCGCGGCCGACGAGCCACCCGCCGCCCCGCCGCCGTCGGTCCCCCACCCGGTCGGCGTCGGGCCGTCGTCGGCCGCCCACCCCGGGGGTACGCCGATCGCGCTCCCGCCCCCCGTCGCGCTGATCGGCCGGGAGCGGGACGTCGCCGAGCTCGTCGAGCTGCTCACCACCGACCACGGCCCGCCGGTGGTCAGCCTCGTCGGGCTGGCCGGCGTGGGCAAGACGGCGCTGGCCCTGGCGGTCGCCCACGCCGTCGCCGGGCGGGCTCCCCGCGAGGTCGCCGGGGTGCTCGTCGGGGAGGGCTCGGACCCGGCCGACGTGCTCTCCGCAGCGGCGGCGGCCTTCGGCGCGGCCCGCGCCTCCGACCTCGCGGTGCAACTGGCGGCCCGCCCGGCGCTGCTGCTGATCGACGCGGTGGAGCGGGCGCCCGACCCGGTGGCCGGGGCGCTGCACCGGCTCGCGGGGGCGGTGCCCACGCTGCGGGTGCTGGTCACCGGGCGGCACCCGGTCGGCGTGCCTGGCGAGCGGGTCTGGCCCGTGCCGCCACTGGACGTGCCGCCGCCCGAGCTCGACCCGGCCGGGCCGGACGTGCTGGCCGGCTACCCGGCGGTGGCGCTGTTCACGGCGCGACTGGCCCGGGTGCGGCGGGAGCCGCCGGACCCGGACGAGCTGCCGGCACTCGCCGCGCTGGCCCGCCGGCTGGGTGGGCTGCCCCTCGCCATCGAGCTGATGGCCGCCCGGGGGCGCATCCTCGACCTCAACGAGCTGCTCGACCGGTACGGCGACCGCGTCCTCGACCTCGCCACCTCGCCGGCCCAGCGGCCCGACCCCGGGTGGACGCCGGGAGGCGGGGCGACGGTCACCCTGCGGGACGCGGTGGCGGCCAGCTACCGCCTCCTCGCCCCGGACGAGCGGGCCGCCCTGCGTCGGCTCTCCGTGTTCCGCAACCGTTGGTCGGTGGAGCTGGCCGAGGAGATGCTGGCCGACGACGCCGACCCGGAGGGCACGGTCTCGATCGATCCGGTGCCGTTGCTGGACCGGTTTCTCCAGCTCGGCCTGCTGAGCGTGCGGGGGACCGGCCCGTTCCGGTTCCGGCTGCTCGACGCGGTCCGGGAGTTCGCCACCGAGCGGAAGATCGGCGCCGGGGAACGGCACGACGTCCGGCGGCGGCACGCCGAGGTCTTCGCGCGGCTGGTGGCCCGGACCGCTCCCGACCTGGCCGGCCCGCTGCTGACCTCGGCCGTGCGCCGCCTCGACGAGGCGACCGGCGACATCACCGCCGCGCTGGCCCACGCCGCCGTCGACGACCCGACGACGGCGCTCCGGCTGGCCGTCGGGCTGGCCCGCTGGTGGCGGTTCCGGGGCCGGGACGTCGTCGGGCGGCAGTGGCTGCGGCGGCTGCTGGCCGACCCGCGTACCGCCGCCGCCGATCCGGGGTTGCGCGCCCGGGCGGTGCTGGGCGCGGCCCGGCTCGCCGTCGAGCACGGGGCTGCGGAGCAGGAGCTGGCGGCGGCACGCGACGCCTGGGCCATCCTGCACCGGGCCGGCGACGTGGCCGGGGAGCTGGAGGCGCGGGCGGTGCTCTGCGCCCTGCTGGGCGCGACCGGGGGCCACGACGAGGCGCGCGACCAGGCCGCCGCCGTCCTCGCCCTGGCCACCCGGCACGGGCGGCTGCGCGACATGGCCGTGGCGCAGCACAGCCTCGCCTGGCACGACATCCGGGTGGGCGACCTGGCCGGGGCGCGGCGTCGCCTGGCGGCCATGGACCGGTTGGCCGCCCAGTCCGGCGAGCGGCGGTTGCGCCTGCTGGCACGGGCGGACCTGGCCGAGGTCACCCGCCTGGAGGGCCGGTACGCCGACGCCGTGGAGCAGGGCCGCCGGGTGGCCGCCGGGCTGGTGGAGGTCGGCGACCCGGGGCACCGGCGGCGGGCCCTCGGCACGATCGGCCTGGCGCTGGCCCAGGACGGGCGGCCCGACGAGGCGGCCGAGGTGCTGGCGGGGCTGCGCACCTGCGCGGCGGGTGACGCGGCGCTCGGCACCGAGCTGCTGGGCGGCCGGCCGGGCGAGTCCCGGTTCGAGGACGGGATCTGTGCGCTCATCGAGGCGAACATCGCCCTGCACCGGGCCGATCGTGAGCTGGCGGCCGAGTGGTTCGCCGCCGCGGCGGAGGGCACCGTCGCCGGCCAGGACCGGCGGGACCTGGTGGAGGCGCTCGTCGGGCTGGCGGCGAGCACCCGGGACGCGGCCGTGCTCGACCGTCTCGACGCCGCCTGTCGGCGGAGCGGGATCAGCCTGCTGCCCCGGGAGGCCGAGGTGCTGGCTCCACTGCGGCGGCCCGGTCGGCCGGAGCCGACCGGGCCCGCCCGGAGATGTTGACGCGGGGGCGGCGCGAGCGAAGAAGCCCCCTGGTTTTACCCCTCGCTCATCGCCCGCGCCGGCACCCCCCGGTGCGCCCCCGCTGAGAGAACAGTAGCCACTCCCGGCGGGGAGGTTTGTCCGCTTAATGCCGTTTGTTGCCGCTGGTGGGGCGGTTCTGCCGGTCTTTCTGCCGGTGCCCCTCCCACCCGGTGCGACCGGGCCCGTGGACGTGCTGGGCCCGCCCGCCGGGGCGTCAGGAGGGGGCGGCCTCCGGCGGGACCGGATCGGTGCTGCCGGCGGTCGCGCCCGGATGCACCGCGTCGCGTACGCGCCGGAGGCCGTGGAGGAGGGCGCGCAGCTCCTCCGGCTCCAGTTGGCCCGTGAACCACTCCTCGATGATCTTCAGGTGCCCGGGGAGGGTCTGGTCCAGGCGCTGCAACCCGGCGGCGGTGACCACCGCGTACGAGCTGCGCCGGTCCGACGGGCAGGCCCGGCGGCAGAGCAGGCCGTCGCGTTCCATCCGGTCGACCACCCGGGTCACGCCGCTGGTGGAGAGCGAGGTCTGCGCAGCGAGGTCGGTCATGCGCAGCTGGTTGCCGGGCGAGCGGGCGAGACGGGTGAGCACCTCGAACTCGACCGGAGAGAGCCCGTGCTCCTCGAACTGGGCGGCGAACCGGGCCGACAGCCCGGCGTGCGCCTCGACGAGGAGACCGACGGCGGTGATCCGGGGGTCGTCGAACACGTTCTGGTCCACGAGTTCATCATAGCAATACTTGACACACGGAATATTGCTCTGTCTATAGTTGCTCTGTCAGTCGTTGGGGCACTTAACGAACTCTTCTCCTGGAGGACAGCACCATGACCAGCAGCAACGGATCGGTTACCCGCGAGTGGGAGGGCCTCACGATCCCGGCGGCCGGCACCTACCTGCTGGACGTCGCCCACAAGCGGGTCGGCTTCGTCGCCCGGCACATGATGGTCAGCAAGGTTCGCGGCGAGTTCGCCGACGCGAGCGCCACCATCACGATCGCCGAGGACCCGATGCAGTCGTCGGTCTCCGCGACCATCCAGGCCGCCAGCATCAGCACCGCCCAGGCCGACCGGGACGCCCACCTGCGCAGCCCCGAGTTCCTGGACGTCGAGGCCTTCCCGACCCTGGAGTACCGCAGCACGGGCGTCAAGTCCCGCGACGGCAACGAGTTCGTCCTCACCGGTGAGCTGACCATCAAGGGCGTGACGCGCGCGGTGGAGCTGGAGGTCGAGTTCGAGGGCGTCGGCCGCAGCCCGTTCGGCCAGGACATCTTCGGCTTCTCCGCCAGCACCGAGATCGACCGCGAGGACTTCGGCCTGACCTGGAACGTCGCTCTGGAGACGGGCGGCGTGCTGGTCGGCAAGAAGATCAAGATCGAGATCGAGGGCGAGGGCGTCCGCCAGGGCTGACCGCCCCGCTCCCCGAGACCCGGGCCCGCGTCGCACCAGTCGACGCGGGCCCGCAGTCGTCCTGCCGCGGTCCTCCCAATGGGAGCGTGCGAATTGTCACGGTGGGCCCCTCGGCGGGGGCGGTGGCGCGTGCCGCCACCTGGGTAGAGAGGCGGTCGGGAGCGCGTTCCGGGCCGGTCGCGGTCGCCACCGGGGTGACCGTCCGGCGTCGGCCTCTGGCCCGGCGCGGGGGGTGCTTTTACCGTAGAAGGTTCATAATGTGCGCTGCGGGCGGCATGCCCCGCCGCGCCTCGCGCCGGGAGGACACATGGGCAGGGACGTCGAGCAGGGCGCCTTCTCCCGAGAGGACAGGCTCCACTACCGGCAGAAGGTCCGGAGGTGCCTGGACGTCTTCGCGTTGATGCTGGACGACTTCGGCTTCGACGCCGACCGGCCGATGACCGGGCTGGAGATCGAGCTCAACCTGGTGGACCCGGCCGCCGAGCCGGCGATGCGCAACGACGAGATCCTCGCGGACATCGCCGACCCGCTCTTCCAGACCGAGCTGGGGCGGTTCAACCTGGAGCTGAACGCCGAGCCCCGGCTCATCGGGGGCACCGGCTTCGCCGACTACGAGCGCGACCTGCGCAGCAGCCTGGACCGGGCCGACGCGCGGGCGGCCCCGTCCGACGCGCGGATCGTCCTCGTCGGCATCCTGCCCACGCTGACCGAGCGGCACCTGGTGGCCGACAACCTCTCGACCGCCGCCCGGTACCGGGTGCTCAACGACCAGATCGTCGGCGCGCGGGGCGAGGCCATCGAGCTGGACATCCGGGGCGTCGAGCGGCTCCAGACGCACACCGACTCCATCGCGCCGGAGGCCGCCTGCACGAGCCTCCAGTTCCATCTCCAGGTCGCCCCGGACAGCTTCGCCGACTACTGGAACGCCTCCCAGGCCATCGCGGGGGTGCAGGTCGCCGTCGGGGCGAACTCCCCCTACCTGTACGGCCGGCAGCTCTGGGCCGAGACCCGGATCGCCCTGTTCCAGCAGGCCACCGACACCCGCCCCGACGAGCTGAAGGCCCAGGGCGTACGCCCCCGGGTCTGGTTCGGCGAGCGCTGGATCACCTCGATCTTCGACCTGTTCGAGGAGAACGTCCGCTACTTCCCGCCGCTGCTGCCGATCTGCGGGGACGAGGACCCGGTCGAGGTCCTGCACGCCGGTGGCGTGCCCGAGCTGGCGGAGCTCCGGTTGCACAACGGCACGGTCTACCGCTGGAACCGGCCCGTCTACGACATCATGGACGGTCGGCCGCACCTGCGCGTGGAGAACCGGGTGCTGCCCGCCGGCCCGACCGTGGTCGACATGCTCGCGAACGCCGCCTTCTACTTCGGCCTGGCCCGGGGCCTGGCCGAGGCGGACCGGCCGATCTGGAGCCAGCTCACCTTCAGCTCGGCCGAGGAGAACTTCCACGCCGCCGCCCGGCGCGGGATGGACGCGGTCCTGCACTGGCCGCGCCTCGGGGACGTGCCGGTGACCAAGCTGGTGCTCGACACCCTGCTGCCGACGGCGGCCACCGGGCTGGACCGCTTCGGCGTCGCGCCCGCCGAGCGCGACCGCCTGCTCGGCATCATCGAGCAGCGCTGCCGCACCGGCCGCAACGGCGCGGTCTGGCAGACCGAGACGGTCTGGGCGGCCGAACGCCACCGGGGCATGGACCGCGACACGGCCCTGCACCACATGGTGCAGCGCTACGCGGAGTTGCAGCGGAAGAACGAACCGGTGCACACCTGGCCGGTCGACTGACGGGTCCCACCCCGGCGGGCGGCCCGGAGCACGACGTCGGGCTGCCGCGCCGGCTCGGTCGGCTGGTCGGCCTCTGCGCCGGGTCGGTCACGCCGGCTGGTCGGCCTCCGCGCCGGCCGGCCGGGCCGGCCCGGGAGCGGTCGTCGCCGTCGCCTCCCCGGCCGCTGCGGAACGCTGCCGGGGCAGCGCCGCCGGCCCGGCGGAGCCGCGTCCGCCCGCCGTCGGCTGTGCGGGACCGTCCGCCGGCCCGCCCCGGTCGCGGCGGGCGCTGCGGCGGTTCGCGGAGCGCTGGGCGAGCGCCGCCGTCAGCACCGAGCCGGCCAGGCCCAGCACCACGGCGTACGGGGCGACGAGGTGCGCCGACACCTGCTCCCGGCCGAGCGTGCCCAGACCGGGCACGACCAGCAGGTACGCCAGCGCGACGAGGATCGGACCGGCCCCGCCGGAGGCCGCCGCCCCGAGCCGCTGCTCCGCCGACCGGGCCGCGCGTCGCGCGGCCAGCGCCCCGATCAGCAGCGCCGAGCCGAGTGCCAGCACCGCGCCGGGCCAGTAGAACCAGTCCCGGATCCAGAAGCCGGGCCGGTCGGCGCTGAGCTGCCAGATCCCGAGCTGGGCGGTGGTCAGCCCGCGCCCGGCGAGCACCCCGTCCACCACGGCGACCACGGCGAGGAGCCAGAGCCAGCCGACCGTGGCGATCACGTTCGCCGCCGCAGCGGGCGAGCGCAGCGCCCAGACCGCCACCAGCAGCCCGAGGAACAGGCCGGCCCCGGCGTACCCGGCGGCAATGGCCTGCGGCGCGGCGACGCCGGGCACCTCCGCCATCCGCGCCGGCACGGCGACCAGCAGCACGGTGACCAGCGCGCCGACCGCAGCGGCCAGCGCCAGCGCGACCGCTCCCGCCGCCGGGCGGGGCGGGTCGGTCGGCTCCGGGCCGGCGGCCCGGTCGGCGGCGTCGACCACATCTGGCCCCGGTGCGGCCGGCTCCGGATCGGCGGGCTCCGCGTCGATCGTGGGGTCGTCAGTTGCGGGGTCGTCGGTGAGGGCGGTGTCGGTCGGGACGCCGGTGGTCGGGACGTCGGTGGTCGTGGGGTCGTCGGTCGGGGCCGCGTCGGTCGGGGCGTCGGCCGGGCCGGTCGCGGCCGGGTCCTCGCCCCGGGCGACGGGACGCCGCAGCCGCTGGGCGCAGACCGCGCCCGCGATCGTCGAGGTGGCCGAGATCCAGGTCGCCCAGGCGAGGCTCGCCACCCACGCCGCCTCGCCCGCGCCGACGCCCGACGCCGACCAGTTGATGATGCCCAGCCCGTAGCCGAAGCCCAGTTGGGCGGCGCCCGCGCCGGCAGCGACACCGATCGCGGTGGCGATCGATCCTCCCCAGCCCCGTCTGGCCATGCCGGGCAGCGTAACCTCCCGTGGTCGGACCGGCGAGTCGTGGCACCGAACTCGGGCCTGGGCACCCGGCGCGACGCGGGTACGGTCGCCGGTGATGAGGTGGTGGACGCTATGACGGACGGGAACACCGCAGGGGAGGCGTACCCCGACGAGGCCGACCCGCCGGGCTCCGGCCGGTCGGCCAAGGTGCTGGGCGGCAGCCTGGCTGTCGCGCTCCTCGCGCTGGTCGGCGCGGCCGGTGGCTGGCTGCTGGCCGGGGAGGACGACGCCTCGCCCGGTCCGTCGGCCGCGCAGCCCGGCGTCTCGGCCCCGGCGTCCCCGTCCGAGGCCCCGGCGTCGCCGGCCCGGACGACCGCGCCGGCGACCCGGACCACCGCGCCCACCCGCTCCACCGGGCTGACCGTCCCGCCGGTGGTCGGCACGGACTTCGAGGACGCGCGGGACGAGCTGCGGGACCTGCGGCTGGGCTGGCGGCTGGTCTTCGGCACCGGGTCGGGGCGGGACGTGCGGAGCGCCGACCCGCCCGTCGGCTCCCCCGTGTCGCGGGGCACGACCGTCGCGTTGTACGTCGCCGGGCCCGCACCCGAGGTCAGCGTCCCTGACCTGGTCGGCGACGACTGCGACGACGCGGCCGAGGACCTGGTCGAGGAGGGCCTCTACCCCGGCTATCCGACGGGCCGGACCGGCGTCGTCACGGCCCAGGCGCCGGCGGCCGACAGCACGGCGCACTGGAACGACAAGGTGGCCCTGACCTGCGGCGCGGATCCCGGCGAGCCGAGCGCGGAGCCGCCGCCCACCCCGTGACGGCGGCTCGCCGTGCCGGTACCGGCCGCGCTGGCCCACAGCGGTTAGCGTGGTTGGGAGGGCCAGCCACCCGCCCGGTGTGGGAGAGGACGTGCCATGAGCGACGACCGCCAGGACCCGCCCCCCGACGACGCCGGTGACCAGACCCGACCGCTGCCGAAGCCCGGTGACGACGCCCGGCCGAAGCCGGCCGGCGGGGAGGTGTGGTCCGGTCGGGCCGGGGTGCCGCCGCCCCGACCGGCGGACTACGGGCCCCCGACCGGCGAGTGGTACGCCGAGGAGCAGCCCGGCCGGCGCTGGTGGACGCCGATCCTGCTGGGTGTCGTGGCGCTGCTGCTGCTCGGCCTGCTGGGCGTCGGCTTCTGGTTGGCCCTGTCGACCGGCGGCGACACCGACCCCGGGCAGACGCCGTCGGCGGGCCCGACCTCGGCACCGCCGACGACCGGGGCGCCGACGACCGAGGCGACGACGGGTGGGCCGTCCTCCGCCCCGGCCACGACGCCACCGGCGACGGCCCCGGCCGGGGTGCCGATGCCGCCGCTGGTGGGGCTGCCCCGGGCGACGGCCGAGCGGATCCTGGACCGGATCGGGGTCGACCACCGGGTCGAGACCCGCGAGTCGGACCGGCCGGCCGGCACGGTGCTGGAGACGGACCCGGCGGCGGGCGAGCTGGTGCCGGCCGGCGCACAGGTCACCCTGGTGGTCGCCGCGACACCGACGCCGACGAGCAGCGCGGCGGCCCCGACGGCCACGGCGACCCCGACCCCCTGACGGCGACGCCGGTCAGCACCCCCGGCGTCCGGCGTCGGCACCCCGCTCCGGGCGCGGTGCCGGTCACCACCTGCGGCGTCTGGTGCCGACCAGACCCAGGCCGGCGAGGGAGATGGCGAGCCCGAGGAGGCCGGACCAGAACAGCGAGCGGCTCGTCTCGTCCCGCAGGGAAGCGGGCCCGGCGGGGGCCCGCCCGGCCTCGACCACCGGGTCCGTTCCGACGCCGGCCCCCGCGCCGGCCGGTGGACCGGTCGGCACGCCCGGCGCGCCCGCTTCCGCGCCGATCGGGCCCGGCACGGCCGGTGGATCCACGGGGTCGGCCCAGTCCGGCTCGGGCTCCCCGTCGACGACGGTGATCTCCGGCGCGGGGACCGGCGTGGCCAGCTCGGTGGCCGACAGGGCCGGGTAGCGGACCACCACCCCGAGGGTGGTGGCGGCGCCGAGGAGCGCCAGCAGCCCGAAGGCGTAGACGGTGCGGGACCTGTGGTGCCGCCGCGCGGCGGGCAGTATGACCATGACCATCCCAGGTTCAGGGTCCGGGACGCGCGGGGTGGAGACGATCGCCGGGGTGGGCGTACCGATTCTATGGCGGTGGCACGCCCACCGGGACGGGTTTCGGCTGGTCAGCCGACCCGGGCCGGGGTACGCACCACGGGCCGGCGCGGCCGGACGGGGACGGTGCGCTGCCGGGGTTGGGCGGCGACCCGGAGCTGGCGCAGCCCCTCGGCCTGCACGTAGATCGAACGCCTGCTGACCGCGTCCCCCGCCGCGTTCAGCTCGTAGCCGTCGAGCCACATCCATCCGTCGTAGGTGGGCCAGTCGAGCACCCGGATCACGCGGAACATGATCGGTTTGAGGAACTGGACACTCGCCGCGCGCGTCACGTGCAGCACGTCACCTGAGCGGGGAAGCACAGAGGTCTCCTGGAGATCGGCCGGCGGGCATGCCGGTGGCTGGAGTTTCGGGGGATGTCTCGCCTGGTGACGGGGTTGTGCCTCGTGAACCGGCGGCGCTGGTGGTGCTGGTCGGGCCGGGCGCGTTGGTGGCGTGCCACGACCCGACCAGCACCCCGCCGCTCCCGGTCGCCGCGCCCGCCGTCGCAGTCAACCTGACGTGCGGCAGCGGGGCTCTCGCCCGGAGCGGACCTGTCGTGCGGTGCCGAGCTGGTATCCCTCGACCGGACGCCCCACCCGTCGGTGGGTCGTCCCGCCCCGGCGGCCGACCGGAACGCTGAGTGATTCGAGCCCTACGGACAGATTGCATGAGTGGCGTGCCTCATGCAAGTTGCATGTCGACTTTTGCCGATACGTGAGCGGCTCGCGGAAATAGACGCTTGATGCCGCTGTCCCCGGACCGGCACACTGGACGCCGGTTTCGCCCGTCGCGGCCGGTCGACGACCGGCACCATCACCCCTGCCGCGAACGCTCGCCCGCCGTTTCGACGGTCGCGCCCCCGGCGGGCGTCGACCCCTGGCGCGATCGACCGGAGGTAACCGGGTGAGGGCGAGCAGCGAGCGATTCGACCCGACGGGTCGCCGGGGGGCGTCGTGAGCGAGCGGCGCAGCCCGACCATCCGCCGTCGCCGGCTCGGAGCCGAACTGCGCCGGCACCGCGACGCCGCGCGCATCACCATCGAGGTGGTGGCCGAGCGACTGGAGTGCTCGGCGTCGAAGATCTCCAGGATCGAGACCGGCCACACCACGGCCACCCCGCGCGACGTCCGCGACATGCTGCTGATCTACGGGGTGTCCGGCGCGGAGAGCGACGAGCTGGTGCAGATCGCCCGGGAGGCCCGGCAGAAGGGGTGGTGGCACCCCTACAGCACGGTGCTGGTGGGTGCGTACGTCGGCCTGGAGTCGGCGGCCAGCTCCATCCGGCAGTACGAGCAGCAGGTCGTCCCGGGCCTGCTGGAGACCGAGGAGTACGCCTCAGCGATGATCCGGGCCGCCCGCCCGGACTTCACCACCGAACAGGTTCAGCAACGGGTGCGTGTCCGATTGGATCGTCAGTCGTTGTTGACCCAGGACGATCCGGTCGATCTGTGGGTGGTGCTCGATGAGGCGGTGCTGAGCCGGCCGGTGGGCGGCGACGCAGTGATGCGTGCTCAGCTCAAGCGGCTGGTGGAGGTGGCGGAGTTGCCGAACGTGACGCTTCAGATCCTGCCGTTCTCGGTCGGGGCGCACGCCGGCATGGACGGCACCTTCACCATCCTCAGCTTCCCAGAAGCCAATGATCCGGATGTCGTGTACGCGGAGAACGCCACGGGTGGGCTCTTCCTGGAGAAGAGCGACGAGCTACAGAAGTACAGCTTCATCTTCGATCATGTTCGAGCAGCGGCCATTCGCCCGGAGGAATCCATCGCACAAATCGCAAAACTGGCAGAGGAGCCGTTGTGGAAATGGCGACCAAGGGGTTCCGTGGGGACCTGACGCGGGCGACGTGGTTCAAGAGCTCGAAGAGCGGGCCGAACTGTGACAACTGCGTGGAGGTGGCGTACGTGACCGGGGCGGTCGGGGTACGGGACTCGAAGGACAAGAGCGGTCCCAACCTGGTCTTCGCTCCGGCGGGCTGGCACGCCTTCGTCGCCGGGGCCAGGGACGGCGCGTTCCTCCGGGACTGATCGCTGACCCCTAGACACGACGGGCGCGACCCCTCTTCCGGCAACGTGGCCGGGGCGGGGGTCGCGCCCGTCGCGTTTCCACCGTCGGCCCTGGTCGTTGAACCCGTCGGGACGGCGCTGGTCGACGACCCCGGACCAGCTACCGGATCGGCAACGGCCACCCGGATCGGCACCCGAGCGAGGCAGGCGAGACGATGACGACGATCGGTTCAGAGAACCTCACCAACGGTCCGGGCAAGCCGGAGCGGTTCGGCGGGAAGTACCGCGGGGCCCGCCGGGACACCGTCCTGACGGAGGTGGTCTCCACCGATTCCGAGATCGGCGCCCGGGACGACGGCTCGACCGCCCTCGACCAGGTCGGCCCGCCGCTGTCGCTGCCGTCGCTGGATCCGAACCCGCTGACCGAGCCGTCGTTCCCGCCGTCGGGCTGGTCGACCGGCTCCTCGGGCACCGACTCCCTGGTCGACCACCCGCTGCTGCGCGGGCTGCTGCTGGAGCTGCCCCCCCGGGGCAGCGTGCCGCCGCCCGGCTGGCTCGACCGCTGGTTCGAGGCCACCCGGTCGATCCTGGAGCTGCTATACGTGCAGGGCAGCGCTGGCCGCTCGCGCTGACCCGGGGCGGCGGGTCAGCGACCGCTCGGCGAGGCGGCTGTGGCGCAGCGCGTGGCGTACCCCGATCGCGGCGACGCCCAGCGCGGCCACGGTGACGGCGGCACCGGTGGCGCCGGGCCCGGCGAAGAGGTCGAGGCCGCTGGCCGACAGCACCGCCGGCACGGTGGCCAGGCCGGTGACCTGAAGCGGCAGGCCGATCAGCGGGTGCGCTGCGGCGGCGCGCAGCCCGTGCGGGGCCGGCGTCTCCGGCGCGGCGGCGAACGCCCCCGCGGCAGCCCAGAGCCGGCGCACCCGGCGGGCGGTGACGGTCGCCACCAGCAGCGCCGGGGTGGCCGCCAGGGCCAGGCCGGCCGCGGCCCGGTCGATCGTGCCGGTGCCGGCGCTGGTCAGCCCGGCGGCGAGCACGGCCGCCGTCAGGCCGAGGCCGGTCGCCGTCAGGGCGAGCAACCATCCGGTACGCCGGCGCAGCGGGCGGGCGTGGTGCGGCCGGGGCAGCCGCTCCGCGAGGAGACCCGCGGCCAGCCACACGCCGGCGATCGGCAACAGCACGATGAGATGCCCGTCCATGCCGTCAGCCTTGCCCAGTTCGACGCCCGCCGAATCCGGGTCGGCCCCCTGTTCGTCCCGCAGCCCCGCCCCGTAGGGGTGGCGCGGGGCCGGTCTAGACGGCGAAGGTGGCGGGGCGCTCGGTGGCCGGAGTGGGCGGCTTCGCCTTCCACAGTCCGGTCTTCTGCGCCGCCAGCCGGGCCAGGTACGCCGGGTTGAGGACGACGTACCGCCGCCACAGGCGCTTCGGCTCCAGGCCGAGCCGCCAGAACCACTCCAGGCCGGCCCGCTGCATCCACGGCGGCGGGTTGCGCAGCAGCCCCGCGTGGTAGTCGAAGGCCGCACCGACGGCCATCATCGGCATGTCCAGCAGCGGACGCATCGCGTAGGTGAAGACCTCCTGCCGGGGACAGCCGAGCCCGACCAGGACGAGCCTGGCCCCGCTGGACCGGATCCGGTCGGCGATCTCGGCGTCCTCGCCGGGCTGCACGGCGCGGAACTTCGACGGCTCCACCCCGGCGATCTTCAGCGCCGGGAACATCCGCTCCAGGGCGGGGATCAGCCGCGCCAGCGTCTCCTCCGTCGAGCCGTACAGGTAGACCGGAAGGCCCTCCTCGGCGAAGCGGCGCAGCACGTGCAGGGTCAGCAGCGGGCCGTAGACCCGGTCGGCCAGGTTGGCGTGGTGCAGCAGGTTGAGTGCCCAGCGCACCGGCTGCCCGTCCGGGGTGACCACGTCGAACGAGTTGAGCCGGGCGTTGTGGGCCGGGTCGAGCACCCCGGTCATCACCCCGTGCACGGCGAGCGCGGTGAGCGCCAGCGGGCGCCGCTCGTGCGCCGCCGCCACCACCCGCTCGGTCGCGGTGGCGTAGTCGGTGGCGTCGACGAGGACGCCGAGAACGTTGCGCTTGCTGCCGTCGGTCATGCCCCGGGCACCCACTTGTCCACGTTGGCCTCGTAGATCTCACGCATGATCATCGGTACGTCGTAGACCTGCTTCCAGTCCGGGTAGTCGGCCTGGAACGCCTCGTTGGAGCCGATCCACCACTTGTGGTCGCCGATCCGGTTCGCCTCGACGTACTCGGTGATCATCTCCTGGCCGGTGATCTGCTCGGCCAGGGCGAACGCCTCCCGGTTGGAGGTGTTGGAGTGCCGGCCGCCGCCCAGGTTGTAGACGGCCGCCGAGCGCGGGTCGCGGAAGAACGCCTCGAACGCCGACACCACGTCCGAGCTGTGGATCGCGTCCCGGACCTGCTTGCCCTGGTAGCCGAAGATCTTGTAGGTGCGGCGCTCCATGTTGGCGCGCATCACGTACCCGAGGAAGCCGTGCAGCTCGGTCGCCGAGTGCGCCGGGCCGGTCAGCGTGCCGCCCCGGAAGCAGGCGGTGCGCATGCCGAAGTAGCGGCCGTATTCCTGCACCATCACGTCGGCGGCGACCTTCGACGCGCCGAAGACCGAGTGCAGGCAGGCGTCGATCGACATGTCCTCGCGGATGCCCTGCGCGTACGGGTGCCCCGGCTCGATCTCCCAGCGGGACTCCAGCTCGACAAGCGGGAGGCTGTTGGGGCGGTCGCCGTAGACCTTGTTGGTCGAGCAGTGGATCACCGGCGCCTCGATGCAGTGCTCGCGCACGTTCTGCAACACGTTGAGGGTGCCGCCGGCGTTGACGTCGAAGTCGGTGAACGGGTCCCGCACCGCCCAGTCGTGCGACGGCTGCGCGGCGGTGTGGATCACCACGGCGATGTCGCGGCCGTACCGGGTGAAGAGCTTCGCCAGCGAGTCGCGGTCGCGGATGTCGATGCTGTGGTGCGAGTACGCCCCGCCGAGCTCCTCGGCCAGCCGCCGGACGTTCCACGCGGTGGACGCCTCGGCGCCGAAGAACTCCTGCCGCATGTCGTTGTCGATGCCGACGACGTCGAGACCGAGGCCGGCGAAGTGCCGGACCGCCTCGGAACCGATCAGGCCGCCCGACCCGGTCACCAACGCGACACTCACACGCCACTCCTGGTCCATCGGAGGCAGGGAAACGATCGGAGCATAGCGTGACGTCCGGCACCCGCCGGATGGGACGCCGGGCCCATGGAACGGCGAAAGGGCCCCGCGTCGTGCGGAGCCCTCGCTCTGGTGGGGAAGGGGGGAGTTGAACCCCCACGCCCTTTCGGGCACACGGACCTGAACCGTGCGCGTCTGCCATTCCGCCACTTCCCCGTGGCTTGACCGGGAACACTTTAGCCTGCCCCGGACCCGCTGTCCCCAGCGGCCCGGCACATCCTACGGTGTCCCTGGCCTGCGCCGCGACCGGTTACCGTTCGTGGCGGACGAAACTGTAGCACGCGGTAAAGGGCCCGTTCGAACGGGCCGGCGACGGCCGGCCGAGCGGCGTGTGAGCTGCGCGCGCGCCGGCCGGATACCATCATGTCCTCGGGACCCGAGGAGGAGCCGGTGAGCGTGCTGCAACGCTTCGAGAAGCGTCTGGAAGGCCTGGTGGAGGGAGCCTTCGCCAAGGTCTTCAAAGGGGTGGTGCACCCCGTGGAGATCCTCAACGCCATGCAGCGGGAGGCCGAGGCGCACAAGGCGATCCTGGCCGGCGGGCGCACGTTGGTGCCCAACCGCTACGTGATCGATCTCTCGCCCTACGACCACAACCGCCTGGCGCCCTACGCCGCCGCGCTGGCCCAGGAGCTGGCCCAGTCGCAGGCGGAGTTCATCGGCGAGCAGGCCTGGACGGTCTATGGCGACGTGATCGTCGAGATCGAGCGCGGCGAGGGCCTCGACACCGGCATGTTCCGGGTCACCGCCGAGGTCTACACCGGCGGCGACGTGGCGCCGGTCTCCGCGCCGGGCTACGACCAGGGCGGCTACGACGCCGGCCCCGCCTACCCGGCGTACGACCAGGGCGGCGGCTACGGCCCCCCGCCGGGGCACGGCGGCGGGCGCAACGTCCGGCTGGTCTCGGGCGACGGCCGCACCTACCCGCTCCAGATGGGCTCGACCGTGATCGGCCGGGGCGACCAGGCCAACCTGCGCCTGCCCGACGTCGGGATCTCCCGCCGACACGCCCGGCTGGACTTCGACGGTGGTCAGGTCGTGCTGACCGACCTCGGCTCGACGAACGGCACGATGGTCAACGGCCAGCGGGTCTCCGCCGTCGCGCTCAACCCCGGCGACATGATCCAGCTCGGCACGACCACCCTGACCTTCCGCGTGGACGGCTGATCCGCCTTGCCGGAACTCGTCATCACCGTCGCCCGGTTCGGGTTCCTGATCCTGCTGTGGATCTTCGTGTTCACGGTGGTCGGCGTCATCCGCCGGGACCTGTTCGCCGGCGCCCGGTCGGGCCGGCTGGTGGCCGCGCCCCGGGCCGTGGGCGCCTCGACCGGTCAGCCGCAGGCCAAGCCGGCCAAGGCGAAGCGGGGCAGGGCCGCGCACCAGCTGGTGGTGACCGCCGGTCAGCTCGCCGGCACCCGGATCACCCTGGGCGAGGCGCAGATCACCATCGGCCGGGCCGAGGATTCGACCCTCGTCATCACCGACGACTACGCCTCGGCGCGACACGCCCGGCTCGTGCCCCGCGACGGGCAGTGGTTCGTCGAGGACCTCGGATCGACTAACGGCACCTACCTCGATCGCGCTAAGGTCACCGGACCAACCCCCGTCCCCCTCGGCGTGCCGATCCGCATCGGGCGCACCTCTCTCGAATTACGGCCATGACTCTGACCCTGCGCTATGCGGCCCACAGCGACCGCGGTCTGATCCGAGACGGTAACCAGGATTCCGTCTACGCCGGGCCGCGGCTTCTCGCCGTAGCCGACGGCATGGGCGGCATGGCCGCCGGTGACGTCGCCAGCAACATCGTCATCGGTGCCATGGCGCCGCTCGACGAGGACGTCCCCGGTGACGCCCTGGTCGACGCGCTGCGTTCGGCCGTGGGCACCGCCAACCAGCAGCTCCGCGACACCGTGGACGCCAACCCGCAGCTGGAGGGGATGGGCACCACGCTGACCGCGACCCTCTTCTCCGGCACCAAGCTCGGCATGGTCCACATCGGCGACTCGCGGGCCTATCTCCTGCGCAACGGCGAGTTCGCGCAGATCACCAAAGACGACACCTACGTCCAGATGCTCGTCGACGAGGGCCGGATCAGCGCCGAGGAGGCGAGCAGCCACCCCCAGCGCTCGCTGCTCACCCGGGCGCTCGACGGCCGCGACATCGACCCGGAATACAGCGTCCGGCAGGTGCTCCCCGGCGACCGCTACCTGATCTGCAGCGACGGCCTCTCCGGCGTGGTGAGCGCCGAGACCATCGCCGACACCATGCGGGAATACACCGACCCGCAGCAGTGCGTCGAGCGGCTCGTCCAGCTCGCGCTGCGCGGCGGCGGCCCGGACAACATCACGGTGATCATCGCCGACGCCACCGACCGGGACATCGTCGAGGCGAGCCCGATCGTCGGCGGCGCCGCCGCCCGGGACCGGGGCATGGCCACCTCCGCCGACGTCTCCACCCCCGCCGCGCGCGCCTCCGCGCTCTCCGCCCCCCGGCCGCCCGCCCCCGAGGAGCCGGCCGACGACGACGGCGACGACGACCGCCCGAAGCGCCGCCCGCTGCGCACCGTGGCGATGACCCTCGCCCTGCTGGTCATCCTCGGCGGCGCGCTCGTCGGCGGCTGGACGTACACGCAGCGGCAGTACTACGTCGGCGCGACCGAGGACGGCCGGGTGGCCGTGTTCCGGGGCGTGCAGGGGCAGATCGCCGGGCTCGACCTCTCCGCCGAGCACTCCGTCAGCCCCGCCCGGCTCGACGACCTCACCCTCGCCGCGCAGGAGCAGGTCAAGCAGGGCATCCCGGCCCGCGACGAGCCCGACGCCGAGCGCCGGCTGGCCGAGCTGACCAGCGACGACCCGCTGAACCCCAACCTCAAGCCGATCTGCCAGCCGACGCCGACCCTGACCCCGACGCCGACCCTGACCCCGACGCCGACCCTGGCCCCGACGCCGGAGCCCACGAGGTCCCCGGACCGGCCGGGGGCGACCCGCACGGCCTCCGGCAGTCCCCGGCCCGTCGCCACCCCGACCCCCGCGCCCACCGAGACGCCCGACGTGCTGCCCTCCGACACGGTTCCGCCGGCCGACCCGGCCGGGTGCCGGTCGCCGGAGTGAGCGTCGACTGAGAAAACCGAGGACATCTCCGTGACCGCAGCCGCCGCACCGGCCGCCTCGCCCGCGACGACGGGCGAGCAGCCCGGCGTACGCCTGGCCCGGTCGCGGCGCAACGCCGAACTGTCGTTGCTGCTGCTGGCCCTGGTGATCGTCGCCGCGTACGGCGCGACGGTGGAGGCGACCGTGCTCGACACGGTCACCCCGGACTTCTGGGTCCCCACCGCCGTGCTGGCGGGCGTCTTCCTCGCCCTGCACGTCGTCATCCGGTTCCTGGCCCCCTACGCCGACCCGGCCCTGCTGCCGGCGGTGGCGCTGCTCAACGGCATCGGGGTGGGCTTCCTGCGCCGGCTCGACCTGGCCCGGGCCGCCCCCGCCGACCGGGAGTCGCTGGCGATCTTCGCCGGCAACGGCGGCCGGCAGTTCGCCTGGACGCTGGCGTCGGTGATGCTCGCCGCCGGCCTGCTGGCGCTGATGCGCGACCACCGGTCGGTCTCCCGCTACGCGTACACGCTGGGCCTCGCCGGCATCGTGCTGGTGATGATCCCGGCGGTGCTGCCGGCGAAATACTCGGAGATCTACGGCGCGAAGCTCTGGATCATCGTGCCCGGGGTGGGGCAGATCCAGCCGGGTGAGTTCGCCAAGCTCGCGCTGCTCGCCTTCTTCGCCTACTACCTGGTCCGCAAGCGCGAGGTGCTGTCGCTGGCCAGCCACCGGTTCCTCGGCATCGACTTCCCGCGCGGGCGGGACCTGGGGCCGGTGCTCGCGGTCTGGGCGCTGAGCGTGCTGGTCCTCGTCTTCGAGAAGGACCTGGGCACCTCGCTGCTCTACTTCGGCATGTTCGTGGTGACGCTCTACATCGCCACCGAACGGGTGAGCTGGCTGCTCATCGGCCTGATCCTGTTCTTCGGCGGCGCCTACCTCGCGTACGTGCTGGGCGGCGTCGTCGGCGGGCCGTTCGCCAACTTCCACCTGCGGGCGCAGATCTGGCTGGACCCGTTCGCCGACCCCTACCAGGACGGCTACCAGCTCGTCCAGGGCCTGCTGGCGCTGGGCAGCGGCGGCCTGTTCGGCGCGGGGCCGGGCGGCGGCGAGCCGCTGGAGATCCCCGAGGTGCAGAACGACTTCATCTTCGCCGGCATCGGCGAGGAGATCGGGCTGTTCGGCCTCTCCGCGCTGCTGGTGGTCTACCTGCTCATCGTGGAGCGGGGCCTGCGGGCCGCGCTCGCCGTGCGGGACTCGTTCGGCAAGCTGCTCGCCGGGGGCCTCGCCTTCACCCTCGGCCTCCAGGTCTTCGTGATCGTCGGCGGGATCAGCAAGCTCATCCCGCTGACCGGTCAGACCACCCCGTTCCTCTCCGCCGGTGGCTCGTCGCTGATGGCGAACTGGCTGCTCATCGCGGTGCTGCTGCGGGTCTCCGACGCGGCCCGCCGCCCGGTGACCGGTGGCGGCGGCCCGGCGGCCCGACCCGGGGGCGGCCCACCCGAGCAGTTGCACGGTGCCCCCACGGAGGTGATCCGGCCGTGAACGCACCCCTGCGCCGCGTCGGTGTCGTCGCGATGGTCCTGTTCGGTCTGCTCTTCGCGAACCTGAACTGGATCCAGGCCTACAAGGCCGACGAATACCGCAACAGCGACTACAACGGCCGGGTCCAGGTGGCCGAGTACGAGCGCAAGCGCGGCAACATCGAGGCCGGCGGCACGGCGCTCGCCACCAGCAAGGAGACCGGCGGCAAGCTGCGGTTCCTGCGCACCTACCCCGGCGGGGAGAAATACGCGCACGTCCTCGGCTACAAGCCGGTCAACCTCGGCGACACCGGCATCGAGCGGGTCGAGAACGACTTCCTCGCCGGCACCAGCGACGCGCTGATCGCCAACCGGATCAAGGACATGTTCACCGGCGACGAGACCGGCGGCGGCAACGTGCTGCTGACCCTCTCCAAGCGGGCCCAGGACGCCGCGTTCAACGGGCTGTCCAACAACCAGGTCGGGGCGAAGAAGGGCGCGGCGATCGCGTTCGACCCGCGTACCGGGGCGGTGCAGGCGCTGGTCTCCATGCCCAGCTTCGACCCGAACCCGCTGGCCAGCCACGACACGGACGAGGCGACGGCGGCGTACAACAAGCTGGAGGGCGCGGAGGGCGGCCCGCTGAAGAACCGGGCGCTGTCGGAGGTGCTGCCCCCGGGCTCCACCTTCAAGATCGTGGTGGCCGCCGCCGCGCTGGAGAACGGCATCGGCAAGAACACCCAGATCCCGGCGGGCCCCAGCTACACCCCGCCGACGTCGGGCACCCCGATCCGCAACGCGGTGCCGTCGATCTGCCCCGAGTCCGAGGTGACCCTGATCAGCGCGGTCACCGAGTCCTGCAACACGGGCTTCGCCAAGCTCGGCGTGGAGCTCGGCGCGGACACGGTGAAGGAGAAGGCCCGGCAGTTCGGCTTCGAGCAGGACGACCTGACCGTCGGCCAGCTCGGCGAGGACGGGCTGCCGGTGGCGGCCAGCCGCACCGGGGCCATGCAGGGCCCCGACGGCAGCACCGACCCGGCCGCGCTGGCCCAGTCCTCCATCGGCCAGCGCGACGTCAAGATGACCCCGCTCCAGGGGGCCCTGATCGCCGGGGCGGTCGCCAACGGCGGCAGCCAGATGCGGCCCTACCTGGTGCGGCAGCTCCTCGCGCCGGACCGCACCACCAGCTACTACACGGCCAAGCCGCGCGAGCTGCGCCAGCCGGTCAGCGGGCAGGTCTCGTCGGACCTGCGCGACATGATGGTGAGCGTGGTGGAGAACGGCACCGGCCGCAACGCGAAGTTCAACGGCTACACCGTCGGCGGCAAGACCGGCACGGCCCAGTCGGGCCCGCAGACCCCCGACCACGGCTGGTTCATCGGCTTCGCCCTGGATTCGAAGGGCACCCCGGTCTCCGCCGTGTGTGTGGTGCTGGAGGAGGCGGGCAGCGGCGGCAGCGCCGAGGCGGCCCGGATCGCCGGCAAGATCATGCAGGCGGCGGCCGCCGACTCCGGGGGGCGCTGACATGCTCAGCCCCGGGGTCCAGCTCGGCAACCGCTACCGACTCGACGAGCGGATCGCCAGCGGCGGCATGGGCGACGTGTGGCGCGGCACCGACCAGGTGCTCGGCCGCACCGTCGCCGTGAAGAGCCTGCTCCCGGCGCTGCTCGACGACCCCGACTTCGCCGAGCGCTTCCGCGGCGAGGCCCGCACCATGGCCACGATCAACCACCCCGGCGTGGTCGACGTCTACGACTTCGGCCACGACCAGCAGATCGCCTTCCTGGTGATGGAGTACATCGAGGGCGATGCGCTCTCCTCGACGCTGGGGCGGGTCGGCCGGCTCACCCCGGCGCGCACCATGGCCCTGCTCGCCCAGGCCGCCGACGCGCTGCACGCGGCGCACTGCAAGGGCATCGTGCACCGCGACGTGAAGCCCGGAAACCTGCTGGTCCGGCCCAACGGCACCCTCGTGCTGACCGACTTCGGCATCGCCCGGTCGGAGCTGGTCGCCCAGCTCACCGCCGCCGGCTCGGTGCTCGGCACCGCCTCCTACATCTCCCCCGAGCAGGCCACCGGCGCGGTGGCCACGCCCGCCTCCGACGTCTACGCCCTGGGCGTGGTCGCCTACCAGTGCCTCGCCGGGCGGCGGCCGTTCGAGGGCGACAACCCGCTGGAGATCGCCATGAAGCACGTCCGGGACACCCCCCGGCCGTTGCCGGCGGACATCCCGCCCCCGGTCCGGGTGATCGTCGAGCGGGCCATGGCGAAGGACCCGGCCGCCCGCTGGCCCAGCGCCGCCGCGCTCGCCGGGGTGGCCCGGCAGGCGAAGCTCGCGCTCGGGCAGCAGTCCCGGGGCGGCGGCCACGTCGGGCAGGTCTCCGCCGCACCGGCGTCCCCGGCCGGCCCGCAGGCGCGCGCCCAGGTGCCCCCCGCCTCCCGGCAGCAGCCCCGGCCGCCCGCGGTGGCGCAGCGCCCGGTGCCGACCTCCGGCCCGCCGCAGCAGCGTCCGGTCCCGGCGTCGGCCCCGCCGCAGCAGCGGCCCCCCGTGGCGGCGCCCCGACCCCCGGTCACCCACCAGCCCCCGGTGACCCACCAGCCCCGCCCGCCGGTGGTGCACCAGCCGCCCCACCCGCCGGTGGCCAACCCGCCGGCCTACCCGCGCGGCGCGGCCACCGTGCCGCCGCCGGTCCCGGTCCGCCAGGCCAACCCCCTCGCGTACGCCCGCCCGCCCGGCCCGCCCCCGGCCCCGCCGCAGCAGTCCAGGTCAGGAGCGGTCTGGCTGTTCATCCTGGTGGCCACACTGGTCCTGCTCTGCTCCGGCGTGATTTCCTACAACCTGCGGAAGAACGCGGCGGCCGGGGAGCCCGGCGGGTCCGGCGCCCGGGTCGTGGCGTCCGGCGCGGTGCAGGCCGGTGGGCGCGACGATCCGTCCGGGACGCCGTACCGTCGGGTGGAACGACCACTCCTGCCGGGCGGCGGCGAGACGACGACGAGCGAAGGACGACAGACGCGATGACAGCGCAGGCCCGCCTGCTCGGTGGCAGGTATCAGGTCGGCGAGCTGCTCGGCTACGGCGGCATGGCCGAGGTGCACCGCGGCCGTGACCTCCGGCTCGGTCGGGACGTCGCGATCAAGATGCTCCGGGCGGACCTGGCCCGCGACGCCACCTTCCAGATGCGGTTCCGCCGCGAGGCGCAGAACGCCGCCTCGCTCAACCACCCGGCCATCGTCGCGGTCTACGACACCGGCGAGGAGACGGGGCCCACCGGCGAGACGCTGCCGTTCATCGTGATGGAGTTCGTCAACGGGCGGACCCTCAAGGAGGTGCTCGGCGTCGAGGGGCGGCTCCAGCCGCGCCGGGCGCTGGAGATCTGCGCCGACATGTGCGCCGCGCTGGAGTTCAGCCACCGGCACGGGATCATCCACCGCGACATCAAGCCCGGCAACGTGATGCTCACCCAGACCGGCCAGGTCAAGGTGATGGACTTCGGCATCGCGCGGGCGCTGGCGTCCGGCGCGACCACGATGACGCAGACCAGCGCGGTCATCGGCACGGCGCAATACCTCTCACCCGAGCAGGCGCGTGGCGAGGCGGTCGACGCCCGCTCCGACGTGTACGCCGGCGGCTGCGTGCTGTTCGAGCTGCTCTGCGGCCACCCGCCGTTCGTCGGGGACAGCCCGGTCAGCGTGGCGTACCAGCACGTGCGGGAGGCCCCGCCGACGCCGAGCGACATCAACCCCGACGTCAACCCCGCGGTCGACGCGATCGTGCTCAAGGCGCTGTCGAAGAACCCCCTCAACCGCTACCAGAGCGCCGGCGAGATGCGGGCCGACCTGCTCCGCGCGGCGGCGGGCCGGCCGGTGCTCGCCACCCCGGTGATGCGGGAGGCCGAGACCGCGCCGATGTCGGCCGCCGGGTCGGGCTACCCGACCCAGGTCGTCGGTGGCGCGGCCACCCGGCAGCAGCCGCCCGCCCGGGTCGGCGACCCGCGCCAGCGCCGCGCCTCCTCCTGGGTGATCGCCACCTTCGCCGCGCTCGGCGTGCTCGCGATCATCGCCCTGATCACCGCCTTCCTGATGAACGGGAGCGGCACCGAGAAGATCGCCGTCCCCGACCTGACAGGGCAGACCCAGGCGGCGGCGGTGTCCCAGCTCGAACAGGCCGGCCTCGTCCCCGCCGTCGGCGACCCGATCGCCAACAGCACCTGCAAGAAGGACACCGTCGCGGCGCAGCAGCCGCCGCCGACCACCCAGCTGGAGAAGGGCCGGGGCGTCACCATCCAGATCTGCTCCGGCAAGCCGGAGGTGACGATCCCCAACGGGCTGGTCGGCTCCCAGTTCGACAACGTCGAGCCGCAGCTCAAGGCCCTCAAGCTCAAGGTGGTCAAGAAGGAGGTCAGCAGCTCCTCGCCGGAGGGGATCGTCACGAGCGTCTCCCCGAAGTCCGGCACCAAGGTCGCCGAGGAGAGCACCGTGACCCTGGAGGTCTCCCGGGGCAACGTCCGGCAGGTGCCGAACGTCGTCGGCTCCTCGGCCAACGACGCCAAGCGCGAGCTGGAGCAGGCCGGGTACGTGGTGCAGATCGTCGACGGCGACGAGGTCCCCGCCGACCAGGCCGGCAAGGTGTCCGGCCAGAACCCCCGGGGCGGCACGGAGCTGGAGCGGGGCAAGCGGGTCACCATCGAGGTCGACATCCCCGAGCCCACCCCCGACCCGACCGAGCCGACGGGCGGCCCGCCCACGCCCACGCCCACCCCGACCGAGGACGGCGGCGGCAACGGCGGCGGCTTCCCCTTCCCGACCCCGCCGGTGCGCCCCAACCAGGACTGACGCCGGCCGACGGGTGTCCTACCATCTGGCCGATGGAGATCGAAAGCGCACGGAGCGGATCGAGGGCGCGCACCTGGGTGACGCCGGCCCGGGTCGCGTGGCTCGGGGCGGCAGCGGTGGCGTTCCTGCTGATCGTGCCGATCCGCATCCTCGGCCCGGGTGACCACGAGCGGCAGAGCTGCGGCAATACGCTACAGACCGACCTGGACCGCTGGCGGGGCCCCTCGGACGGGGACTACTGGGAGAAGGCGTACCGGGCCTGCAACTCGGAGCGCATCGACCGGATCGGCCAGGCCGTCGGCGTCGTCTCGTTGACGGTCCTGGCCGTCACCCTGCTGACCGCCCGTGCCCGCCGGCGGGGCGACGAGCACTGACGGTACGACCCACGAGCCCGTCACACCGGGGCGAAGGCGGCCCGGCGGCGCGCGTCCACCTCGGCGGCCAGCGCGGGGGCGCGTTCCAGCGCCGCCGGGTGGCCACAGGCGGCGAGCCAGTTCGCCAGCATCAGGTGACCGCCCTCGGTCAGCACCGACTCCGGGTGGAACTGGACGCCCTCGATCGGCAGGGTGCGGTGCCGCATCGCCATGACCACCCCGGAGCCCGTCCAGCCGGTGACCTCCAGCTCCTCGGGCAGGGTCTCGGGCAGCACGGCGAGGGAGTGGTAGCGGGTGGCCGTGAACGGGTCCGGCAGACCGGCGAGCACCCCGACGCCGTGGTGGCTGACCTCGGAGGTCTTGCCGTGCAGCAGCTCGGGGGCGCGGGTCACGGTGGCCCCGAACGCCTCGCCGATGGCCTGGTGGCCCAGGCAGACGCCGAAGATCGGCAGCTTGCCCGCGTACCGGCGGATGACGTCGAGGCAGATGCCGGCGCGGTCGGGGCTGCCCGGCCCCGGAGAGAGCAGGACGCCGGCCGCGCCGACCCGTCCCACGTCCGCGACGTCGATCTCGTCGTTGCGCCGCACCTCGCAGTCCACCCCGAGCTGACCGAGGTACTGCACCAGGTTGAATACGAACGAGTCGTAGTTGTCGATCACCAGGACGCGCATCGTCACCTGCTCGGAGAGGGGGGCGGGGTGTTGTTCTGCTCGGTGTCGTACGGCAGGTCGTGCTCGTCGCCGGCCGGCGGGGCGTCGCCGTCCACGCCCGAGCCGCCGCCCGGCACCCCGGAGTCCTGGGTGACCTGGACGTCGTCGAAGGGGAGCAGCGGCTCCGCCCACGGGAAGACCACGTACCAGAGCAGGGCCACCGTGGCGGTGGCGAGCAGCAGCGAGCCGATCAGCTTGCCGGGCACGCCCAGCGGCAGCTTGCGCCAGATCCAGGCATACATCGTCAGCCCCCCAGCTCCGCCGGTCGGCCCGCCGACTTGGGCTGCGTACGGGTCAGCTCGGCGTGCACGATCAGGCGCTGGTAGTTGTCGAACTTCGGATTGCAGGTGGTCAGGGTGAGCACCTTCTTCGTCGGCTTCGCGTCCGGCTCCATCGGCACCGGGGCGACGACCTCGACCTGGTTGGGCTTGACGATGCGCGACTTGTAGACCTGGTAGACGTACCACTCGGTCTTGCCCTCGACGACGATCGCGTCGCCGGGGTCGAGCTCGTCGAGCCGCCAGAAGGTCGCCCGGTTGCGGTGGCCGGCGACGGAGAAGTTGCCCACCTCGCCGGGCATCGCGCTGTCCGGGTAGTGGCCCGGGGCATACCGGATGTCCTGCTGGGTGACCCCCTCGACCACGACCCAGTTCTTGTCGAGCTTCGGGATGTAGAGCCCGGCGAGCGGCTTGCCGTGTGCCGGCGGCTTGGCCTTCGTCGACGCGCTGGCGCTGGGCGCCACGGTCGGATCGCCGGTGGGGCCCCACGCCTGGGCGAGCTGGTTGCTGAGGTCGTTCTGGTGGGCGTCGACGATGGCCGACTTGCCCCACACCTCGTAGCCGGCGAAGAGGAGCACCACCAGGCCGAAGGTGATCAGCAGCTCGCCGGTGAACCGGACCCCGGTGCGCAGCCGGCTCCAGAACGTCGGCCGGGTCAGGTCGGAGTAGACGCTCTTGTAGCCCTCGTCGGTCTGCTCGGCCCGGAGCTGGACCACCCGCTCGCCCCGGCGTGGGCGGGGCGGCTCGGCCGGCTCCGCGCCGGTGGCGGCCTCGTCGCCGCTGTCGGGCAGGCGCGGCACCGCGCCCATCAGCGCGGTCGCGTCGGGGGCCGGAGGCCGAGGGGGCACGGCCGGGATGACGGCGGTGGCCGCCGGGTCGGCGGGGTGACCGGTGCCGCCGCCCGGCGGGACCGGACGCCCCGCGCCGGGGGGCACCGGAGCGGGCGACACCGGGCCGGGCCGGTCGGCCGGGCCGGTCGGCGGAACGCCGGGGCGGTGGCCCGTGGGCGGGGTGCCGGGGTGGCCCGTGGCGGTCGGCACCGGGCCGGGGCGACGGTCGGCAGGGGTGCGGTGGACCGCGTCGGGCGGCACGGTGCCCGGGAAGCCGGCCCCACGGGGTGCCCCGGACCGGTCGGCGGCGCGTGCCTCGACGGGGGGGAGGAAGGCCGTCGGACCGTCGGCGTCGTGCGCCGGGCGGGGTGGCGGCCCGAACTCGGCCGGCCGGCGGGCCGGGACGTCCACGGGTGGCCGGGCGGGCGTGGCCTGCGGGGGCGTGCCCATCGGGGGAGGTGCCGGGGCCGGTGGCCCGGACGCGGGTCGTTGCGGGGTGCTGGCGAACCAGTCGGGGGCGTGCCCGGGGTCCGCTGCCGGCGCGGGCCGCTCCTGGGCGGTGCGGGGCCCGGCCAGGGGCGGAGCCGCCTCGGTGGGCACCCGGTCGGCCGTCGCCGGCTGGTGGGCGTGAGGCGTCGGCCGGTGGGCGTGGGGCGTCGCCGGGCGGGGCGTCAGCACCGGGGTGGGCCAGGGGCCGGTCGGGCCGGGCCGCTCCGCGCGGACCGGGCCCGCAGGATCGGCGGTCGCCGGGCCGGGGGTCGCCGGGCCGGGGGTCGCCGGGCCGGGGGCGGCCTGGTGACGGATGGCGGCGCCCGGGTCGGCCGGACCGGCACGGTCGAGCCTGGGGAGGAAGGCGGTGTCCTCCTCCTGCCGGTCCTGGTGCCGGCCGTCCCAGCCGTCGTCCGGCCTCCGGGTCACCGGGGCACCGTCGCCGAGCGTAGGGCTGTCGAGTCCTCGAACGCCGGCACCGTGACCGTCGAGACGGTCTCCCGGTAGCCCAGCTGGAAGTCGTTGACCGCGCCCTTGAACATCTGCACTCCCTCAGACGCGGCGAGGGCCTGCCGGAGCGCAGCGGGGTCGCCGATTGCAACGATCTTGAATGGAGGGGAGTACACCCGCCCATGGAGCAGCAGGGTGTTACCTACGCAGCGTACCGCGCTGGTGGCGAGGACGCGGACGTTCATGATTGACATCGCCTCCGCGCCGCCGGCCCAGAGCGCGTTCACGACGGCCTGCACGTCCTGCTGGTGGACGACCAGGTCGTCGTTGGTGGCCCCGTCGGGCAGCTCCTGGTCCGCCCGCCGGACGGCGTCGTTCAGCTCGACCGTGACGCCCACGCCGGTGAGCGCGGTGAACCCGGCGTCCTGCCGGCTGGCGGCGGCGCGGTCCCGCTGCTCCCTGATCGGGCCGTCGGAATCGGCCAGGGTGGCCGTCTCGTCCTCGACCTCGGCCCGGAGCTGGGCGGCCCGGCGCTCGCTGGCGGCGACCTGCGTGCGGCGGTCCTCGATGAGCTGGGTGAGCTGGGGCCGGCGGTCCTCACGCAGCGCGGTGCCGCCGGCGGTCGTCGCGGTGGTGGTGAACAGCAGCCCGGCCGCGGCGGCGATCAGCGGCACGCCGATCGACCAGCCCGGCCGCCGCTGCCGGGGACGCCGGGGCAGGAGGCCGGCGACCGCCCGGCGGAGGACCTTCTGCCAGGAGGCCGCGCCTGACGTGTACTCCACCGAGCGCTCCTTCCGCGTCGTCTCGTGTCAGCCCGCGACGACGCGGGCCGGTGCGGCGACCCGAACAGTCCCGCCTTTTTCGGTCACTCCGTGCATCGGCCTGACCCCATTCATGGCCTGAACGGGTCATCCGGACTACGCTAGCTGTCGAACATTATTGGCCATGGACCGTCGCCCCCGCGCCCGGTTGTCAGGCCGGACGAGGTCGTCACCCCTCTGGAGAGCGTCGTGCCCAAGTCTCAGGTCCGCAAGAAGAAGGTGTACACCCCGCCGACGGACGTGCGTCCGACGGCGACGGCGGCGACGCGCAAGCCTAGCCCGGTCTGGCTGCCGGTGACGGCGGTCGCGCTGATCGTGAGCGGCATCGCCTGGCTGGTGGTCTACTACCTCTCCGAGCAGGAATACCCGGTGATGTCGTGGGGTTACTGGAACCTCGCGGTGGGTTTCGGCGCGATGGTCGCCTCCCTGGTCCTGCTCTCCCGCTGGCGCTGACCGGCGGACCCGGCCGTCACCTGCCGGCCGGGCGGCGTCGACCCGCCCGGCCTGCCCTTGTGGCGCGCTCCACGTCACCCCGCCGAGCCCCTGCCCGGCGTTTCGGCGTCGGGCACCCTATGGTGTCCGCAGGGCGGCGCGGCTCGGCTGCGAGATGACTCACGTTACTGCTGGGTAACTCTCGCGTAGGCTGCACTGCATGACCGAGCGGGACAAGGTCATCGACCGGTCCGGTCGGGGTGCGACGAAGGCGCAGCGCCGGTCGCGCCCCTGACCCGGCCCGGCCGCCGAGCCGCTCGACAGGCAGCAGACCGGGAGGCCAACTCGATGGGCAGCGTCCAGATCGTCACCACGATCCTCGCGGCCGCCATCACCGCCGTGGCGGTGTGGCTTGCGGTACGCGCGGTCATGAAGATCGTGGCAGTCGTCCGGCTGGGTCAGCCCGACCCGGAACGGTTCGGCGACCGGGGCACCCGCACGAAGACGATGCTGGCCGAGACCGCCGGTCACACCAGGATGCTGCGCTGGAGCGTGGTCGGCGCGGCGCACTGGTTCGTCATGGTCGGCTTCATCGTGCTGTCGCTGCTGGTCCTGGAGGCGTACTTCGAGGTCGTCTCCCCGACCGGCGGCCTGCCGCTGATCGGCGGCCTGGCGGTCTACGGCCTGGTCACCGAGCTGATCGCGGTGCTCGGCACGGTCGGCATCGTGGTGCTGATCGCGATCCGGGTCCGCAACCGGCCCACCCGGCCGGGCGGCCGGTCCCGGTTCACCGGCTCGACCATGTGGCAGGGCTACTTCGTCGAGGCCGTCGTCCTCGCCGTGCTGATCATGGGCTTCGTGATCCGGGGCTTCAAGGTGGCCACCGACCACTTCGAGTACCCGCTGTGGGCCACCCCGGTCAGCCACGCCGTCGGCGCGCTGCTGCCCGACTGGTCGGCCGGCGTCAGCATCGCCGCCCTCATCAAGATCGCCATCTCGATGACCTGGCTGATCGTCATCGCGCTGAACGTGACCATGGGCGTCGCCTGGCACCGGTTCCTCGCGTTCTTCAACATCTTCTTCAAGCGCGACCCGGGCCGGGCCGGCTCCGGGCTCGGCGCGCTGCGGCCCATGATGAGCCAGGGCAAGCCCCTCGACTTCGAGGAGGCCGACCCGGAGAAGGACCAGTTCGGTGTCGCCCAGGTCGAGCAGTTCACCTGGAAGGGCCTGCTCGACTTCAGCACCTGCACCGAGTGCGGGCGGTGCCAGTCGCAGTGCCCGGCCTGGAACACCGGCAAGCCGCTGTCGCCGAAGCTGCTCGTGCTCAGCCTGCGCGACCACGCGTACGCCAAGGCCCCGTACCTGCTGGCCGGCGGCGGCAAGGACCTCACCGGCGAGGAGAAGGCCACCGCCGCCCAACTCGCCCACATGGACGTGCTGGCGCTCGCCGAGGCCGAGAAGCCGCTGATCGGTGGTGCCGAGGATGGCGGCGTCATCGACCCGGACGTGCTCTGGTCCTGCACCACCTGCGGCGCGTGCGTCGAGCAGTGCCCCGTCGACATCGAGCACGTCGACCACATCGTCGACATGCGCCGCTACCAGGTGCTCATCGAGTCGAGCTTCCCCTCTGAGGCCGGCGTCATGCTGCGCAACCTGGAGAACAAGGGCAACCCCTGGGGCGCACCGCAGAACACCCGCGAGGACTGGACCAAGGGCCTCGGTTTCGAGGTGCCGCGCGTCGGCGAGGTCGACGACTTCGAATACCTCTTCTGGGTCGGCTGCGCCGGCGCGTTCGAGGACCGGGCCAAGAAGACCACCCGGGCGGTCGCCACGCTGCTCAACGAGGCCGGCGTCTCCTTCGCCATCCTCGGCGAGGGCGAGACCTGCACCGGCGACCCGGCCCGCCGGATCGGCAACGAGTTCGTCTTCCAGATGCTCGCCCAGCAGAACGTCGAGACGCTGAACGAGGCGTTCGACGGCCGGGAGAAGAGCAAGCGCAAGATCGTCGCGACCTGCCCGCACTGCTTCAACACCCTCGGCAACGAATACGGGCAGCTCGGCGGCGAGTTCGAGGTGGTCCACCACACGCAGCTCCTGGCCCACCTGGTCAGCGCCGGCAGGCTCACCCCGGTGCAGCCGGTCGACGGCGGCCTCACCTACCACGACCCCTGCTACCTGGGCCGGCACAACCGGGTCTTCGCCGCCCCACGCGAGGTGCTCGGTGAGTCCGTCGCGGGCGGGATCACCGAGATGCCGCGCAACAGCGAGCGCTCCTTCTGCTGCGGCGCCGGCGGCGCCCGGATGTGGATGGAGGAGAAGATCGGCAAGCGGATCAACGTGGACCGGGTCGAGGAGGCCATGTCCACCGGGGCGAGGACCATCGCCGTCGGCTGCCCGTTCTGCTCGACGATGCTCAACGACGGGGTCAACGGCAAGGGGGCCGGCGAGCAGGTCGAGGTGGTCGACGTCGCCAGCGTGCTGCTCCGCTCGCTCAAGCCGGCCGATGCCGCCGGCGAGAAGGAGACCGCCACCTCCGGCAGCTGACCCGACGAGGCCGGTGCCGCGCGTAGTGATGTGCGGCCCGGCCCGTCGTGGAACAATCCTGCCGAGGTGAACCGATCATCGACAGTCTTCTGGTTGCCACGGTGTTGCCCCTGGCCGGCTTCGTGCTGCTGACCGCGGGCAACGCGTTCTTCGTAGCGGCCGAGTTCGCCCTGGTCACGGTGGACCGGCCGGAGATCGACCGACGGGCCGCCGCCGGTGACGGCGCGGCCAGGACGGTCCGCCGCGCGCTGCACGAGCTGTCCTTCCAGCTCTCCGGCGCGCAGCTCGGCATCACCATCACCGCCCTGCTCACCGGGTATCTGGCCGAGCCGGCGCTGGCCCGGCTGTTCGCCCCGGCGCTGCACCCGCTGGGGCCGGCGGCCGACCGGTTCACCCCGTTCCTCGCCCTGGCCCTGGCGACCCTGCTGTCCATGCTCTTCGGCGAGCTGGTGCCGAAGAACCTGGCGCTGGCCCGGCCGATGCCCGCCGCGCTGGCCACCGCCCGGGGCATGCGCGGCTTCTCCCGGGCCTTCGGCTGGCTGATCCGGGGGCTGAACAACTCGGCGAACACGCTGGTCCGCCGGCTCGGGGTGGAACCGCAGGAGGAGCTGGCCAGCGCCCGGTCCCCCGAGGAGCTGGGGCTGCTGGCGGCGATCTCGGCCCGCGCCGGTGCGCTCCCGCCGGACACCGCGATGCTGCTGCGGCGCACCATCCGCTTCGGCGACAAGCGGGCGGCCGAGGCGATGACCCCCCGGGTGGACGTGATCGCGCTGCGCGCCACGGCGAGCGTCGCCGAGCTGCTGACCCTCGCCCAGCACACCGGGCGGACCAGGTTCCCCGTCTTCGAGGAGACCCTCGACCTGGTCACCGGCGTCGCGGCGGTGCCGGACGCGCTGGGCGTGCCGCTGGCCAACCGGGCCAGGACGACCGTCGCGTCGGTCGCCCGCGAGCCCGTGTACGTGCCGGAGAGCCTGGACCTCGACGGCGTCCTGGCCGCCCTCAAGGCGGCCGGCGCGGACCTGGCCATCGTCGTCGACGAGTACGGCGGCACCGACGGCGTGGTGACCGTGGAGGACCTGGTGGAGGAGCTGGTCGGGGAGATCGCCGACGAGTTCGACCCGGACGCGGTCGACGATGTCGGGCCGGTCGAGCTGACCGTGCCCGGCGGCGAGCGGACCGTCCTGGTCGACGGGGTGCTCCGCGAGGACGAACTGGTCGAGCAGACCGGCTTCCGGCTGCCCGAGGGCCCCTACGAGACGCTCGGCGGCTTCCTGATGGCTCGGCTCGGGCACATCCCGGTGGCCGGCGAGACGGTCGAGGAAGGCGGGTACGAGTTCACCGTGGTCGAGGTGGAGCGGCACCGGATCGAACAGGTGCGGGTGCTGCGCCCGGAGGAGCCCGGGGACGATGCCTGAACTGCTGGTCACCGTGCTGCTGCTGCTCGGCAACGCGTTCTTCGTCGGCAGCGAGTTCGCGCTGATCGCCTCCCGGCGGACGGTGATCGAACCGCTGGCGGCCGGCTCGAAGCGGGCCCGCTGGGCGCTGTCGGCGATGAACCAGATCCCGCTGATGATCGCCGGGGCGCAGCTCGGCATCACCATCTGCTCGCTGGGTCTCGGCGCGATCGCCGAACCGGCGCTGGCCCACCTGATCGAGCCGCTGTTCCACGCGCTGGGCCTGCCCGACGGCGCCGTGCACCCGGTGGCGTTCCTGATCGCCCTCGGTGTGGTGGTCTTCCTGCACACCGTGGTCGGCGAGATGGTGCCGAAGAACATCACCCTGGCCGGGCCGGAGCCGTCGGCGCTCTGGCTGGGGCCGGCGATGCTGGCGTTCTGCACGGCGACCAAGCCGCTGCTGCTGGCCATGAAGTGGGCGTCGCGGCAGGTGCTGCGGATCTGGCGGGTCGAGGCGACGGACGCGGTCAAGACGGTGTTCACCGCCGAGGAGTTGGCCGGTCTCGTCTCGCAGGCGCGGACGGAGGGCCTGCTCGACGCCGAGGAGCACGCCCGGATCACCGGGGCGCTCGCGCTGCACACCCGCACGGCGGCGGACGCCCTGCAACCCTGGTCGACGGTGACCACAGTGGCCGAGGACGTGTCGCCGGCCTCGCTGGAGGTGCTGGCCACCCGCACCGGCCGGTCCCGGTTCCCGGTGGTGCAGCGGGCCACCCGCCGGGTGCTCGGCTTCGTGCACGTCAAGGACGTCCTCGGCTACGCGGGGGCGGAGCGCCGCGCCCCCGTGCCGGCCGGGGTCTACCACCCGCTGGCCGTGGTGCCGCCGGACCGTACGCTGGCCGACCTGCTGCTGTCGATGCGCCGCGAGCGACGGCACATGGTGCTGGTGAGCGACGGCCGCCGCCCGCTCGGGGTGGTGACCCTCGACGACGTGCTGACGGCCATCGTCGGCTGACGGCCGGGCCGCCCGGTGCCGGTCGTCTCCGTCGCCGCAGCGCCGCCCACACCCGTTGTGCCGGAACGGTTTGCGGGGCGTCACGGTGTGCCGACCCGCCTTGATTCCTCGCGCGGGACTCCCCTAATGTGAGGCGCTGACCGCTGTGGGTCGTCTGCCTCGATCTTCCCTCTCGCGAGGCGCCCGGCGGTCGGTTGCGAAGGAGTCGGTGCCGGTGGCAACCATGCCCCCTCATCGTCATGCCCCGGAACGGTCACCCGCTCGCCCGGGTGGTGCCCGCCGTTTCGCACGTCGCCTGCTCACCCTGGTCGCGGCGGTCGCCGTCGGCGCCGGGACACTGGCCGCGCCCGCGTACGCCGAGCCGTCGGTCGACGAGATCGAGGCGCAGATCGACAAGCAGTGGGAGCAGCTCGAGCCCACCATCGAGCAGTACAACAAGGTCCGCGCCCAGCTCAAGGTGAACCGCGAGAAGGCGGCGGAGGTGCAGAAGAAGATCGAGCCGCTGGCGCTCGAGACAGAGCTGGCCATGAACCGCGTCGGCGACCTCGCCTCCCGCTACTACATCTCCGGCCCGTCGCAGGACATCGGCGCACTGCTGGTCAGCACCAAGCCGGGCACCCTCGCCGAGCAGCTGACCATCCTGGACCGGCTGGCCGCGCAGGAGCGCAAGCAGGTCGAGGGCGTGCTCGCCGTCCGGGCGAAGTACGACACCGAGAAGCAGAAGCTCGACACGCTCATCGCCTCCCAGGAGAAGCAGACCAAGGAACTGGCGGCGAAGAAGACCAAGATCAACGGTGAGATCAAGCGGCTCCAGGCGTCGATGCCGAAGACCGTCGTCTCCACCGAGGGCTGCCCGACGGTCACCGGCGTGGTCAGCGCGGCCGCCCGCACCGCCATCAAGACCGCCTGCGCCCAGGTCGGCGACCCGTACGTCTGGGGCGCCACCGGCCCGAACTCGTTCGACTGCTCCGGCCTGACCCAGTTCGCCTACCAGGCCGCCGGGATCCACCTGACCCACTTCACCGGCGCCCAGTGGAACGAGGGCCGTGCCATCCCGCGTTCCGAGGCCCGCCCCGGTGACCTGGTGTTCTTCTTCAGCGACCTGCACCACGTCGGCCTCTACATCGGCAACGACAAGATGGTGCACGCGCCCCGGGCCGGCAAGCCGGTCAACGTGAGCAGCATCAACACCATGCCGGTGGCCGGCTTCCGCCGACCCGGCTGACCCGGCCCGGCCACCGCGAAGGCCGCGCCGCGCAGCACCGCCCGAAGGCCCCCGGTCACCCGACCGGGGGCCTTCGCCGTGCGGCGGACATCGACGCCGACGAGGGGTCTGTACGGAGTGTCACGGCCGGTCGGGTTGCGGATCGACGGCGATCGTCTCTACTCTGGCCAATTGTCGGCCGGTAGCTGCACCGCCCAGCCGGGCGGTGACGGTGCGACACCGCCGAGTCGCCTCCGGGCGAGCCGGGGACCCAGGTACGCCGGGGTGAATCCGCAGCGGCGCTGCGGTAGGGCGCTCTCCCTTCCCGCCCGAACCCGTCAGCTAACCCGGTAGGCGGTAGAGGAAGAAGGAGAACGGAGCCCGGTGGCACACCATGCTCCGCGGCGCCCGTCACGCCGGTCGGCCGACGCCGACCGGACGCCGGCCGCGCCGCGTCCCCGCTGGTCACGCTGCACCACCGTCCTCGCCGCACTGGTCGGCGTCGCCGTCGTCCTGACCGGCGCACCGACCGTGGCCCACGCCGACCCCTCGGTCGCCGAGATCGAGCGGCAGATCGACGAGGACTGGAACAAGCTCGAACCGATCATCGAGCGGCACAACGCCACCCGCCAGGACCTCGCCGCCAAGCGCAAGCAGGCCGACGCGCTCGCCGCGCAGATCGGGCCGCTCCAGCGCCAGGTGGACGAGGCGCTGAAGAAGGTCGGCGGCCTCGCCGCCGAGGCGTACAAGGGCGACAACCTGTCGGTGGTCAACGCCCTGCTCGGCAGCCGCACGCCCAGTCAGATGATGGGGCAGCTGGAGCTGCTCGACCGGTTCGCCCAGCGCCAGCAGCACGACGTCCAGGCGGTCGTCGACCTCCGTGACGAGCTGGCCGCGAAGAAGCGGCCCCTCGACGAGATGGTCGTCCAGCTCACCCGCACCGAGGCCCAGCTCGCCGCGAAGAAGAAGCAGATCAACGCCGAGATCGACCGCCTGCAGAAGCTGCGGCTGAAGGTGTACGGCAACGGAGGCGGCGGCCCGCTGAAGCCCGCCCCCTGCCCGGCGTCCTACCCGGGTGGCGGCGCGGGGACGGCGGTGAAGTTCGCCTGCGCCCAGATCGGCAAGCCCTACGTCTGGGGCGCGGAGGGCCCGAACTCGTACGACTGCTCGGGGCTGATGCTGGCCTCGTGGGCGAAGGCCGGCGTCTCGCTGCCGCACAACGCGGCCCAGCAGCGGTCGGTGACCGCCCGCGTCAGCCGCGCCGACCTGCGCCCCGGCGACCTGGTCTTCTACTACTCCGACCTGCACCACGTCGGCATGTACGTGGGCGGGGGCTGGGTGGTGCACGCCTCCCGGGCCGGCGTCCCGGTGAAGATGAAGCGCGTCGACGACGGCCCGATCCACAGCTACGGCCGCCCCTCCTGAGGGGGTAAGGAAGGGCCCCTTCTTAACGCATACGGTCGAGAAGGGGCCCCTTCTCACACCCTGGCGAGGGCGGCGTGACGCGCCGCCGCCCACCGCAGCAGCACAGCAGCGGGAGGGTCAGCGGGGCGGCGTCAGCGGGGCGGCCAGGTGCGCCAGTTGCGCCAGGAGCGGCTCGGGGTCGGGCCGCGCTGGCCCTGGTAGCGCGAGCCGTAGACCGCCGAACCGTACGGGTGCTCGGCCGGCGACGACAGCCGGAAGATGCAGAGCTGGCCGATCTTCATGCCCGGCCAGAGCGTGATCGGCAGGTTCGCCACGTTGGACAGCTCCAGCGTGACGTGGCCGGTGAAGCCCGGGTCGATGAAGCCGGCCGTGGAGTGGGTGAGCAGCCCCAGCCGGCCCAGCGAGCTCTTGCCCTCCAGTCGGCCGGCGAGCTGGTCGCCGAGCGAGATCACCTCCAGCGTGGAGGCGAGCACGAACTCGCCGGGGTGCAGCACGAACGGCTCGCCGTCGGGCACCTCGATCATGGAGGTCAGGTCGTCCTGCTGCACGGACGGGTCGATGTGCGTGTAGAGGTGGTTGTTGAAGACCCGGAAGAGCTTGTCGAGGCGTACGTCGATGCTCGACGGCTGCACCAGGGTCGGCTCGAACGGCTCCAGCGCGAGCGTGCCGGCCTTCAGCTCGGCGACGAGGTCGCGGTCGGAGAGCAGCATCGCAACACCATAGCGAGGTGCGTTGGTGGGACCGGTCAGCGGGGCTGGTCAGCGGGCCTGCGAATCGGGTGCCCGACCCGCGCGTCGCGCTTCGCGTGTCGTACAGGTGTTCGATAGAATGCGGGCATGGCTTCCTGGTCCGAATTCGCCGCTGACGAGCCACGACTCGCCGACGGGATCCGTCATCTCATGCAGCAGTACGGGCCGGGCTTCGGCTACCTGGCCACCGTCCGCGCCGACGGCGGGCCCCGGGTGCACCCGGTCTCCCCGGTGATCACCGACGAGGGGCTCTTCTGCTTCGTCGTCGACTCGCCGAAGCGGCGCGACCTCGAACGCGACGGCCGCTACGCGCTGCACTCCTTCCCGCCGGAGGACAGCGACGACGAGGCGTACGTGGCCGGGCACGCCCGGCCGGTGACCGACCAGGCCCGGGTGGCCCGGCTCGCCGAGATCGGGCGGGCCGCGCCGCAGGTGGACTGGCGGCTCTTCGAGTTCACCGTCGACGTGGCGATGCTGGCCCGGCGCGGCGACGTCGGCACCGTCCGCCCCGGCGAGGCGACCGACCGGCCCGCCGTGCAGGTCTGGCTCGACCCCGGAGCCGCCGGAGCCGCGAGCGCCGACACCACCACCACCACCGACGCCGCGAGCGCCGCCCCGGGCGGGGGCGCGGTGGGCGTACCGGATCGGCGGTCGGCCCTCGACGGGCGCGGCGCCCATCGTGCGGCGGCCTGACCCCCACAGACGCCGGTGCCGGCCCGTCGGGAGACGGAGCCGGCACCGGGGCGATCAGCAGCAGGGGTACGTCAGGCCGCGCGGTACGCGTTCCACGCGGTCAGCATCCGCTCCGCCTGGCCGGCGGTGAACTGGTACATGCACGTGTCGTAGGTGTAGTCCATGAAGTTGGTGATCGGGTCCAGCCCGGCCGCGGTGCAGGTGTCCCGCCCGGTCGGGCACTGGTACGCCGGCTCGGCCTCGGCCGGGGTGTCGCTCACGCCGTCGCCGGAGCCCCGGCAGCCGCCCTGGAAGGTGTGGTAGAGGTTCAGCCAGTGGCCGACCTCGTGGGTGCCGGTGTCGCCCTGGTTGTAGTTGGTGGCGGTGCCGCCCGGCAGCGACTCGGTCAGCACGACGACGCCGTCCATGCTGTCCAGCCGACGCTTCGGGAAGGTGGCCCAGCCGAGCAGGTCGTCGCTCAGCTCGCCGAGGTAGACGTTGAGGGTGTTCTTGCCGCCCTCGCGCAGCGAGGTCTTCATCGAACGCTCGGCCGAGGAGCCCTGCACGATCGGGTACCACGCCGGGTTGGTGACCCGGTTGATCTTCTGGAGCTGGAAGCTGAAGGCGGTGGCCGCGCCGCCGGTGCCACCGCTGTAGGCCTCGTTCAACACGCTGATCTGCGAGTTGATCATCGAGTCCGGGATGTTGCCGCCGGCCCGGGTGCCGTCCTCCTGGATGACGTGCACGACGACCGGGATGGTCACGGCGGCGAGCGCGGCGGCGCCGGCACCGGTCCGGAAGTTGGCCCGCTCGCGCAGGGCGGCGGCGAGGTCGGCCTCCCGCTCGCGGGTCTCCTTGGCGGTCAGTTCGTTCGGCTCCTGCTTGGCGTGCGCGCCGGCCTTCACCCGGGCGTCCGAGTGGACGTCGGCCGGCTCGGCGCACGCGTCGGCCGGTGCGGCGGAGAAGGCCGAAGCGGCCGGGACGACACCCACGGCGGCGGTGCTGAGCAGGAGCGCGAGGGTCGTCGACGCGACGCCGGCAGTGCGCCGGGTCAGCAGGTTGGGACGGGGTCCCATGGGCCCACCTCTTTCTGGCGGCGCGGCAGGGGGTGTGTCGCGCCGTGGCTTGAACGTGCGGGAGACGTTACAACCGATCGAGAGATTTGAGAATGGGCATATGTTGCCGCGATGAAAATCCTGCGCACCGTCGATGGCCTGCGGATCTTGGTCGCCGGGGTGTCGGCGTGGTCGGGCTGGTGGAGCACGTGAGGGGGTGCCTGGGTGCAGGCGGCGACGGCGTCGGGTACAGTGGTTCCGCCTGCGGGTGTAGTTCAATGGCAGAACATCAGCTTCCCAAGCTGACAGTGCGGGTTCGATTCCCGTCACCCGCTCCACGCACGAAGGCCCTGGTCGGGACGCAAGTCCCGAGCCGGGGCCTTCGAGTTTTCAAGGTCAACGATCACGCGGCGTGCCACTGGTGCGCCATTGCCCCGGTCGGGAGGGCGGCTTGCCTGCGAAGCTGACCCAGGACGAGGCGATCCACCTCGTCGAACGGATCATGCGGCTCGACTATGCCGACGACACCGAGCTGAACGACTGGCTGGACAGGCTCGAACGAGATCTCGTCTGTCCGGACGTCTCTGAGCTGATCTTCAACGTCATGCCGGAGCTGACGGCTGCCGAGGTCGTCGACCGCGCCCTGGCGTACCAGCCGGTCGAGATGCGGGCCATCCCGTGGACGCAGCCGGGCGACCAGCCGCACCTGGCGCCCTGATCCTGATCCTGCCGGCCGACTTCATGTCGGCGACATCGCTGTGTCCGGGCACCGGGACGCCGCCACATCGCCGGCATGAAGTCGATCATGGTCACCGGAGGAACGTGAACAGCGCCCCGGAGGCGGTCAGCGGTCGGGGCGTGCCCGTGAACCGGTGCACGCCGACCGAGAAGAGCACCCCGTCCGGCGCGTGGAACGCCCGCTCGGCGAAACCGGAGTCCCGCAGCCAGCCCCGCAGCGCCGGGGTCAGGTCGGGGGCGCGCCGGGTCCGCGTCCAGATCACCGTGGCACCGGCCGCGCAGAGCTGCGGCAGGGCGGCCACGGTTCGGCGTACGTCATGGTCGTCGATGTTGCCGAGGACGCCCGCCATCAGCACCAGGTCGGCGGGCACCGAGCCTGCGTACGACGAGAGTCGGCCCGCGTCCGCCCGCCGGACGGTGACGTGTGCGAGGCCGGCCCGGGCGGCGGCTGCCCGGGCGGCGGCGACGTTGCCCGGGTCGTACTCCAGGAGCGTGGCGCGGACGCGGGCCGCATCGACCCGGCCAGCCAGCGCACCGACCAGGTCGTGTCCCTGGCCCGCACAGGCGCTGACGACCCTCAGCGGCTCGCCGGGGCGCTCGTCCAGCCATGAGGTGATCGCCCCGCGCACCAGCCGCAGCCGGCGGGACAGCGGCGAGTCCTCGTCGGCGTACGGCTCGTGCCACGCCCGCCAGTCGGTCCCGGTCGTCATGCCGTCGAGCCTGCCAGCCTGCCGCCCCGTCGGCAGCAGGCCCTCGCCGGGGCGCGACGTCCCCGGCCGGTCGGGTCGTACGCTGACGTTCATGCGGATTGGCATCGTGATCCTTCCGGACCAGCGTTGGGCGCAGTCGCAGCGTCGCTGGCGGCAGGCGGAGGAGTGGGGCTTCGACCACGCCTGGACGTACGACCACCTGGGCTGGCGGGACCTGGTCGACGGGCCCTGGTTCGACTCGATGACCACGCTGACCGCCGCCGCAGGCGTGACCTCCCGGATCGGGCTCGGCACCCTCGTGGCCTCGCCGAACTTCCGCCACCCGGCGGCCTTCGCCCGGCAGGTCACCGCCCTCGACGACGTCTCCGGCGGCCGGTTCCTGCTCGGCGTCGGCGCGGGCGGCATCGGTTTCGACTCGGCCGTGCTGGGCGGGGAGACGCTGCCGCCCCGCCAGCGCGTCGACCGGCTCGCCGAGTTCGTCGAGCTGCTCGACCTGATCCTGCGCGAGGACGGCACCACCTGGCGTGGCGACTGGTTCGCCGCCGTGGACGCCCGCAACAACCCGGGCTGCGTGCAGTCTCCCCGGGTGCCGTTCGTGATGGCCGCCAACGGCCCCCGCTCGATGCGGCTGGTGGCCCGGTTCGGGCAGGGCTGGGTCACCACCGGCACGGGCGGCGACGACGTGGAGCAGTGGTGGGGCACGGTGGCCGACCTCGCCGCCCGGATGGACCGGGCGCTGGTCGAGGCCGGCCGCGACCCGGCCACCCTGGACCGCTACCTGTCGCTCGACTCCGCCCCGGCGTTCTCGCTGCGCAGCGCGGACTTCTTCGCCGAGCAGGTCGGGCGGGCCGCCGCGCTCGGCTTCACCGACGTGGTGACGCACTGGCCCCGGGCCAGCAGCTGGTACGCCGGGGACGAGGCCGTCCTGGTGGACGCGGCCACCCGCCTCCTGCCGGAGCTGCGCCGCCTGACGCCGGCTGGCCGCCCGGCCGTCGCCGGGTGAACGGTGCGGGCGGTGGTGGGGGTGTGAGAAGGGGACCCTTCTCGACCGTATGCGTTAACAGGGGGCCCTTCCTTATGTGAGGCGGAAGCGCACGCAGACGATCCGGCTGTCGTCGGTGACGGGGGTGCCGACCCGCGCCCAGTAGGCGGCGTGCCCGGCCCGCCACTCCTCGATCGACCGGTCGCCCTCCCCTTCGGCGCGGGCGAAGTCCCACGGCACGTCGGCGAAGCGCACCACGTCGACGCCGGTCACCTCGACGGTTCCGACGGGCGCGTCGTGGTCGTCGACGAGGGCGAGCCGCTCGCCGACGTGCTCCAGTTCCTCGCCCTCCTCGGCGTACTCGTCGGTCAGGCCGGCGGTCGCCGTCTTGGCCCCGGCCAGCACCAGGGAGTTGAGTCTCGCCCGCAGCCCGCCGGGGGTGCCGAGGGCGAGGCTGCGCAGTCCGTCGATCCGGGGCCACATCCCGCCGAGGCTACGCGGCCCGGCCGCGCCCCGCCGCCGGATTCGGGCGCGGGGCACGCGGCACCGGCGACCTGCCCCGCCCCGGCGCACCCCGCCCGTCCGCGTGCGGCCCGCCCTGCCCCGCTCCCGCCCGCCCGGCCCGTTCGCGCCCGCTCCGGCCCGCCCGGCGCATCCGTGTCGGAGCGGTGCGACTGCCCGGCGTGCCCGGGGCGTTACGGTGGCGGGCAGGTGGGCTGGCGAAGGGATCGGGTGATGGCGGACCGGCGTGCGGTGCTGATTCCGGGGCGGGGCTACGACACCCGGGCGCCCCTGTTCGCGTACGTCGGCGAGGCGCTGCGCCGGACCGGCTTCGACACCCACGAGATCACCTGGCAGGTGCCGTCCGACCTGGGCGCGGACCGGGCCGGGCCCTGGGTGGCCGAGCAGGTCGCCCCGGCGTTGGCGGAGCCGGCGCACCTGCTGGTCGGCAAGTCACTGGGCAGTTTCGCCGCCCCGTTCGCCGCCGACCGGGGGCTGCCGGCGGTGTGGCTCACCCCGCTGCTGCGCCGCGCCGACGTCACCGAGGCGCTGGCCCGTGCGACCGCCCCGTTCCTGCTGGTGGGCGGCACCGCCGACGCCCTGTGGGACGGCACCCAGGCCCGCCGGCTCAGCCCGCACGTGCTGGAGGTCGACGGGGCCGACCACTCGCTGCTGGTGCCCGGTCCGCTGGCCCGCTCGGCGGAGGTGCTGGGCATGGTCTGCACCGCCGTGGAGGAGTTCCTCGGCGGAGCCGGCTCGGGCGACTGAGCCGCCCCGCTCTGGGCTGCCCCGCTCGCAGCTGCCCCGCTCGATGAGCTGCGCGGCTCAGATGAGCTGCGCCGCGTAGCCGGCCGCGGCGAGCACCCGCTCGTCCCCCGTCGCCGCGTGGGCGTCCAGCACCGCGTCGGCGAGCTTCACCACGTGCTCGTCGCCGTGCCGGGCCGCGCGGGCGAAGACCTCCGCCGGGGTGCCGGGGGCGACGGCCGGTGGCGCGACGCCGGCCGGGGAGGCGTACACGGCGGTCACTGCCGCCGTCGCGGACCAGGCCGCGGCGAGGCTCGGCGCCCAGAGCCCGGGGTCCAGCTCCGGCAGCGTACGCAGCACCGCCGTCGGCGCGGTCACCGCGTGCACCAGCATGACGGGTTCCGCCTGCCCGTACCGGAGGTAGTCGAGGCTCGCCCGGTGCACCAGCTCGGCGAGCCCCCGCTGCGCCTCGGCCGGGGTCCGCGCGGGGCGCAGCGCCGCGAGCGACGACCCCCATTCGGGTACGTCCGGCAGCCGGCCCAGCCGCTCGCGGATGCCGCCGCTGCGGTCGGCGATGCGGGGCAGCCCGGCCAGCGCGGCGGCCACCCCGGTCTCGCCGTTCTCCCCGGACACCCCGCTCTTCCCGACGGGAGGTGCCGCCGGCGGCAGGGACGCGCCCGGTACCGGCTGCCAGCGCGCGGCCCAGTAGGCGAGGGCCTGGCCGAGTTCGGTGCGCCGGTCCGGGCTGGTCTCGTCGGCCCGCAGCGCCCGCACGGCGTGCCCGACCCGGATGACGCCGTGGGTGGCCCCGGCGGCGATGCCGGGCAGGAGCCGGGGCCACCAGGTGCCGAGGATGTCCCGCCAGGGCCGTTCGTGCAGTTCCCGGTCGAAGTGGGCGAGCCAGTCGCCGGCCCGCTTCGGGTCGCCGAGGGCGGCCCGCCAGTCGTCGATCGGCCGGAGGCCGCGCGGCAGCTCGTCGAGCCGCCGCAGGTAGGCGTCCAGCCAGCGGTGCACCTTGGCGTCGTGCCCGTGCCGGGCCAGCGCCTCGACCGCCATCGGGCCGTGGTTGGAGAGCCAGCCCTCGAATTCCGGGCCGGTGCGGTGCAACCGCCGGTACGCCTCGTCCAGGATTCCGTCGTCCATGCCCCGATCGTGCGACGTGAAGTTTGGTTTAGGTCAACCCTCGGGCGCGGTCAGCCGGTCACCCTCGACCAGGCCGTGTATCCGCAGCTCGGCGGCGAGGGCGGGCGGGCAGTCGACCACCACGGCGGAGGTGCCGAGGACCTCGGCGCCCCGGGCGGCGCAGATCGCGTACAGGGCGTGCAGTTGGGCGGCGGTGGCCACCCAGTCGTCGACCACCAGCACCCGGTCGCCGGGGCCGAGGTGCCGGTCCCGGACGCCCAGGTCGACCCGGCGGCCCCGGAAGTCCGGCGGGCTCTGCGCCCAGGTCGTCGCCCCGGCGGGCAGCCTCCCGTCTTCCGCCTTGTGCGCGGGCGCGAAGCCGACCCCGAGGGCGGTCGCGGCGAGCGGGCCGAGCAGCAGCCCGGTCACGGCGGGGGCGAGCACCACGGTCGGTCGGGCGTCCCGGAACGGGGCGGCCAGGGCGGGCCCGAGCCCCGCCAGCACCGCGGGGTCGCGCCACCAGCCGGAGACGTCGCTGACCAGGTGGGTGCTCTGCGGGCCGGGGTCGACCCACCGGAACAGCTCGACGAGGCGTTCGCTCAGCTCAGCGGGCATGCCGACCATCCTGCGTCAGATCGACGCCCGGTGTGGTCCGGCCCACCCGGGGCCGAGCGGGCCACGCCGCCTCGGATGATCGGCCACACGTATGCGAGCAAATGCCACCATAGCGCCATGATCACGTTGACTTCGGAAGTGCTTCTCTCGTTACGGTCCGGGCCGGTTTGTTCTCCAGGACTTCGCCCTGAACAACGACTTCGTTAGCCACGACGAAAGGACCGGGCCCGTGGTTGGTAGGCACTCCCGTACCCGATTGTTCTCCTCGCCGGCCGGGATCGCGGCCACCGCGGCGGTCGGCGTCGCGCTCGCCGTCGGTGGCACCGTCGGCGCGGTGAGCCTGACCTCCGGTGAGGCGGCCCCGCAGCCGACCGTCGCCGACGTCCCGGCGAGCGCCCCCACCACCGCGGTCACGCCCCCGGCGTCGCCCAGCCCGAGCGCCAGCGTCCCGCCCAGCCCCAGCCCGTCGCCGACGGTCACGGCCAGCCCGAAGGCCACCCGGAGCCAGGCCGCCTCGCGGAGCAGGCCGCGCACCGCCGCGCCGAAGCCGGCCCCCACCACCAAGAAGCCCACGCCCACCCGCAACGTCGTCGACAGCGGCTCGTGCGGGGCGTCCTTCTACGACGAGGGTCAGCTCACCGCCAACGGGGAGAGCTTCGACCCGAGCGCCATGACCGCCGCCCACAAGACCCTGCCGTTCGACACCATGGTCCGGGTGACCAACCCGGCCAACGGCAAGTCGGTCACCGTCCGGATCAACGACCGGGGACCCTTCATCGACGGCCGCTGCCTCGACCTGTCCCGGGCCGCGTTCGCGGCCATCGCCTCCGTCGACGTCGGCGCGCTGACCGTGAAGTACGAGGTCCTGGGCTGAGCCGATGACCTCGGGCGGGGCGGCGCGACCGGGGCCGGACCGGCCGCCGCCGGTGACCCGGCCGGGCAGAACATCCTCGGCCGACGGGCCAGGCTCATTCACCGGTTCACGTCCATCAGGCATGCTGTCCCTCGTACGCATGCATGCCTTCCAGTCGGGCCGTGGCCCGCTGAGCCCCGGATCCCGCGCCGGCCTCGGCGCGGCCCTCGTCCTGCTCGCGATCATCTCCGGCGTCGAGCTGGCGGACGGCCGCTGGGCGCACTACGTGGCGCTGATGGTCGCCGCCCCGTTCCTCGCCGCGGCGCTCGCCTCCTGGCGGGTGGTGCTGGGGGTGGGTGCCGCCGCGACCGCGATCGGGTCCGCCTTCGCCCTCGCCGAGCCGAGGACGTCGCTGGTCACCGCCGTCAACGTGGCCGGCATCGCGCTCGCCACCGGCATCGCGGCGGCGGTGGCCGCCGTGCGGCAGCGGCAGGCCGAGCAGATCGCCGAGCTGTCCAAGCTGGCGGCGGTGGCCCAGCAGGCGGTGCTGCGTCCGCTCGGCCCGCAGGTGGGGACCCTGGCGGTGGCGGGACGCTACATCTCCTCGACGGCGACGGCCGAGATCGGCGGCGACCTGTACGAGGCGATCGACACCCCGTACGGCGTCCGCATGATCATCGGTGACGTGCGCGGCAAGGGGCTGGACGCCGTGCGGCTGGCGAGCATCGTGCTGGGCTCGTACCGGCACGTCGCGTACGAGCGGGCCGACCTGCGGGCGGTGGTCGCCGACCTGGACCGGGCGGTGGCCCGCAACGTCGGCGACGAGGACTTCGTCACCGCCGCCCTGGTCGAGGAGCGGGGCGGCACCCTCACCATCGTCAACTGCGGCCACCCGTCGCCGCTGCTGCTGCGCCGGGGCGCGGTGATCCCCCTCGAACCGCCCGCGCCCGCGCCGCCGCTGGGCTTCATGCCGGTCGTGCGGCCCCGGGTCGAGCGCCTGGAGCCGGGCGACCGGCTGCTGCTGTTCACCGACGGCCTCGGCGAGGCGCGCCGGGACGGCGAGTTCTTCCCGACGGCCGACCGGGCCTGGCGGCTGCTCGGCCACGGCACGGTCGGCGACGGGCTGGCCTCGCTGGAGACCGCCCTGGTCGAGTGGGTGCACGGCCGGCTCGACGACGACATCGCCCTGGTCCTGATGGAGTACGCCGGCCACAGCGGCGGGGTGACCGCCCCCGTGCCGAGCTGGGAGGTCGGCGCGGCCGAGGGCTGAGGCAGCTTCTTCGCCGCCCGGTTGCGCCCGGTCCCGGGCGGGGTTCCGACCCCGCTCCCAGACGGCCGAAGCGCGGGTGTGTAATCGCCGTCACTTCCACGTTGAGCTTGTCGCTGCCTACCCGCGAGTAATACAGTCGGGGTTACTGATCGGTAACACCTGTCCGGGAAGCGGGGCCAGCGAGCATGACCCACTACAAGAGCAACCTCCGGGACCTTGAGTTCAACCTCTTCGAGGTCTTCGGGGCGGACCGGGCGTTCGGCCAGGAGCCGTACTCGGATCTTGACGTCGACACCGCGCGCAGCTTCCTCGTCGAGGTGGACCGCCTCGCCCGCGAGGACCTCGCGGCGAGCTACTCGGACAGCGACCGCAACCCCCCGGTCTTCGACCCGGCCACGCACACCGCGCCGCTGCCGGAGCCGTTCAAGAAGTCGTACCGGGCGTTCATGGAGTCCGAGTTCTGGCGGCTCGACCTCCCGCCGGCGCTCGACGGCACCAACGCCCCGCGCGCCCTCTGGTGGTCCCTCGCCGAGTTGGTGCTCGGCGCGAACGCCCCCGTCTGGATGTACGCCTCCGGCCCGTCCTTCGCGCACGTGCTGCACGTCGAGGGCACCGAGAGCCAGAAGAAGTGGGCCAAGCTCTTCATCGACAAGCAGTGGGGCTCCACGATGGTGCTCACCGAGCCCGACGCGGGCTCCGACGTGGGCGCCGGCCGCACCCGGGCGATCCCGCAGCCGGACGGCTCGTGGCACATCGAGGGCGTGAAGCGCTTCATCACCTCCGGCGAGCACGACCTCAGCGACAACATCGTGCACTACGTGCTGGCCCGCCCGGTCGGCGTCGAGGGCGTCGGCGGCCCCGGCACCAAGGGCCTGTCGCTCTTCGTCGTGCCGAAGTTCCACTTCGACCCGGAGACCGGCGAGCTGGGCGAGCGCAACGGCGTCTACGCCACCAACGTCGAGCACAAGATGGGCATCAAGGTCTCCAACACCTGCGAGATGACCTTCGGCGAGCACGGCGTGCCGGCGAAGGGCTGGCTGCTCGGCGACAAGCACGACGGCATCCGGCAGATGTTCATGATCATTGAGTACGCCCGGATGATGGTCGGCACCAAGGCCATCGCCACCCTCTCCACCGGCTACCTCAACGCCCTCGAATACGCCAAGAACCGCGTCCAGGGCGCCGACCTCGTCCAGCAGGCCGACAAGACCGCGCCCCGGGTCACCATCACCCACCACCCCGACGTGCGCCGCTCGCTGATGCTCCAGAAGTCGTACGCCGAGGGCCTGCGCGCCCTGGTCTGCTACACCGCCTCCTGGCAGGACCAGGTCGCCATCGCCGAGGCGGCCGGCGACGAGCAGGCGACGAAGATCGCGAAGCGGGTCAACGACCTGCTGCTGCCGCTGGTCAAGGGCGTCGGCTCCGAGCGGGCGTACGAGATGCTGGGTCACGAGGCGCTACAGACCTTCGGCGGCTCCGGCTTCCTCCAGGACTACCCGCTGGAGCAGTACGTCCGGGACGCCAAGATCGACACCCTGTACGAGGGCACCACCGCGATCCAGAGCCTCGACCTGATCTTCCGCAAGATCGTCCGGGACAACGGCAAGGCCCTCATGACGGTCGCCGGCGAGATCCAGGAGTTCATCACCTCCGAGGGCGGCAACGGCCAGCTCAAGCAGGAACGGCAGGCGCTCGGCAAGGCGCTCGCCGAGGTGCAGACCATCCTCGGCGTGCTGACCGGCTGGCTGGGCGAGGCGCAGGGCGGCGACGCCCGGGCGCTCTACAAGGTGGGCCTCGGCAGCCGCCGGTTCCTGCTGGCGATCGGCGACCTGGTCGTCGGCTGGCTGCTCCAGCGGCAGGCCGACGTCGCCCTGCGCGCCCTCGCCGGCGAGGTCTCCGCCGCCGACAAGGCGTTCTACACCGGCAAGGTGGCCGCCGCGAAGTTCTTCGCCCGCGAGGTGCTGCCCCGCCTCGGCGCCGACCGGCGGATCATCGAGAACACCGACCTGGAGCTGATGGACCTCCCGGAGGAGGCGTTCTGAGCCGCTGACGCACCACAGCGGCCTCCAGACGGCCGGCGAGTCCCCCAACTCGCCGGCCGTCGCCTTCCCGCCCCGTCTCGTCGGCCGTCGCAGTCCTGCCCCGTCTCGTCGGCCGTCGCCGTCCTGCCCCGCTTCGGCGACCCGTGCCGAACGGTCCCGCGTGTCCCCCATCGCCGGTCGTATCCCGGGTACTTGCCCCGTCGGGTGGGTAACCGAGGCCCGGACGTCGTCAGTGAACGCCCAGAGCCACCGCACGTGGGGGTGCAGCGCACATGGGCATTGGTAGTGGAATCTTCCTCATCGCCATCGGCGCGATCCTGACCTTCGCCATCCGGGCCAACGTCTGGTGGGTGGATCTGCGCGCGGTCGGCTGGGTCTTCATCCTGGCCGGGTTGGCCGTGCTGCTCACCACGCTCTGGTTCTGGCAGGACCGGCGCAAGCGGGCGCGCACCCTGATCGTGGAGGAGAACAGGCTGTCGCATCCGACCGCGATGATGCCGCCTCCGCCCGACCCGCCTCCGCCCACGGCACCGCCCTCCTGAGGCCCGCCGGCCCGCCCGCCCGGGCCGGCCCGCGCCGCCCGGGCCGGGCGGGCGCACCTCGGGCGTTCGCAGGTGTTAACAGGGGGCCCCTGTACAACGGAATGCGTTAACAGGGGGCCCTTCCTTGCGCCTCAGGCGCGGGCGGTGTGGCGGGCCACGATGTCCGCGCGGCGCAGCTCGGCCCACGGGACCGGTGCGCGGTGCACCACCAGGTCGGTGGTGCGCAGCCCCTCCTGGTCCGCGCGTTCCGGGTCGAGCAGCGCCGAGAGCAGCGAGATGCCCGGGTTGTGGGCGACCAGCAGCACCGTCGCCGCCTCCGCCGGGGCCGACCGGACCAGCGCCAGCAGCTCCGCCGGGCGTGCCTCGTACGCGCCCGGCTCGTAGCGCACCTGCGGCGCGGGGCCGGCCGGCCCCGCCTCGTCCGCCGAGCCGGTCATGCCGAGCTGCACGCCGTGCCAGGTCTGCCGGGTGCGCCGCGCGGCCGAGCAGAGCACCACGTCGGGCAGCAGGTCGTGCCGGGCCAGCCAGGCTCCGGCGGCGGCCGAGTCGGCGTGCCCCCGCGCGGTCAGCGGTCGCTGGACGTCCGGGCCGTTCCCCGGCGCCTCCGCCTTGGCGTGCCGCAGCAGCACCAGTGTCCGTTCCGTCCCTCCGGCGTCCGTCATGGGCCCAGCTTGCCCGATTGACGATCGGAGCGCCTGGGTATGTCGATGGGTGCCGCAACCTCATCCATGGCCGCGGTGGGTAGCAGCGCCAGCTGACAGCCAAGGAGGCGACGAAAATGGGCATTGGTGCCAGCATCTTCCTCATCGCGCTGGGTGCGATCTTCGCGTTCGCCGTGCAGGCCGACCTGGGGTGGCTGAACCTCGGCGTCGTCGGCTGGGTGCTGATGCTCGCCGGGGTCGTCAGCCTGCTCACGACGCTCTACTTCTGGAACCGGGGCCGCCGGACGGTGGTCGCCGCGCCGGTGCGCCAGAACCGTGTGGTCGCCGACCGGGTCGTGCCGGTGCAGGGCGAGCCCGTGGTCCAGGAGTACCGCGAGGTGCGCCGCCCGGGTCGCACGGTCTGACCGGTCCCCGGCCCGCACGGGCCGCGACCGCCCACGACTCCGGGGGCCCCGCAACGGCGCGGGGCCCCCGGCGCGTGCCCGGGGCAGGGTGTCAGGGCGGGTTGACGGGGGTGCGGGCTCAGGCGAACAGGGCGAAGTAGATCGCGATGTGGTGGCAGATCGCCGCCACCAGCGTGCAGGCGTGGAAGAACTCGTGGTGACCGAAGACGGTGGGCCACGGGTTGGGCCGGCGCAACGCGTAGAAGACGGCGCCGACGCTGTAGATCGCGCCGCCGACGGCGAGCAGCACCAGCGCGGTCACGCCGCCGGAGTGCAGGATCTGCGGCAGCATCGCCACCGACACCCAGCCGAGCGCCAGGTAGAGCGGTGCGGAGACCCAGCGCGGCGCGTGCGGCCAGACCAGTTTCACGGCCACCCCGCCCAGCGCGCCGCCCCAGACCAGGGCGAGCATGGTGGTCGCCTGCCGGGCGTCCAGCAGCAGGACGCAGAACGGGGTGTACGTGCCGGCGATGAACACGAAGATCATCGAGTGGTCCATCCGGCGCATGATCTGGTAGCCGCGCTCGGACCACACCCGACGGTGGTAGAGCGCGCTGGTGCCGAAGAGGCCGCAGACCGTCAGGCTGTAGATGAGGCAACTGGCCAGGGGGGACCAGCCGGGGCGGCTGGCGGCGATGGCGCAGAGCACGATGCCGCAGACGAGCGCGGCGAAGAACGCGTAGGTGTGCAGCCAGCCGCGCATCCGCGGCTTCCCGATGTCGACCGGCTTGAGTCGAAGCGGTGCGGAGGTCGTCACGCACCTAGGTTACGGCACCGTAGGTTACCGTCAAGTAGTGCTGATCGTCACCGGATCCAGGGGTCCGGTGGCCCTGCCGGAGCCACCCGTCGGGAATCATGGCGGGATGCGGATCCGGCCCGTCGGCGCGCACGCCCTGCTGCTCGACTGCGACGACACCGACCAGGTGGAGGCGTGGCGCGCCGAGCTGACGCGCCGCCGCGCCGCCGGCGAGCTGACCGCGGTCGAGATCGTCCCGGCGGCCCGTACGGTGCTGCTCGACGGGGTGCCCGACCCCGACCGGGCCGCCACGCTCGTGGCCCACTGGACGCCCTACCCCGCCGACCCGGGGGGATCCGCCGGCGACACCCCCGCCGCCGGCACGACGCCGACCGGCGGCACCCCGCCCGCCGAGGTCGAGGTCCCCGTCACGTACGACGGAGCGGACCTGCCCGTCGTCGCCGGCCACTGGGGCGTGGACGTGCCCGAGGTGATCGCCCGCCTCACCGGCACCCCGTTCCGGGTGGCCTTCTGCGGGTTCGCGCCCGGGTTCGCGTACCTGACCGGGCTGCCGCCGGAGTGGGCGGTGCCCCGGCTCGCCACCCCCCGCCCCCGGGTCCCCGCCGGCTCGGTCGCGCTCGCCGGCCCGTACGCCGGGATCTACCCCGGCGCGTCGCCCGGCGGCTGGCTGCTCGTCGGCCGCACCGGGCTCACCCTGTTCGACGTGACCGTCGACCCGCCGGCCCGGCTCGCCCCCGGCACCCGGGTACGCCTGGCGGCGACCGCGTGACCCGCCCGCCCGATCCCGGCCCGGCGCGCCGGCTGGAGGTGCTCCGGGCCGGGGCGCTCACCACCGTGCAGGACCAGGGCCGGCCCGGCTGGGCGCACCTCGGCGTCCCCCGGTCGGGGGCGCTCGACCCGGCCGCCCTGCGGCTGGCCAACCGCCTCGTCGGCAACCCGGAGGACGCCGCCGGCCTGGAGGTCACCCTCACCGGCTGCACGCTGCGCCTCACCCGGGCCGGCACGGTCGCGCTCACCGGCGCGGACGCCGACGTGTGGATCGGCGACGGACGGCTGGGCGACGGACGGACCGGTGACCCGCACACCGGTGACCCGCACACCGGCGACGCGCGGCGGACCGGCCCCCGCCCGCACCTCGGCGACCGGCCCGGAGACGTCGGCCGCCCCCTGGCCGTGCCCGCCGGGGCGACCGTGCGGATCGGCCCGGCCCGCACCGGACTGCGCACCTGGCTCGCCGTCGCGGGCGGGATCGCCGTGCCGCCGGTGCTCGGCAGCCGGTCCACCGACACCCTCTCCGGCCTCGGCCCGCCCCCACTGCGCGACGGCGACGTGCTGCCCCTCGGCGACCCGGCCGGCGACCCCGCCCCCGTCGACGTGACCGTCGGGCGGCCCGCCCCGCCGCTGCTGCGGCTCCGGCTGCGCCTCGGGCCCCGCGACGACTGGTTCACCCCGGCCGCGCTCGACCGGCTGCTCGGCACGCCGTACACGGTGAGCCCGGTCAGCAACCGGGTCGGCGCGCGACTGACCGGCGTGCCGCTGCCCCGCGCGATCGCCGGGGAACTGCCCAGCGAGGGCCTCGTGCTCGGCGCGGTGCAGGTGCCCGCCGACGGCCAGCCGCTGATCTTCCTCGCCGACCATCCCACCACCGGCGGCTACCCCGTCGTCGGGGTGGTGGACGACGTGACGCCGCTCGCGCAGGCCCGCCCGGGGACTACGGTGACGTTCCATGGACCTCAACGCTGACCTCGGCGAGGGATTCGGCATCTGGCGGCTCGGCGACGACGAGGCGCTGCTCGACCTGATCACCTCGGCCAACGTCGCCTGCGGCTTCCACGGCGGCGACCCGTCCACCATGCGCCGGGTCTGCGCCGCCGCCGCCGGGCGCGGGGTCGCCGTCGGGGCGCAGGTCGGCTACCGCGACCTCGCCGGCTTCGGCCGCCGACACATCGCGTACGCGTTCGGGGACCTGCGCGACGAGACCACCTACCAGCTCGGCGCGCTCGACGCGTTCTGCCGGGCGTACCGCACCCGGGTCCGCTACCTGAAGCCGCACGGGGCGCTCTACCACGCCGTGTCGGCCGACGAGTCGCAGGCCGCCGCCCTGATCGCCGCCATCGACGACTACGACCGCGACCTGCCGGTGCTCTGCGCCCCCGGCTCGGTGCTCGCCCAACTCGCCACCGGTGCCGGCCTGCGGGTGATCGCCGAGGGCTTCGCCGACCGGGGCTACCTGCCCAACGGCACGCTGGTGCCCCGCACCGCCCCCGGCGCGCTGGTCACCGACCCCGAGCAGGTGGCCGCCCGGGCCGTCCGGATGGCCACCGAGCAGACGGTGGTGGCCGTCGACGGCACCGTCGTGCCCTGCCCCGTCGAGTCCATCTGCCTGCACGGCGACACGCCGGGCGCGGTGGCGTCCGCCGAGCTGGTGCGGGCCGCGCTCCTCGACGCGGGGGTCACGCTCACTCCGTTCGCGTGAAAGGAGGGGCACCCTGTTAACGCCTTCTGTATAGGAAGGGCCCCTTCCTAACGCACCCAGCGCCGGCGCGCGGGCGGCCGCGCGGGGGCGGCCGGCGGGGCGCAGGCTGTCAGGCGTCGAGGCCGCGCAGGACCAGCGGGAGCCGCGCCGGGCCGCCCTCGACGACCCGCACCGGCACCCCCCAGTCCTGCCGGGTCAGGTGGCAGGCCGCGTGCTCCACGTCGGCGTCGCACGTCGCCGCCTGCGCGGTCACCTGGAGCACCCCGCCGGCCACCGACCCGTCGACCACCAACCGGCGGGACAGCTCCGTGCCGGTGCCCGCCCCCGCCACCAGCAGCTCCGGCGGCGACGCCGAGACCACCAGCCGCGTCGACGGCCCGTACGTCTCGTCCAGCTTCTGCCCCGGCGCCGGGGTGAAGACCACCTCAAGCGTCACCTCGCCCGCCGCCACCTCCATCGGCTTCCGCTCCGTGCGGTGCCGCGGGCCGTCGACCGTGCTCGCCCCCACGGCCGACAACGCGCCCGGGGCCAGCCGGGTCAGCCGGTGCGCCGCCGACTCGACCACCAGCACCCCGCCGTCGGCGGTCAGCACCACGTCGCTCGGCTCGGCGAGCCCGTCGGCGACCGTCGACACCTGCCCGGAGGTCGGGTCGAAGCGGCGGACCGCCCCGTTGTACGTGTCGGCGACCAGCACCGAGCCGTCGGGCAGCGCGCACACCCCCAGCGGGTGCTGGAGCAGCGCCCGGTCGGCCGGGCCGTCGACGTGGCCGAAGTCGAACAACCCCTGCCCGACGGCGGTGCCCAGGACGCCGTTCTCGACGTACCGGATGGCGCTGGTCTCGCTGTCGGCGACCCACAGCCGGCTGCCGTCGGCCGAGACCGAGAGGCCGGACGGCTGGGCCAGCCACGCCTCGGCCAGCGGCCCGTCCCGCAGCGCCTCGACGGTCGTGCCGGCGTACATGCCCGCCGTGCGGCGGATCGGGTCGAACCACCAGAGCTGGTGGATGCCCGCCATCGCGACGATCAACCGGTCGTCGTACCAGGCCAGGTCCCAGGGGGAGGAGAGGTCGACCGAGAGCGAGTCGTGCGCGTGGTCGTCCACCGTGGAGCGCCACTGCCGGCCGGTGCCGGCGACGGTCACCACCTCGCCGGTGGCCAGCCGCACCCCGCGCAGCAGGTGGTTGACGGTGTCGGCGACGACCACGTCGTACCCGGCCACCTCGGCCACGTGCTCCGGCAGCCGGCAGAGCCCCTGCGGCTCGGAGAAGGTGGCGACGCCGGGCGGCCCGTCCGCGCGCCCCCGGACGCCCGCGCCGATCCGGCGCACCAGCGTCTCGCCGTCGGGGGCCAGCTCGACCAGGGAGTGCCGGGCCGAGTCCGACACGAGCAGGTGCCCGCCGTCGAGCGCGAGGGCCTTGCCGGGGAAGCGCAGGGCCGTCTCCGGCTCGGCGGGCGGCACGTACGGGCCGTCGCCCCGGTGCAGGGTGCCCTTCGCCTCGTGGGTGGCGACCAGCTCGTCGACCAGCCGCGCCAGCCCTTCGGCGTGGCCCTCGCCGGCCATCGTGGCCACCACGTACCCCTCGGGGTCGATCACGGCGAGGGTCGGCCAGGCGCGGGCCGCGTACTGCTGCCACATGTCCAGCTCGGGGTCGTCGAGGACGGGGTGGTGCACGCCGTACCGCTCGACGGCGGCGGCGACGGCGGCCGGGTCCTTCTCGTGTTCGAACTTCGGCGAGTGGATGCCGACGACGACCAGCACGTCGGCGTACTTCTCCTCCAGGGGGCGCAACTCGTCGAGCACGTGCAGGCAGTTGATGCAGCAGAAGGTCCAGAAGTCGGCAATGGTGATCTTGCCGCGCAGGTCGGCCAGCTTCAGGTCCCGCCCGCCGGTGTTCAGCCAGCCCCGTCCGCGCAGCTCGGGAGCCCGTACTCGTGCGCTCATGCCCCCAGTCTGCCCGACCGCGAGGCCCCGACCGGCCGGGACCCCGCGCGGCCCGGTCACACCCCCGGGCGTACGACGGGGGCGGGGCCACGGTGGTCCGTGGCCCCGCCCCCGGGGGTCGCTACTTGGCGGCCGGCTTGAGGCAGAGCACCTTCTTCGGCACGTCGCCACGGAGGACGACGTGCGGCTGGGCCGGGTCGGCGCACTTCTCCTTGGCCTCGACCTTGGACACGATCGTGAACGATCCGGCCTCGCCGCAGGTGGCCGCCGTGGCGTTGCCGCCCGACTGCTTGACGCAGGAGCCGACGGCCGGGTCGAACGCCTTCGTGCTGTCGCCGCCCACCTTGCCGAGCAGCATGAGCAGCCCCAGCGGCACCGCGAGGATCAGCACGGCGGCCACCAGCACGGCGGCCAGCACCCGGCCGTTGCGGACCTTCGGCGGCGGAGCCTCGGCCTTCGGCGCGTCCGCCTCCGGCTTGAACGCGTCGAACCGGCCCTGCTCCTCGGGCTCCTGGCCCCAGGCGGGGCCGGACTGCGCCCCCTGCGCCGGGAAGCCGACCTGGGTCGGCTCGCCGTACGGGGCGGGACCGTGGCCGGGCATCGTGCCCTGCACGGCGGTGGCCCCACCCATCGGGCCGCCGAACTGGTCGCCCGGTCGGTCGCCCTCGTGGGGGCGGACGCCGTTGACGGGCCGGTTGCTGGCCGGCGGGTCCACGAAGGACGGCACCCCGGGCGGGAAGGTCGGCGGGGCCGCCGCACCGGCCACCCCGGCCGCCGGGCCGTCACCGAAGCCGTGGGGCTGGCCGGCCTGCCGGTCCGGGGCGTCGAAGCGCTGCCCCGCCTGTGGCCCCCGGTCGTCGAAGCGCTGCGGCGGACCGACGTCGTCGAACCCGCGGTGCTGGTCGCGCCCGTCGAAGCCACGCTGCTGGTCGTGCCCTTCGAACCCGCTCGGGTGGTCGTGTTCGGGGGAGCGCCGCTGCGGGCCCGGCTCGTCGAACCGACCCGGCTCCTCGAAGCGCCCCGGGGCATCATCGAACCGGCCCGGCTCGTCGAACCGGCCCGGGGCATCGTCGAAGCGACCCTGCGGGCCCGGTTCGTCGAACCGCGACGGTGGCGGGTTGTGCTCGGGGCGGAACGGGCTCTCGTCGGCCGGCTCCGGCTCGTCGGCCGGCTCCGGGCGGGCCGGCCGGCCGTACACCCGGGGCTGCGGCGCGGCCGCGCCGCCGGGGTGCAGCGCCTGGTCGGTGGGGGGGACCACCCGGCTGGCCATCGGCACGGAGGCGCTCGCCGAGACGCTGCCCACCGCGCCGGCTCCGACCTCCCCGGCCTCCGCCGGGGGTACGGCGGCCCGGGCGGCCGCCCCGGACTCGGGCGAGACCCGGGGGGCGGGCACGAACGGGGTGCCCTGCGGGTGCGGCTCCTCGGCGCGGCCCCAGCCGGCACCCGAGTCGGGCGCGTACGGCGGCGGGGCGCCCTCCCGACCCGACGGATCGCCGGCCGCCGGAGGTTCGATCGCCGGTGGGAACTGGGCCGGCGGGGCGTAGTCGGCCGGCGGCAGGGCGGCCAGGCTGGCACCGGGCACGCGCTGCTCCTGCGGCGGCAGCGGCACGGCGTTGGCCGGTGAGATCCCCGGCCCGGGGGCGGGCTGGTAGAGCGGACGGTCCTCGGACCGCTCGGGCTCCCAGCCGTTGCCGGCCTGCTGCGGCGGCGCGGCGGTCTCCGCCTCGGTACGCCCCCACGCCTCGCCCGGTGCCCACGGCTCGACATCCGGCATGACCGGCCGGTCGGCACCGGGCCGCTGCGGGCTCTCGCCGGGCGTCGCCCAGGCGGGTGGCCCGTCCGTGCCGACGGTGGCGGTGGCCCGCGCCGGTGGGACGGAGGTCGGCTCGGCCGCCGCCCAGTCGGGAACCTCCGGCCGGTCGTCCTGCCGCTGCGGCACCGCTGCCGCGCCCCACGCGCCGGGCTGCCCCGACTCGTCGGCTGCGGCGGGCCAGGCGTTCGGCTGCGGCTGCTCGTCGGCGTGGACCGCCGTGGCCGCCCACCCACCGGAGCGGGCGGGGTCGTCCTGCGCGGCGGCCCAGTCCGGGGGCGGGGTCGCCTGGCCGGGCACGCGGGCGGCGCCCCGGGCACCGGACTCGGCCTGGCCCCACGGGGCCGGCGGCTGCTGCTCGACCGGCCCGCCGAATCCGGGCTGCCCGGACGCGCCGTCGAACGTGGGTTGCGCGGCCGGGCCGCCGAATCCGGGCTGCCCGGGCGGGGTGGCCTGGCCCGCCTGGCCGGGGGCGTCGGGTTGCTCGGCCCGTGGCCAGCCACCGGAGCGGGCGGGGTCGTCGGCCTGCTGCGGCGTGGTGTTCCAGCCTTCTCCGCTGGCGGGGCCGTCGGCCTGTTGGCCGCCGTTCCAGCCGCCGGAGCGGGCGGGGTCGTCCTGCGCGGCGGCCCAGTCCGGGGGCGGGGTCGCCTGGCCGGGCACGCGGGCGGCTCCCCGGGCGCCGGACTCGGCCTGGCCCCACGGGGCCGGCGGCTGCTCGGCCGCGCCGGCCCAGGCCGGGGCCGACTGCTCGGGCTGCGTGGCCCAGGCCGGCTGGGCCGGCTCGCCGTTCGGCGCGCTCACGGCGGCCCGGCCGGGGCTGGCCGGCTCGTTCTGCTGCCAGCCCGGCCCGGACTGCTCGTTCTGCTCCCAGGAGGGCTGGGTCGTGGCGGCCGGCGGCCCCCAGGCGGCCGGGCGGTTCGGCTCCGGCTGCTGCGCCGGCACCTGGGCGGCACCCCAGGCGGCGGTCGGTGGCTGGTCGCCCGGCGGGGGCGCACCCCAGGCGGCGGTCGGCGGCTGGTCGCCCGGTGCCGCGCCCCAGTGGGGAGTGGCCGGCTGGTCGCCCTGCGGCCCGGCACCCCAGGCGGCCGGCGGCGGTTGCTCGCCGTGGGGAGGCGCGCCCCAGGCGGCGGTCGGCGGCTGGTCGTTCTGGGTCGCCCAGGCGGGGGCGGGCGGGTTCGGCCGGGCCGTGGGGGGCGGGGGCGCCCAGCCCAGGTCGGGGTTGGCGACGCCGTACGGCGCCGGTGCGCCGGTGCCCGGCGACACCTCGTCCGGCTCCTGGCCGGGGTGGTGCGGGCCCTCGGACGTCATCGGTGCGCCTCCTCCATCACATGTCGGCCGCCGATGCCGACGGTGCGTCGGCGTGGGTGCCGGTGTGGCCGGCGGTGCCGGCCGTGGGGACTCCCCGCACCGTATCCGGTGGCCGCCCGCGGCCTCCGGGGAGCACCGGCCGTCACTCCGCGTCGCCGGACGGTGTCGAGCAGCTTCTATCGGCACGACGGGGTCCGGGCGGGCGGTTGACGACCGAGCCCCACCGTACCGGGCGGTGCGGCGAGGCGGAATCCCGGTGTCAATAGGCCCGAAACGCCGACGACCCGCCCGGGCGAACCGGGCGGGTCGTCGAACTGGAGGAGGGTGAGAAAAGTGTGGGGCGTCAGCTCATGTGACGCTGGGCGATGGCGAGAAGCTCCTCGCGGACCGCGGGCGAGTTGGCGGAGCGCAGGGCGTGCTCGATGGCACGGGCCCGGCGGTTGGCGTCGCGGCGGTTGCGGATTCGCTCGATCATGCTCATCTGGGTTCTCCTCCTGGCTATTCGGTTGTCGGCCCCTTGATGACTCAATTGAACCGCATCCAGCCCGGAACTTCCAACGATTAGTAGGTGAGCTGAGACACCTGCCTAAGGATCGTAGGTCAACGGGGCGCTGTGGCGGCATTTTCTTCTTCCAACGGCCACGGCCGGTGTGCCGGGCGTTCACCCGTGGCACACCGGCCGTGGCTGCGGTGTCGTGACCCGTCAGGTCCAGGCGAGCAGCGCCGCCTCCGGGTCGGTCAGGAAGTCCCCGATGTCGCGGAGGAACTTCGAGCCGAGTTCACCGTCGATGATCCGGTGGTCGAAGGAGAGCCCCAGCGTGGTCACCTGGCGTGGGCGGACCTTGCCCTTGTGCACCCAGGGCAGCTCGCGGACCGCGCCGAAGGCCAGGATCGCCGACTCGCCCGGGGGCAGGATCGGCGTGCCGGTGTCCACCCCGAACACCCCGACGTTGGTGATCGTCAGGGTGCCGCCGGACATGTCGGCCGGCGACGTCCGCCCGGCCTTCGCCGTCTGCACCAGGTCGGTCAGCGCGTCCGCCAGCTCACGCAGCGTGAGCCGGCCGGCGTCCTTGACGTTCGGCACGATCAGGCCGCGCTCCGTGGCCGCCGCGATGCCCAGGTTGACGTACTCCTTGACGACGATCTCGTCGCCGGCCCACGTCGAGTTGACCATCGGGTGCCGCCGCACCGCCAGCAGCACCGCCTTGGCGACCAGCAGCAGCGGCGAGACCCGCACGTCGCGCCACTCCCGCCGGCCGCGAAGCCGGTCCAGGGCCTTCATCGCCCGGGTCACGTCGACGGTCAGGAACTCCGTCACGTGCGGCGCGGTGAAGGCCGAGCGGGACATGTTCTCGGCGGTGAGCCGGCGTACCCCCTTGACGGGGATGCGCCGCTCGCGGTCCGCGCCGAACGACGCGGCCGACGTGGCCGGTGCCGCGACCGTCGGCGACCCGGCCGCCGTCGCGGTGCCGCTCGCCGCCCGCTGTACGTCCTCCCGGGTGATCGAGCCCAGCGGCCCCGACCCGGTCAGCGCGCCGAGGTCGACGCCGAGATCCTTGGCGAGCTTGCGCACCGGCGGCTTGGCCAGCACCAGCCCGCCGGGCCGCCCGTTGCCGTTCACGGTCGCCGGTGCCGGTGCCGGGGCGACGGGTGCCGGTGCCGCAGCGCCAGGGGCCGCCGCCGGGGCGGACGCGGCCGGAGCGGTGGCGGGCCGCTCCGGCGGCGCGCCCTTGCGCGGGCGGCGCTTGGCCGGCGCGTTGCGCGGGCCGTAGCCGACCAGCACGGCGGTGCGCCCGCCCGGCGCCACGCCGCCGATCAGGCCCGGCTCGACCATGCCCTCCGCGGGCGCGATCTCGACGGCGGCGAGGGAGGCCGCCGACGGGGCCGGCAGGTCGGCGGACGGCGCGCCCGTCGTCGACGCCTCGATCGGGCCCGCGCCCGGGTCGGTGTCGATCGCGATGATCGGGGTGCCGACCTCGACCGTGCTGCCCTCCGGGTGGAAGATCGACCGCACCTGACCGGCCCACTTGGCGGGGATCTCGACGGCCGCCTTCGCCGTCTCCACCTCCACGATCGGCTGGTTCAGCTCGATCGTGTCGCCCTCGGAGACCAGCCAGGCGAGGATCTCGCCCTCGGTCAGTCCCTCGCCCAGGTCGGGCAGGTTGAACTCCTTGATCCGCGACACCCCGCTCACCACCCGAAGGCGCGGTCGACGGCGTCGAGCACCCGGTCGAGGTCCGGCAGGTACTCCTCCTCCACCCGGGACGCCGGGTAGGGGGTGTCGAAGCCGGTCACCCGCAGCACCGGGGCCTCCAGGGAGTAGAAGCACTCCTCGGTGACCCGGGCGGCGATCTCCGCGCCCAGGCCCAGGTTGCCGGGGGCCTCGTGCACCACCACGCACCGGCCGGTGCGCCGCACCGACTCGTAGACGGCGGTCAGGTCCAGCGGGGAGAGCGTGCGCAGGTCGACGACCTCCAGCTCCCGGCCGTCCTCGGCCGCGGCGGCCGCCGCGTCCAGGCAGGTCCGCACCATCGGCCCGTACGCCAGGACGGTGGCGTCCGTCCCGGCCCGCGCCACCCGGGCCGAGTGCAGCGGGTACGCCGCCGACAGCGGGGCCTCCAGGTCGACCGGGCCCTTCTCCCAGTAGCGCCGCTTCGGCTCCAGGAAGACGATCGGGTCGTCCGAGGCGACCGCCTGCTGGATCATCCAGTAGGCGTCCTGGGGGTTGGCGCAGGTCACGACCTTCAGGCCGGCGGTGTGCGCGAAGTACGCCTCCGGCGACTCCGAGTGGTGCTCGACCGCGCCGATGCCGCCCCCGTACGGGATCCGGATGACCATCGGGATGCGGACCTTGCCCTGCGAGCGGTAGTGCATCTTCGCCACCTGCGACACGATCTGGTCGTACGCGGGGTAGACGAAGCCGTCGAACTGGATCTCGCAGACCGGGCGGAAGCCGCGGATGGCCAGGCCGACGGCGGTGCCGATGATGCCGGACTCGGCCAGCGGGGTGTCGATCACCCGCTGGTCGCCGAAGTCCTTCTGGAGGCCGTCGGTGATCCGGAACACGCCGCCGAGCTTGCCGACGTCCTCGCCCATGATGACGACCTTCTGGTCGTGCTCCAGGGCCCGGCGCAGGCCGGCGTTGAGGGCCTTGCCGAGGGTGAGCGTCTCCGTGGCCATCAGTGGGCGCTCCCTTCGAACGACTCCAGGTAGCGGCTGAACTGCGCCCGCTGCTCGTCGAGCTCCGGGGACCCGTGCGGGTAGACGTGGTCGAACATCGTCACCGGCTCGGGGTCGGGCATGGCGAGCACCCGCTCGCGCAGGTGCACCGACTCGGCGCGGGCCTGCTCGTCGACCTCGGCGAAGAACGCCCCGTCGGCGATCTTCTGCTTCTCCAGGAACGCCTTCATCCGGGCGATCGGGTCCTTGGCCTGCCAGGCCTCGACCTCGCTGGCGATCCGGTAGCGGGTCGGATCGTCGGAGGTGGTGTGCGCCCCCATCCGGTAGGTGTACGCCTCGATCAGGCTCGGGCCCTGGCCGTGCCGCGCGTTGTCCAGCGCGTGCCGGGTCACCGCGTACGAGGCGAGGACGTCGTTGCCGTCCACCCGTACGCCGGGGAAGCCGAAGCCGCGCGCCCGCTGGTAGAGCGGGACGCGGGTCTGCCGCTCCAGGGGCTCGGAGATGGCGTACTGGTTGTTCTGGCAGAAGAACACCAGCGGGGCGTTGAAGACGCTGGCCCAGACGAACGCCTCGTTCACGTCGCCCTGGCTGGTCGCGCCGTCGCCGAAGTAGGCGATCACCGCCTCGCCGTCGTCGCCGCCGGTCTTGCCGTCCATGTGGACGCCCATCGCGTACCCGGTCGCGTGCAGGGTCTGCGCCCCGATCACGATCGTGTACATGTTGAACTTGAACTCGTTCGGGTCCCAGCCGCCCTGGTCGACGCCCCGGAACAGGCCGAGCGGCATGATCGGGTCGATGCCCCGGCAATAGAGCACGCCGTGCTCGCGGTAGGTCGGGAAGGCCATGTCCTGCCGGCGCAGCGCCCGCCCGGAGCCGACCTGCGCCGCCTCCTGGCCGAGCAGGCTGGCCCACAGCCCCAGCTCGCCCTGCCGTTGCAGGGCGGTGGCCTCGGCGTCGAGCTTGCGGACCAGCACGAGGTCGCGGTAGAGCCCGCGGTACTCCTCGTCGGTGAAGTCGGCGCGGTACTCCGTGCCGTCCGGCCCGAACGCGCTCTCGATGCGCTCTCCGGCGGGCGTGAGCAGCTGCACGAGTTCCGGGTCGCCGCCAGCCGTCGCGGCCGTTCGCTTGGCACGGGGTGCGGCTCGCCGGCCGCGGGTGGTGGTGACCCCGGGGTCGCCCTTTGCCATCCGTCTCTCCCTGTCGTGGTCTGCGCCGGCACCGGGGGTGACCCGCTCCGCGCAGTGCGTGCACCCGCCCGGCTGGTGCCGGGCTGGTTCCTGGCGGCCGCGCCTAGCCCCGGTGAGGGTTGCCGCGCGGCGTGAGCCGGATTCCGTGCGAACCCGGTTCGGGAGCGCCGGCGTCGTACCGCGCCTGCCGCAGGGTGCGCGGAGGTCGCGGCTGCGTTGCCGTCGTGCCACAAATCATGGCAGAGGAGGTGAGCGCGCCCACAGTACGCCCGCCCCGGATTCCGGGGGCTGTCGGGTTTGTGGCTGGTGGGGCCCGCTGTCCGGGGAGGACCGTGAGTCGCCGGGGCGGGCCGGACAATTTGTCTGTCGACACGCGGTGGCTCCTGGTGAACTGGCCGTCACTGAGTCAAGCTGATGGAGCCGGCGGGCGTTTCATGGGTTTATGCCCGTTTTGGCCCTTGGTGGGTCACCGGCCTGCATCGATGACCGACGACGGACGAGGAGTGCGCGTGTCCCAGCCAGGCGAGGGTCCCACCGTGCCGCTGCTCGGCCGGCACCGTGCGGCCGGGGGCGGCTACCGTCGGGTCGTGGGAGCCCACCGCGCCCCCGGCTTCGGCGGCCCCGGGCGCGGATACCTCTTCACGGTCGCCCTGCTCGCCGGCACCGCCTCGATGCCGATCCTCGCCGCCATCAGCACCGGGTCGGCCACGGTGGGCAGCACCGCCCTCCCCGACAGCAGCACCCCGTTCATCCCCACGCGCTCGGTCGGGCCGGTGATCGTGCCGGCGACCGGCCCACCCGCGGTCGCCCCTGCCACCCCGAAGGGCCCGGTGGCGACGCCGCAGACCGGGCTGCCGGGCCCGGGTCTCCCGCCGCCCGCGCCCGCGCCGATCGTGCCGGCCGCTCCCGACCGGTCGGACCCCGAGGCGGTCCACCGCCCGCCGCCGCTGCGGGTGCCGACCCTGCCCCCGCCGCCGACGGTCACCCCCAGCCCCACCCCGACGCCGCGCCCCTCCCCGGCGCCGGCCCCGAGCGGGGAACCGACCCCGCCGACCGGGTCGACCCCGCCGGCCGGGCCGACGGCGACCCTCTCCGCCTCGGCCCAGGTGCCGGAACCATCGTCGGGCACCGAGCCGACCGCGAGCGCGGACCCCACGGTCGGCCCCGACCCGACAGCCGGCCCCGGCCCGACGGCGACCGGGGAACCCGCCCCGGACCCCGGGCCGACGACGGGTGGCGAACCCGCCCCGGCCGCGTTCAGGGCGGTGCCCGGCCCGCCCCCGCAGCGTCGTCCGACGGCCGCCGCGCCCGGCCGCCGCCCCAGCCCGGCTCCGCAGGCTCCGGCGGTCCCGCCCCGGCCCACCGCCACCGGCTCTTCCGGGCCTGCCGTGGGCGACGCGCTCCCGCCCGCCGCCCGGTGAGGCCCGTCACCGCCGGCGGGCCCGGCACTCGTCAGGATCACGCTCGATCCGGGAAGCAGTGGCCTCGTGGCGCGACCGATGCCACTGCTTCGTGGATCGAGCGTGACCATGGCCCGGCCTCCCGGCCGAGAACGCAGGCCGGCAGGCGGCCGAGGCCGCACGGCGGCGGGCGGCGGCCGAGGCCGCACGGCGGGGAGCGACAGGGCTGAGCGGACCGGATCGCCCCCCGGCGGGACAGGAGCGCCTCCACGTCACGCCCGGCCCGGGGCTGCGCGTCGCCCGCCTGGTCACCGAGCTGACCGCGCCCGCCGTCCTGGTGACCATGCTGACCATGCTGGTCGGCTGGTTCGGCGGCGACGGCGGCGCGCACGGGCTGGCCTGGGGGCTGCTCGCCACCGTCTTCGCCAGCGGGATCCCGTTCGCGTACATCGTCGGCGGGGTACGCCGTGGGCGGCTCACCGACCACCACGTCGGCGTACGCGAACAGCGCCGGACGCCGCTGCTGTTCGGGCTCGCCTCGGCGGCGGCCGGCTGGGTCCTGCTGGCCGCGTTCGGCGCGCCCCGCCCGCTGCTGGCGCTGGTGGCGGCCGGCGTCGTGGGGCTCGTGGTGGCGGTGACCGTCAGCCACTGGTGGAAGATGTCGATCCACACGGCGGTGGCCGCCGGCGCGGTGGTGGTGCTGGTGCTCACCTTCGGCCCCCCGCTGGTGGCCGCCGCGCCGGTGCCGGTGCTGGCCGGCTGGTCCCGGGTGCGGCTGCGGGCCCACACCCTGGCGCAGGTGCTGGTGGGCGGGACCGTCGGCGGGCTGGTGGCCGGAGCCGTCTACGGCGCGCTGGCCTGACCACCCCCCGCGCGGCCCTGGCCGGGCCCCCGACCGGGGCCGGGCCCGGCCAGGGCGCTGCGACCGGGGCCGGGCCGCCTCGGGTCAGGCCCCGTCGGTCCCGGGCGGTGTCGGGTCAGGCCCCGTCGGTCCCGGGGCGCGTCGGGTCAGGCCCCGTCGTCGGCGAGCCGGTGCCGGTTCGCCTCGATCCAGGCGTCGAGGGCGGCCGGGTCGTCCGGGTCCACCCCGTCGGCCATCAGCTGAGCGACCGCCGCCGTGGCGGGGCTGCGGCGCTCACCGGTGGAGTAGAGCCGGGCGAACTCGGGGATCATCTCCTCGACCGCCGTGTCGGTGCGCTCCGCCGCCGCCTGCGGCAGCCCCTTGCGCCGGGCCGCGTACGCCGCCCAGCCGCGCAGCACCCGGGGCAGCATCGCGGCGTCGTCCATGTCGAGCACGGCCCGCCGGTGCACCCAGTCGAGCAGGAACAGCTCGGCGACCGTGGGGCTCCAGCGCAGCGCGTCGGCGTCGGGGAAGCTCGCCGCGTGGTCGAGCAGCAGGCTGAGGCAGAAGTGCAGCGAGGCCAGCCCCGCGTCGTCGGACGGGTCGAGGTCGTAGCGGGCGGCCTCGGGCGAGGCGAGGAACGCCCGGACCAGCTCCGTGCGCTGGTCGCCGGAGAGGGGCTCGGCGTCCCGGGTGGACCCGGGGGCCGGCGGGGGCAGCAACGCCAGCCGGGCACCGGCAAGCGCCCGGTCGGTGGCGAGGGACCCCTCGGCGGGCAGCTCGCCCAGGTCGTCGGTGACGGCCAGGTGCCGGCCGACCTCGCCGTGCATCCGGGCCGGGTCCTCCTCCCGGAACCACGTCAGCTCGTCGCCGTCGACCATCTCCCGGACCTGCTCGACGATGCGTCCCGCAGGGCCGCCCACGAAGACGTCCTTGGTGATGCCGATGTTGTGGTCGACCAGGGCCACCAGCGCGTGCTCGGGGCCGCCGGCCGCGTCGTCGTAGGCGAACGTGGCGAGGTAGGAGGTCTGGTCGCCGTACACGTCGCCGTAGCTCCAGGTGCCGGTGAGGCGCACCCGCCCGAGGTGCGCGGCCCAGGCCGGGGCCTGGGTGCCGGGGTTGACCTTCGCCGCGCCCTCGGCGTCGGGCACCAGGGCGGCGAAGACGGAGCGGATGGTCCTCGCCGCGGCCGTGCGGCGGCGGGAGGTGGCGGCGAGGAAGCCCGTGACGAACTCCCGGACGGCCGTTTCCCGGTCGGTCTCCGCGACCGAGTAGACGCTGCCGAGCAGCGCCGCGCCGAGCATCTCGGCATCGAGGGCGGTGTCGAGCCTGGTCACGTCGCGTGCGGCGTGCAGCACCGCGTCGTAGGGGGTCTGAGGCGTGGCCATGCGTCGACCCTACGCCCGCCGACGGTCCCCGAACAGCGAAGAAAGACGCCGGTCGTCAGCGGCCGGCGGCGTCGCGCAACGCCTGCCACGCCTGCCCGTGACGGGCCAGCACCGCCCGCACCGGCTCCACCACGTGCTCCTGCCCGACCGCGCCGACGGCGAGGGCGAGCCGCTTCTCGGCCCGGCCGCGCGCCCGGCGGGCCGCCCACCGCACCACGGGCCTGGTCGAGGCCGCCACCAGCAGCCCGGCGAGCAGGCCGCCGAGCAGCAGCACGGTGGGCAGCGGCACCTCGCCGACGCGGGGATCGTCCAGGGCGGGCAGGCCGAGGGCGCGCAGCGCGTAGCCGAGCGCGAGCCAGCCGAGGCCGGCCACGGCCGCGAGGGTGACCAGCCACTGCACCCCGCCGACGATCCGCCACCAGGCGGGCCGCCGGTCCAGCCCGAGGTCGGTCTGCGCCACCGCGCGGTCCAGGGCGTCCGGCAGGTCGCCGAGCCGGGACCGGGCGGCGGTGGTCACGGCGGTCGCCCACGCGTCGGGCAGGTCGGCCCCGGCGCGGTCGGCCACCGCCCGCACGGCCAGGCCCAGCGCCGAGCGCTGTGCGGCGGTCGGATCGGGTACGGAGGTCGCGGCGACCAGGCTCTCCGCCGGGTCGCCGGCGTCGCCGCCGCCGGTCGGGCCGGGCAGGTGCAGCCGGCGCAGCGGGTCGGGGCGCAGCCGCCGCCAGCCGCGCACCAGCGGCCAGCCGGTGCTCGCGGCGGCCCGGTGCCGGTAGGCGCCCTCGACCGCCTCGGCCACCGCCGGCACCCCGGCCGCCCCGGCCAGCGCCCGGTTCAGCCCCGAGGCGGGCCCGGCGTCCGGCACGGCGGCCGGGGGCTCGGCGGCGACCAGCTCCGCCAGCCCGGCGACGACCGTGTCCACGTCGCCGGCAAGGCGGAGCAGGGCGGCCTGCCGCTCGGCGACCGTGCGCTCCAGCGTCGCCCGCAGCTCGGTGATCCCGCCCGGGTCGACGGCGGTGGTGGCCAGCAGCGGCACCCCGTCCAGGCCGTCGGCGTCGAGCAGCCGGCGCAGGTCGGCCAGGACGCGGGGCAGCTCGGCCGGGGGCAGCCGGTCGGCCTGGTTCAGCACGACCAGCGTCACGTCCCGGTGCCGGTGGAACTCGCGCAGGTAGCTGGAGTGGACGACCCGGTCGGCGTACTTCTGCGGGTCGACGACCCAGATCACCAGGTCGACCAGGCCGAGCAGCCGGTCGACCTCCAGCCGGTGCGACCGCTGCACCGAGTCGAAGTCGGGCAGGTCGAGCAGGACCAGCCCGTGCAGGGCCGACTCGTCGTCGCCGTCGAGCGCGCTCTCCCGGACGAACCGGTGCCGGGGCAGCACGCCGGTCCAGTCGAGCAGCCGGGTCGCGCCGTCGAGCGGGCCCCAGACGCAGGCGTGGGCCACGCCGGTGGTGGGGCGGCGCACCCCGACGGGGGACAACTCGAACCGGGCGAGCGCGTTGAACAGGCTCGACTTGCCGCTGCCGGTGGCGCCGGCGAGGGCGACGACGGTGTGGTCGCGGGAGAGCGAGAGTCGGGTGCCGGCGCGCTCGACGAGGGTGTGCGCGGGCACGAGCTGGGTGTCGGGGAGCTGGCCGTCGGCCGCTTCGAGGAACCGCCGGACGGCGGCGAGGCGGGCGATCAGCGCGTCCGGGTCGACCCGCTGGCCGCCGCGCAGCGCCTCGCGTACGCGGCCGACGATGTTCGGGCTCACCGCGCCCCACCCTCCGGGGCCAGGGCCGGGGGCAGGGCGGCCGCGCCGGCCGCCGCGAGGCCGCTGCGGTGCCGGGCCTGCTCCACCCGCTCGGCCGCCGCCCGCAGGGCGTCCCCCGCGTCCGCCGCCGGCCGGGCCGTCGCCGTGCGGGACAGGAACCGGGTGGCCTCGGCGTCGAGCAGCTCGCGGACCCGCGCCAGCAGGTCGCCCCGGGCCTTCGCGGCCAGCGTACGCACGGCCTGGTCGCCGAAGATCGCCTGGAGCACGGCCTGCCCGGCGACCGTCGTGCCGGCCCCCGTGGCGACCTCCAGCCCGGTCGGGATGAACGCGGTCGAGGCGAACACGGCGATCATCACGGCGAGCCCGGTGGCGTTGACCGCGTACGCGGCGGTGCGGGCGACGAACCGCCGGTCGGCGCCCTCGGACCGGACCAGCTCCAGCACCCCACGTTGCCAGTCGCGGACCAGCCGTTCGGCGCGGTCGGGGAAGTCGGCGCCCGGATGGGCCAGCGGCGGTTCGAGCAGGGCCGCCCCGGCGGGGTGCGCCCGCCACCCGGTGTAGGTGTTCTCGGCCGCCTCGGCGGCGACCCCGCGCAGCAGCGTGACGAGCTGCGACTCGATGGCGTCGCGCAGCTCGGTGGCGGGGGCGGGCCGGCCGGTCACCGCCGCCAGGAGCCGGTCGCGCAACCGGCCGATCCGGGCCTCCAGGGTGCGGAAGAACTCGCCGGTGCCGACGAACTCCTGCCACCGGGCGAGCACCTCGCCGCGCAGCAGCCGGCCGTCGCGCAGCCCCTGCTCCACGGTGCGCTCGGCCCCCTGGTAGGCGGCGGTGACCCGGTCGTCGAGGGCGTCGGCGGCGTCCCCCTGCTCGTCGGCGGCGTCGGCCAGACCCACGACAGCCGGGACGAGCGCGGCGAGCGCGCCGTCGAGGGTCTGCCGGACGACGGCGGCGCGTGCCCCGGCGTCGGCGGCGAGCCGGGAGAACCAGCCGCCCAGCGGGTCGGTGACCTTGTCGGGCAGCAGGCCCTGGCCGTCGACCCAGGTCTCCGGGAGGACGAACAGGGGCGCCGCGCCGAGGCCCTGTTCGGCGAGCATCTCGGCCAGGTGGGCGGCCACCTCGTCGGTGGCCTCCGCCGGCACCCGGTCGAGCACCATGGCGATCACCACCCCCCGGGCCCGGGCCGTGTGCAGCAGCTCCCAGGGCACCGCGTCGGCGTAGCGGGCGGCGGTGGTGACGAAGAGCCAGAGGTCGGCGGCGGCGAGGAGCTGGCCGGCGAGCGCGCGGTTGGCGTCGACCACGGAGTCGATGTCGGGGGCGTCGAGGAAGGCCAGCCCGGCGGGGAGCGCCGGGGCGGTGACGAGCTGGAGGGTGCCCGGGTCCTCGCTCGGCTCGTTGGTGCGGGTGAGGCCGGGCAGCAGCTCGCCCTGGCGGAACCAGCCGGAGTCGGCGGGGTTGCAGACGAGCACCGGCGAGCGGGTGGTCGGCCGGAGCACCCCGGCGGCGCTGACCCGGGCCTGGACGAGGCTGTTGACCAGTGTCGACTTGCCGGCCCCGGTGGAGCCGCCGACGACCACGAGCAGTGGCGCGTCGAGCCGGGCGAGCCGGGGCAGGAGATAGTCGTCGAGCTGCGCGGTGAGGCTCGCGCCGAGCTGTCGGGCGGCCTCGGCCGAGGGCAGGGCGAGCGGGAACCGGGCCGCGCCGATCGCGGCCCGCAGGGCGGTGAGCGCGGCGGGCAGGCCGTCCGCGGAAGGGCCGGACGGGTCCTCCCCGGCATCCCCCGTGCCGGTACGGGCGGCGACGGCGGGCGAACCGGGATCGATGGCGGGCTCGCCGTGCGTCGTCACCGCTAAAGCGTGCCCGACCGACGCAAGGTAAGACAACCGGGCTCCCCCGAACGCGAGGTTGCGTCGGGTCGGCTCAACTCGACTTGACGATCGCCGTACGCGTGGCACTATTGAGTCAAGTTCACTCAACTTGTGGCGAGCGAGCGACGGGAGAGCCCCCGTCACCTGCTCCGACGCGAGAAGCCTCCAACGTAAGAAGCGAGGAAGCGAAGATGGCACGTGCGGTCGGTATCGACCTCGGCACGACGAACTCCTGCGTCAGCGTTCTCGAGGGCGGTGAGCCCACCGTCATCGCGAACGCTGAGGGCTCGCGGACGACCCCGTCGATCGTCGCGTTCGCCCGCAACGGGGAGGTCCTCGTCGGCGAGGTCGCCAAGCGCCAGGCGGTGACGAACCCGGACCGGACCATCCGGTCGGTCAAGCGGGAGATCGGCACCAACTGGACCGTCGACATCGACGGCAAGAAGTACACCCCGCAGGAGATCTCGGCCCGGACGCTGATGAAGCTCAAGCGGGACGCCGAGGCGTACCTGGGCGAGCAGATCACCGACGCGGTGATCACCGTCCCGGCCTACTTCAACGACGGCCAGCGTCAGGCCACCAAGGAGGCCGGCGAGATCGCCGGCTTCAACGTGCTGCGGATCGTGAACGAGCCGACCGCGGCGGCCCTGGCGTACGGGCTGGACAAGGGCTCCAAGGAGCAGACCGTCCTGGTCTTCGACCTCGGCGGCGGCACCTTCGACGTGTCGCTGCTGGAGCTGGCCGAGGGCGTCGTCGAGGTCAAGTCGACCAGCGGCGACAACCAGCTCGGCGGCGACGACTGGGACCAGCGGATCATCGACCACCTGGTGAAGACCTTCCGGGGCGAGCACGGCATCGACCTGGCCCAGGACAAGATGGCCCTCCAGCGGCTGCGCGAGGCGGCCGAGAAGGCCAAGATCGAGCTGTCGGCGGCCACCACCACCAACATCAACCTGCCGTACATCACGGCCGGCTCCGCCGGCCCGCTGCACCTGGACGTGACGCTCAGCCGCGCCGAGTTCCAGCGGATGACGCAGGACCTGCTGGACCGCTGCAAGGGCCCGTTCGAGCAGGCCGTCAAGGACGCCGGGATCAAGGTCGCCGACGTCGACCACGTCATCCTCGTCGGCGGCTCCACCCGGATGCCGGCCGTCACCGACCTGGTCAAGCAGCTCACCGGCAAGGAGCCCAACAAGGGCGTCAACCCCGACGAGGTCGTCGCCGTCGGCGCCGCCCTCCAGGCCGGCGTGCTCAAGGGCGAGGTCAAGGACGTCCTGCTGCTCGACGTGACCCCGCTGAGCCTGGGCATCGAGACCAAGGGCGGCATCTTCACCAAGCTCATCGAGCGCAACACCACCATCCCGACCAAGCGCTCCGAGGTCTTCACCACGGCCGACGACAACCAGCCGTCGGTGCTGATCCAGGTGTTCCAGGGCGAGCGGGAGATCGCGGCCTACAACAAGAAGCTCGGCACCTTCGAGCTGACCGGCCTCCCGCCCGCGCCGCGCGGCGTGCCCCAGATCGAGGTCACGTTCGACATCGACGCCAACGGCATCGTGAACGTGCACGCGAAGGACCTGGGCACCGGCAAGGAGCAGAAGATGACGATCACCGGCGGCTCCTCGCTGCCGAAGGACGACATCGAGCGGATGCGCCGCGACGCCGAGGAGCACGCCGAGGACGACAAGCGTCGCCGCGAGGAGGCGGAGACCCGCAACCTCGCCGAGGCGCTCCAGTGGCAGACCGAGAAGTTCCTCGCCGAGAGCGGCGACAAGCTGCCGGGCGAGAACCGGGAGCAGCTCAACGAGGCGCTCGGCGAGCTGCGCGGCGCGCTCGGCGGCCAGGACATCGACAAGATCAAGGCGGCCCACGAGAAGCTCGCGCAGGTCTCCCAGCAGGCCGGCTCGCTGCTCTACGCGTCGCAGCAGGCCGAGCAGGGCGAGCAGCCGGGGGCGGCCGGCCCGGGCGCCGGCGCGACCGGCGGCGCGAAGGCCGGCGGCGCCGACGACGTGGTCGACGCGGAGATCGTGGACGAGGACAAGAAGTGACGATGCGCCTCGGACACGTATCGACGGCCAAGGGATGAGGTAACCGCATGACGGAGAAGCCACGAGCCGCCGACCCGGTGGAGTCCGGGTCGACGCCGGGTGGCTCCGCGACCGCCGGCCAGTCCGCCGGTGAGCAGCCGCGGGTCGTCATCCGTGACAATCGCAAGATCAGCAAGTCCGAGGTGCCCGCCGCGGCCGACGCCGGGGCCGACACCCCGGCGGAGGGCCTGGTCGAGGACGCCGAGATCGTGGTCGACGAGATCGAGATCGAGGCCGCGTCGGTCGACGGGCCGCCCGTCGTCGACGCCCCGGCCCAGCCCGTCGAGGGCGGCGCGCCGCCCGCCGCGGCACCGCTCGGCGCCGAGCTGGAGGCGCTGCGGGCCGAGCTGGACGAGCGGACCCGGGACCTGCAACGGGTGACGGCGGAGTACGCCAACTATCGCAAGCGGGTCGACCGGGACCGCAGCCTCGTCCAGGAGCAGGCGACCGGCTCGGTGCTCGCCGCGCTGCTGCCGATCCTCGACGACCTGGACCGCGCCCGCGAGCACGGCGACCTGGTGGGCCCGTTCGGCACCGTCGCCGAGCAGCTCACCACCGCGCTGGGCAAGTTCGGCCTGTCGGCGTTCGGCGAGCAGGGCGACCCGTTCGACCCGACCCGGCACGAGGCGGTGGCCCACCAGACGTCCGCCGACGTGACCGAGCCGACCTGCGTGCAGGTCATGCGCCGGGGCTACCAGCTCGGCGAGCGGCTGCTGCGGCCGGCCATGGTCGCGGTCGCCGACCCGGAGTAGTGCCGACCCGTGTCGTCCCGTCCGCCCGCACCGGGCGGGCGGGACGTCCGGGGTACGTCCCGTGGAAGGGGGTGGACCGGTGAGTACTAAGGACTGGATCGAGAAGGACTACTACGCCACGCTGGGCGTGCAGAAGTCCGCCTCCTCGGACGAGATCAAGAAGTCGTACCGGAAACTGGCCCGGGAGTCGCACCCGGACCACAACCCGGGCGACACCGGGGCCGAGGAGCGGTTCAAGGCCGTCTCCGAGGCGTACGCGGTGCTCGGCGACGAGGCCAAGCGCCGCGAGTACGACGAGATGCGCTCGCTGTTCGGCTCCGGCCAGTTCCGGCGCAACGCCCGGGGCGCGGGCGGCCCCGGCGGGCAGCCGTTCGACGTGTCCGACCTGTTCGGCGGCGCGGCGGGCGGCGGTGACCGGCGCTTCGGCGGGGCCGGCTTCCAGGACCTGTTCAGCTCGATCTTCTCCGGCGGCGGCGGTGCCGGCGGCCCGGCCCGCCCGCGCGGCCCGGCGAAGGGCCGGGACATCGAGACCGAGGTGGCGCTCGACTTCGGCGACGCGGTACGCGGGGTCACCCTCCCGCTGACCCTGCGCGCGCCCGGGGTCTGCGACACGTGCTCCGGCAGCGGGGCGAAGCCGGGCACCTCGCCGGTGACCTGCCAGGTCTGCCACGGCGCCGGGGTGACCAATCGCAACCAGGGTTCGTTCAGCTTCTCCGAGCCGTGCCGCAACTGTCAGGGCGTGGGGACGGTCGTCGAGGAGAAGTGCCCGGAGTGCCACGGCACCGGCGGGGTCACCAAGACCCGCACGCTGAACGTCCGCTTCCCCGCCGGGGTGGCCGACGGCCAGCGGATCCGGCTGAACGGGCGCGGCGAGCCGGGCGAGCGCGGCGGCCCGGCCGGCGACCTGTACGTGCACGTCAAGGTGCGGCCGGACGAGCTGTTCGGGCGCACCGGGGACGACCTGACCCTGACCGTGCCGATCACCTTCCCGGAGGCCGTGCTCGGCACGGACCTGCGGGTGCCCACGCTCGACGGCACGGTGACCCTGCGGGTCCCGCCGGGCACGCCGAGCGGCCGGGTGCTGCGCGCCCGGGGCAAGGGCGTCGTGCGCCGCGACGGAAAGGCCGGTGACCTGCTGGTCACCCTCGACGTGGTGGTGCCGGCCGGGGTGTCCGACGAGGCGCGGGCGGCGCTGGAGGCGTTCGCCGAGCAGACCCCGCCGGCCGCCCGGGAACATCTCGACGCCCGGGTGCGTCGGTTCAGTTGAGCCTGCTGGAGTGTGTGCGGAGGTGAGCGGGGATGGCGGGAGAGCACGTCGGCTCGGGTGACCCTGCCTACGAGGCCAAGGTGCTGATGATCTCGGTCGCGGCGCGGATGGCGGGGATGCACCCCCAGACCCTGCGCCAGTACGACCGGCTCGGCCTGGTGCAGGCCGGCCGGGCGGCCGGTGGCGGGCGTCGTTACAGCGTCCGGGACGTGGTGCTGCTGCGCGAGGTGCAGCGGCTCAGCCAGGACGAGGGGGTCAACCTCGCCGGCGTCAAGCGGATCATCGGGCTGGAACGCCTGCTGGAGCAGGCCCAGCAGCGGATCGCGCGGCTGGAGGCCGAGCTGGACGCCGCGTACCGGCGGGTGGCGGAGCTGGAGTCCCTCGCCCGGTTCCCGGGCAGCGACCTGGTGCCGACCAACCGCACCTCCACCGCCCTGGTGGTCTGGCGTCCCCGGCGCGACCGCTGACCCGCCGCTCGCCCCGCCGGAGCACCGACGGCCCGGTCCGCTTCCCGGAACCCCGGCGCGGGCCGGGCCGGCTCCACTAACCTGCGAATCAGGCCGGCCCGCGCGATCCGGGCCCACCGCGCTGGCGAGGGGGAGCCATGTCGGAACAGGCCAAGAAGGTGGCGCAGCAGGCGGAGGAGCGGCTCGACCGGGTCGCCAGGTCCGCCCGACAGCAGTTCGACAAGATCACCGAGGGGCGGTTCACCGACAAGGTCCGGGAGGGCCGGTTCGCCGAGCGGGGCGACGGTGCCGACCGGGATCGGGGCGAGGGGCGCGGCGGCTCGGCCGCCTGAGGCGGCCCCGGCGTCAGCCGATCCGGCGGTTCTCGCGGACCAGGCCGCCCTCGCACCAGTCCCGGTAGACGAACAGGTGCGGGCGGGCCAGCAGCACGCGGCTGTTGTGCGCCCACGTCCGCATCATCTCGTCGCCGGTCCGCTCCGACTGCTCGACCAGCTTGCGGAAGCGGCGCTTCGGGTGGGCGCGGAAGTTCGTCCGGATGCCGTCTGCGGCGTAGATGTAGAGGCAGTGCAGCGCGAACCGGCGGGCCGGGCAGGCCGGGTCCATGGCCAGCTCGAAGAGGGTCTGCACCAGGTGGTCCCCGGAGACCAGCAGGTCCCAGTCCGGCGGCATCGACGTCAACGGCACCGAGTCGGGGTGGTACGCCCACGCCCGCAACTCCGCCGGGGACGGGTCGACGGGGTTGGCGAAGCCGTGGAACGTCGAGTCCTGCACGCTCACCGGCCAACCTTCCGCTCGCGCCCGGGGCGACCGACCGGCCACCCACGGACCCTTGCTGCTGGGGCGAAACGGTAACCCGCTGCGCCGACCAGGGGGAAGGGGCTCCCAGCACAATTCGGCATCCGATGGACGCGGGGCGGGGCCGACCGTACGGCCGACCCCGCCCCGGCGGACGGAACTGAGTGACTGCTCAGTCGGTGGTGACCAGCGGCTCGGCGCGCTGGGTGACGGCCCGCTGCCGCAGCCACAGCTTGAACCAGGCGAAGTCGGGCAGCCGTGCCAGCATCGGCCCGGTCACCACAGTGATCAGCACGTACGCGGTGGCCAGCGCCGCCAGCTTCGGCTCGACGCTGCCGGCGGCCACGGCGAGCCCGGCGATGACGATGGAGAACTCGCCGCGCGGCACTAGGGCCAGCCCGGCCCGCCACCGGCCGGGTTCCTTGATCCCCACCCGCCGGGCGGCCAGGTATCCGGTCAGCGTCTTCGTCCCCATCGTCACCACGGCCAGCGCGAGCGCCGGCAGCAGCACGGGCGGGATGTCCCGGGGGTCGGTGACCAGGCCGAAGAAGACGAAGAACACCGCGGCGAACAGGTCCCGCAGCGGGGAGAGCATCTCGGTGGCGTGGTGCGCCACCGGGCCGGACAGGGCGATGCCGACGAGGAACGCGCCGACCGCCGCCGACACCTGGAGCTTCGCCGCGACGCCCGCGACCAGCAGGGTGAGCCCGAGCACGCCGAGCAGCAGCGCCTCCGGGTCCTTCGCCGACATGGCGGAGGAGATCAGGTGGCCGTACCGGATCGCCACCACGAGCACCAGCATGACGGTGCCGACGGCGACGCCCAGCGCGATGCCGCCGCCGAGCAGGCCGGTGCCGGCCAGCACGGCGGTGAGCAACGGCAGGTAGAGCGCCATCGCCAGGTCCTCGATGACCAGCACCGACAGCACCACCGGCGTCTCCCGGTTACCGAGCCGGCCCAGGTCGGCCAGCACCTTGGCGATCACGCCGGAGGAGGAGACCCAGGTGATGCCGGCCAGCACGATCGCGGCCACCCAGTCCCAGCCGAGCAGGAAGGCGAAGGCCGCGCCGGGCAGCGCGTTGAACACCCCGTCGATCAGGCCGGCTGGCGCCGCCGAGCGCAGGTTGCCGACGAGTTCGCCCGCCGAGTATTCCAGGCCGAGCATGACCAGCAGCAGGATCACGCCGATCTCCGCCCCGACGGCGAAGAACTCCTCGCTGGCGGTCAACGGCAGCACGCCGCCGTGGCCGAAGACGAGCCCGGCGAGCAGGTAGAGGGGAATGGGGGAGAGGCCGATCCGCCGCCCGAGCCGCCCCAGCAGCCCGAGCAGGAACAGCAGCGCACCGACCTCGATGAGCAATATCGTGGTTTCCTCGTGCATCCGCGCCTCAGCCGTCCGGGTCGCTGTCGGCGAGGATGGCGGTCACGCCGTCGAGCCCCTTGCGGGTGCCGACCACGACCACCACGTCACCGGCGTCGAATCGGAAGGCCGGGTCGGGCGAGACGATCACCTCGCCCTGGCGCAGCACCGCGACGATCGAGGCGCTGGTCCGGGTGCGGGCCTTCGTGTCGCCGAGCCGCCTGTTGACGTACTTGGAACTGGCCGGGATGGCGATCTGCTCGGTGAGCAGCCCGGCGGCCTGCTCGCGCAGCCCGGAGAGCTGGCCGAGCATCAGCGACGCGCCCAGGATGTCCGCCAGCGCCTCCGCCTCGTCGTCTGTCAGCGGTATGTCGTGCTGGCAGGAATCGGGATCATCGGGGTCGTAGAGGACAAGGTCGCGGCGGCCATTGCGGTGGGAAACCACACCAAGCCGGCGTCCGGATTCCGTCAACAGGTCGTGACGCATTCCGATCCCGGGTAGGGCAGTCTGTTCGACACGTACTCGCACGGCGTCAGGCTACCGGTTGGGGGGTAGGCCGATGACTCGTCGGTTCGGCCGCAGAACGGTCGCGCTGCTGCTAGCGCCCCTGCTGACCGGCTGCTCGATCGGCGATGTCCGTCGCCCGCCGCCGGACCGCGCCGCCCCGTCGCCCCGGCCGCCCGCGACCGCACCGACGCCGTCGCCCCCGGCCCCCGAGGTCGAGTTGCGCGAGGTCCGGGTCCCGGTCGGCAAGGGGTACGACCTTCCGTACGTCGAGTTCGTCACCGCCGAGCAGGCGTACGCCCTCTTCTCCGGCTGCCCGGCGCGGGACTGCCCGGCGGTGCTCTACGCCACGGTCGACGGCGGCCGGTCCTGGCGGCGGCTCACCCACCCCCGCCCGGTCGCCGAGCACCAGCAGCTCTACGCCGCCCCGGGGATGCTGATGCTGACCGCCGAGCCGCACGGCTGGTTCACCTCCACCGACGGCGGGCGCACCTTCGCGCACACCACCGGAGAGCAGGAGCCCGTCGCCTGGCGCGCCGCCCAGGGTCGGTTCCAGATCGACGAGGCCACCGGCCGGGTGGTCCGCTGGGCGGGGCTGCGGGCGACGCCCCTGCCCGCCCAGCCGCCCGTGCGGCCCCTGCACGGCGTCGTCGAGGCCCGTGGCCTGCTGGTGGTGGCCGGCGTCGACGGCGGCAGGCCGTACGCGGCGGTCTCGACGGACCGGGGACGCACCTGGCAGCCGACCTCGGTGCCCGCGCCCGGCGGCGAGGTCGGGGTGCTGCGGCCGGTGGTCGGGCCGGACGGCGAGGCACGCCTGGTCGGCTGGCCGCCGGACCGGACGGGTTTCCCGGCGCTCTGGCGGTACCTGGGCCGGTGGGTGCCGGTGTTCGCCACAGGGCATCCCGCGCGGGCGGATTCCGTGGTCCCGCTGACCACTGGCCGCTTCGCCGTCAACGGTCCGGACGGCGCGGGCGTGGTGGCCGACGGCCGGTACGACCGGCTCGACTGGCCGGTCGCCCCCAAGCACTACCTGACCCTGCTGGCCGACGGCACGCTGGTGGGCCGCGCCCCCGACGAGGTGCTGCTGGCCGCCGGGCCGGTCGGCAATCGTCGCTGGGTGCGCGTGGTGCTGGACCCGGCCTGAGCGGGCGTGCCGCGCGCCTGCGGGCCGGGCGGTCCGTGCCGCACCGCCACCTCGCCCGAGGCCAGGATGGGAGTCGTTTCCGCGCCTAGGGAGCTGAGTCGTTCGTGCTGTCAGGCCCGCTGCCAGGCCGCCCTCGATGCGGGAACGAGTGCGGTCGCACCCGACCAGGTGCCGCCCCGCCGCCCCGACCGCACCAGGATGGAAGTGACTCAGGTCACACTGGCAAGGTTGAGCGGAATAGGCTCAACTCTGGTTGTGTCCTTCCTAGTGGACACGCCGATCCGGGGGAGCCCATGAACACGGAACGTCTCACCACCAAGAGCCGCGAGACCATCACCGGTGCCGTCGCGCTGGCGAACCAGCGCGGTCACGCCACCGTGGAGCCCTGGCACCTGCTGCTGTCGCTGCTGGACACCGAGGGGTCGACCGCCGCCGGCCTGCTGCGCGCCGCCGGGGCCGACCCCGCCGAGCTGCGCCGGGCCGCCCAGCGCGCCGTCGACGCCCTGCCGGCCGCCCGGGGCTCCAGCATCGCCGAGCCCACGCTGGCCCGCGAGTTCGTCAACGCCATCGGCGCCGCCGAGCAGATCGCCCGGCCGCTCGGCGACGAGTACACCTCGACCGAGCACCTGCTCGCCGGTCTGGCCCGGGTCGGCGGCGCGGTCGCCACCGCGCTGCGCAACGCCGGTGCCACCGAGGAGAGCCTGGTCGCCGCGTTCCCGACCGTCCGGGGCGGGGACCGGCGGGTCACCACCGCCGACCCGGAGCAGACCTATCAGGCCCTGGCCAAGTACGGCGTCGACCTGACCGCCAGCGCCCGCGACGGGAAGATCGACCCGGTGATCGGCCGGGACTCCGAGATCCGCCGCGTCATCCAGGTGCTGTCCCGGCGTACCAAGAACAACCCGGTGCTGATCGGCGAGCCCGGCGTCGGCAAGACCGCGATCGTCGAGGGCCTCGCCCAGCGGATCGTGGCCGGCGACGTGCCCGAGTCGCTGCGCGACAAGAAGCTGGTCTCGCTCGACCTCGGCGCGATGGTGGCCGGCGCACAATACCGGGGCCAGTTCGAGGAGCGCCTCAAGTCCGTGCTGGAGGAGATCAAGAACTCCGACGGCCAGGTCATCACCTTCCTCGACGAGCTGCACACCGTCGTCGGCGCGGGCAAGGGCGAGGGCTCGATGGACGCCGGCAACATGCTCAAGCCGATGCTCGCGCGCGGCGAGCTGCGGATGGTCGGCGCGACCACTCTCGACGAATACCGGGAGCACATCGAGAAGGACCCGGCCCTGGAGCGCCGCTTCCAGCCGGTGCTGGTCGGCGAGCCGACCATCGAGGACACCATCGGCATCCTGCGCGGGCTCAAGGAGCGCTACGAGGTGCACCACGGCGTACGCATCACCGACGCCGCCCTGGTCGCCGCCGCCGCCCTGTCCGACCGCTACATCACCGACCGGTTCCTGCCGGACAAGGCGATCGACCTGGTCGACGAGTCCGCGTCCCGGCTGCGCATGGAGATCGACTCCCGGCCGGTCGAGGTCGACGAGATCGAGCGGGCCGTGCGCCGGTTGGAGATCGAGGAGATGGCGCTGGCCAAGGAGCCCGACGCCGCCTCCGCCGAGCGCCTCGACCGGCTGCGCAAGGAGCTGGCCGACAAGCGCGAGCAGCTCACCGCCCTCTCCGAGCGCTGGCAGACGGAGAAGAGCCACATCACCAAGCTCTCCACCGCCAAGGAGGAGCTGGAGCGGCTCGGCGGCGAGGCCGAGCGGGCCGAGCGCGACGGCGAGCTGGAGCGGGCCGCCGAGCTGCGCTACGGCCGGATCCCCGCCCTCAAGGCCGACCTCGCGAAGGCCGAGGAGGAGCTGGCCCGGCTCCAGGCCGACGGCGCGATGCTCAAGGAGGAGGTCGGCGCGGACGACATCGCCGCCGTCGTCGCCTCCTGGACGGGCATCCCCGCCGGCCGGCTCCTCGAAGGCGAGACCGCCAAGCTGCTGCGGATGGAGGAGTCGCTGGGCGCGCGCGTGGTCGGCCAGGCCGAGGCCGTCTCGGCCGTCTCCGACGCGGTGCGCCGCGCCCGGGCCGGCGTCGCCGACCCGGACCGCCCCACCGGCAGCTTCCTCTTCCTCGGCCCGACCGGCGTCGGCAAGACCGAGCTGGCCAAGGCGCTCGCCGAGTTCCTCTTCGACGACGAGCGGGCCATGGTCCGCATCGACATGAGCGAGTACGGCGAGAAGCACTCCGTCGCCCGGCTCGTCGGCGCCCCGCCCGGGTACGTCGGCTACGAGGAGGGCGGCCAGCTCACCGAGGCGGTGCGCCGCCGGCCGTACTCGGTGATCCTGCTCGACGAGGTCGAGAAGGCCCACCCCGACGTCTTCGACGTGCTGCTCCAGGTGCTCGACGACGGCCGGCTCACCGACGGCCAGGGCCGCACGGTGGACTTCCGCAACGCGATCCTGATCCTCACCTCCAACCTCGGGTCGTCGGTGATCAGCGACCTGACGCTGGCCGAGGAGCAGCGCCGGGAGGGCGTCCTCGCGGTGGTCCGGTCGCACTTCAAGCCGGAGTTCCTCAACCGGCTCGACGACATCGTGGTCTTCGCCGCGCTGCTGGGCGACGACCTGCGGGCCATCGTCGACATCCAGCTCGACCGGATGCGGAAGCGGCTCGCCGACCGCCGGCTGACGCTGGACGTCAGTGAGGCCGCGCGGGGCTGGCTCGCCGAGCACGGGTACGACCCGATCTACGGCGCGCGCCCGCTGCGGCGGCTGGTGCAGTCCGCCATCGGCGACCAGCTCGCCCGGGCGCTGCTCTCCGGCGCGATCCGCGACGGCGACACGGTCCAGGTCGACCTGGCCGACGGCAAGGACGGCCTGACGGTCGCCGCGGCCTGACGCGCTGGCGTGAATGTTAATAGGGGCCCCCTGTACAACGTTTTGCGTTAACAGGGGGCGCTTCCTTCTTCAGGGGGTTGGGATGGGCGATCGGCTCGACGCGGCCGTGCGGGAGCTGGCGGCCACCGACACGCTCGCCTTCGGCGGGGTCGGCTTCGCCGGCACGGTGCTGCCGGAGACCGAGGCGTACTTCGAGGTCGAGCGGCAGCTCGACGCGCACCCGGGGCGGGCCCGGCGGAAGGTCGACTGGCTGCTCGCGCACGGCTCACCGGCCGGTCGGGCGTACGCGGCGACCCTGCTGGGGCGGGTCGACCCGGCCGCCGCCCGTGCCGCCTGGGAGGGGCTGCGCGGCTCCGGGGCCGAGCTCGTCACCTTCGCCGGCTGCATCATGGGCCGGACCCGGCTCGGTGACTACGCCGCCGCCCAGCTCAACAGCGTCGACGACGGCCCGTAACTGAGTAGTTACTCAGTCGTGCTCGGGTTTCCCCACGTGCGCGGGGTTGTTACCGTCTCCGCCGACGCGACTGGGGGAGGCGATCGGGTTGAACGGTTCGGTGGCGTATCTGGTGACGGGATTGGGCTGCCTCATCGCGGTGGCCGGCATCGTCGTCGCCGTGGTGGCGATGCAGCGCTCCCGCAGGGGCACGGGCGGGCGGCCCGGCCCGGTGGACCCGTTCCGGGACCGCGACGCCGACGCGCTGCGGGGCGACCCGCGCCGGCTGAGCCCCGGCGACATCGTCGAGATCCGGGGCACCTCGTACGGGGTGCGCGGCTCCGTGCTGCTCAAGGAGGGCAGCTGGACCTGGTCGGAGCACCTGCTCGACGACGCGGCCGGCGGTCAGCTCTGGCTCTCCGTCGAGGAGGACCCCGACGTGATCATGGTGCTCTGGACGACCGACCCGGCGCTCACCATCACCCCGGGCGCGCCGAGCATCGACCTCGACGGCCACCGGTACGTCAGCAAGGAGGCCGGGCACGCGCGGTTCACCGCCACCGGCAGCACGGGCCTCGACCCGTCCGGCGCGATGCGCTACCACGACTACCGGGGGCCGGGGAAGCTGCGGCTCTCCTTCGAGGCGTACGGCAACGCCGCGTGGGAGGTGGCCCGGGGCGACGAGCTGCACCGCTCCGACGTGATGATCTACCCGCAGTCCGGCCCGGCGAAGGTGGGCTGACCCCGTGCTGGTCACCCTCGACGCCCCGTACGTCGACACCAGCGCCGCCGACCTCAGCCTCGCCCTCGGCGACGGCGAACGCCCCGCGCTGCACGTGCTCGACCTCGACCTGCCCGGCGGGATCCGGCTGCGGCTGCGGCTGCTCGGCGCGTCACACCAGGTGGTGCTGCGCGCGGCCGGCACCGAGCTGACCGAGACCGTCGCCTGCCTCCCCGGCCGCCCGCCCGAGCTGCCCGCGACCCGGCTGGACGAGGCGAACGGCTACCGGTTCACCGCCACCGTGCTGCGCCCGGCCGGGGCGGAGCTGAGCACCCGGGTCGCCGCGCTCCGCGCCGAGCTGGCCGGCGACCCGTACGCGCTGGTCGGGGTGTTTCCCGGCGACGCCGACGCGGTGACGGCCCTCGCCGTGCGCACCGACCCGCCGGACGGGGCGGTCGGCTGGCGCACCTGGCACGCGTACCCCCAGACCAACGAGCTGGTCCTGACCGAGACGGTGGTGTCCCTATGACGTACCGACGCTGGTTCGTGGTGGGAGCGGCGGTCGCCGTGGTCGGCGCGCTGCTCGCCGCCTTCGCGATCTTCTACGGCAACTTCTCCCCGCGCGGCTACGTGCAGGACCGGTACAACCGGGCGGCCAGCCGCGACATCGGCGGAGCCGCCATGGCGTACACCTCGTCGAAGACGCCCAGCCAGGTCGCCAAGGAGGTCACCGACGCCTGGCAGCCGGCCGACCAGTACGTCGACGGCAGCGGCGTCTACCTGCGTTACGACGACGACTCGGTGGTGATCCTGCCGATCGCCGCCGGCTCGGTGATCCTGCTCGAACGCCTCACCACCGCCTACCCCCGTTACCACTCGACCGTCGGGTCGCACTGGGGCTGGGGACGCGGCAGCACCGTCCGGGGCGGCGGCCCCGGCGCCGGCAAGTAGCCCGACGAACGCCCCTCACCCTGGAGTGTCCCCCTTGCAGAACCTCGTCACCGATCTGCTGGTCACCCTCGCCTACGGCGTGGTCGGCGTCGTCCTGATGGGCATCGGCTACGGGCTGGTCGACGTGGCCACCCCCGGCAAGCTGCACGAGCTGATCTGGACCGAGCGCAACCGCAACGCCGCCCTGCTGCTCTCGTCGAACCTGCTCGGCGTCGGCACCATCGTGGTCGCCGCGATCGTCGCCAGCGAGGACGACTTCGTGCTCGGCCTCGTCGGCGCGGCGGCGTACGGGATCGTCGGGCTGGTCATCATGGCCGCCGCGTTCCTGCTGCTCGACGCCGTGACCCCGGGGCGGCTCGGCGAACTGCTGGTCGACCCGGAGCCGCACCCCGCCGTGTGGGTGTCCGCCGTCGTGCACCTGGCCACTGGCGCGATCATCGCCGCCGCGATCAGCTGATGACCGCGGGCAAGCACCCGGGCGGCGGGCGGCCCGGCCAGCCGGCGGCGGCGGCGAAGAAGTCGTCGGCCGCCAGCGGCTGGGTCGTCGCGCTGGTGACCGTCGTCCTCGTCGGCGGCTGCATCGGCATCAGCGTGACCAACGGCGACTCCGGCGGCACCACCGTCCCCGCCCCGGCGGCCGACGAGCGGGCCGACACCGTGCCGATCCTCGCCCAGGCCGCCAGCAGCCAGGGCATCTGCTACGGCTGGCGGCTGGAGAGCCGGTTCACCTCCGACCCGGTCAGCGTCGGCTCCAACCTCGGTGACGGGGTCCCCGTGGTCGACGACCCGGCCTGCCCGCGCTGGGTCGAGGTGACCGCCGACGTCCGCTACACGTCGGAGAGCAGCGAGAGCAGCGACTACGCGCTCATCGACGTGAACGGCTCGCCCGACATCGACCGCGCCGACCTGTACGCCGTCGAGACCGGTCTCGCCCGCTTCGGCCTCGTGGAGGACGTGTTCGTCGACGATCCCGGCTGGGCGGTCTGCCGGGCCGCCGTCGCGCTGCCGCTGCTGCTCGCCGAGACCGGCGTGGTGCCTCCCGCCGCCGCCCCCACCGCGCAGCCCGGCGCGACCGCCGCCCCGCTGCCCGACGCCGGCAGCGACTTCTGGCGGGACCGCTGGGGCTGGCTGCTCGCCACCGGCGGGCTGCTGCTGGTCACCGCGCTGCTGTTCACCGTCGGCTTCGTGCAGCGGGGCCGGCAGCGGGCGGCGGCGTCCGCCGGTCGTACCCCGGGGAAGGCGTGACCACCGAGACGCCGGCGGCGGTCGACGGCGGTGCCCCCGCCGCCGCCCGGCCGCGCTGGCGGTTGGCCCGCTCGGCGGTGCTGGTCGCGGTCTTCGTCTGCGCCGCCTGCGGCCTGGTCTACGAGCTGGCCCTGGTCGCGCTCGGCAGCTACCTGATCGGCGACACCGTCGGGCAGGCGTCGATCGTGCTCGGCGTGATGGTCTTCGCGATGGGCGTCGGCGCGCTCGCCGCGAAGCCGTTGCAGTCCCGGGCCGCCGCCGCGTTCGCCCTGGTCGAGCTGGTCCTCGCCCTGCTCGGCGGGCTGTCGGTGCTCGGCCTCTACGCCGCGTTCGCCTGGCTCGACCTGTACGGCCCGGCGCTGGTCGGCACCGCGTTCGTGCTCGGGCTGCTCATCGGCGCGGAGATCCCGCTGCTGATGGTCATGCTGCAACGCATCCGGGAGCAGTCCGCCGGCAGCGCCGTGGCCGACCTGTTCGCCGCCGACTACGTCGGCGCGCTGCTCGGCGGGCTGGCCTTCCCGTTCCTGCTGATCCCGGTCTTCGGGCAGCTCAAGGGTGCCCTGGTGGTCGGCGCGGTGAACGCGGTGGCCGGCGTGGCGCTGGTCTGCACCGTGTTCCGGGCGGAGCTGAGCCGCCGGGCGCGCGTCGCCGTCGGCGCGGGCTCCGTCGTGGTCGCGCTCTGCCTCGGGTACGCCTGGATCACCGCCGCCGACTTCGAGGTGACCGCCCGCCAGCAGCTCTACCGCGACCCGGTGGTGCACGCCGAGCGCAGCCGCTACCAGGAGATCGTGCTGACCCGCTCGGTGCGGGAGGTCGGCCACGCCGACACCGACCTGCGGCTGTTCCTCAACGGCGACCTCCAGTTCAGCTCCGTCGACGAGTACCGCTACCACGAGGCGCTCGTGCATCCCGCGCTGAACGGCCCGCGCGGCGAGGTGCTGGTGCTCGGCGCCGGCGACGGGCTCGCGGTGCGGGAGATCCTGCGCTACCCCGACGTGCGGCGGGTGACCGTCGTCGACCTCGATCCGGCCGTGGTGGCGCTGGCCCGCAGCGAGCCGCAGCTGCGCGAGCTGAACGGCGACGCGTTCGCCGACCCCCGGGTGCGGGTGGTCAACGTCGACGCGTTCGGCTGGCTGCGCTCCGCCACCGACCGGTTCGACGTGGTCGTCGCCGACCTGCCCGACCCCGACGAGACGGCCACCGCCAAGCTCTACACCGTGGAGTTCTACGCGCTGGTCCGGGCCGTGCTCGCCGACGGCGGGCGGCTCGTCGTGCAGTCCGGCTCGCCGTACTTCGCGCCCCGGTCGTACTGGTCGATCGAGGCGTCGGTGCGCGAGGCCGGCTTCGCCACCGTGCCGTACCACGTCGACGTGCCCAGCTTCGGCGACTGGGGATTCGTGCTCGCCGCGCCCGGGGCCGCCCCGCCGCCGCTGGCGCTGCCGGACGACGCGCCCCGGCTGCGCTTCCTCACCGCCGGCACGCTGGCGTCGGCCGCGAGCTTCCCCGCCGACCGGGGCCGGCTCGACGTGCCCGCCTCCACGCTGCTGCGACCCCGTGTGCTGGAGTACGCCCGCGTCGAGTGGCGCGGCTACTAGCGTCGGAACCATGGTGCGCGGACCGTCGCGTCGTCACTGGATGCCGCCCCGGGCGCTGGCCGTGGCGGCGTACCTCCAGGCGTTCGTGCTGTCCGGGGTGGCCGCCGTGCTGGTGACGCGGGCGTACCTCCGGGCCACCGGCTACCCCCAGCTCGGCGGCGGCGGCCTGCACATCGCACACGTGCTCTGGGGCGGCCTGCTGCTGACGGCCGGCCTCGGCGTGGCGCTGGTCTTCCTCGGCGGCGCGGCCCGGATGACCGGCGCGATCCTCGGCGGGATCGGGTTCGGCCTGTTCATCGACGAGGTGGGCAAGTTCGTGACGGCCCGCACCGACTACTTCTACGCCCCCGCCGCCGGCATCATCTACGCCGTCTTCGCGGTGCTCGTGGTCATCACCCAGGCGGTCCGGGAGCGGACCCGGCTGATCCCCGAGGAGCGCACCGCGAACGCCCTGGACGCCGTGGCCGGCGGCCTCATCGACGGGCTCACCGACCGGCGGCGGGCGCAGGTGCTGCGGCTGGCCCGGGGCTCCGGCGCGGGCACCGAGGCCGCCGTGGCCGCGCTGCTCGACGCGGTGCCCCGCCGGGAACCGCCGCCGCCCAGGTTCTGGCAGCCCTGGCTGGCCCGCGCCCGGCGGGTCGCCGTCGGGCTGACCGACCAGCGGTGGGTGGTCCGCTTCGTGGTGCTCTACCTCGTGGTGGAGCCGGCGCTGACCGTGGTCGGGGTGGCGGTCGACGGCGTCACCGGGGCGCTGGACGAGGAGCGGGAGTGGGGCGCGGTGCTCGGCGTGTCGGCGTCGGCGCTGGCCACGGCGGTGCTCAGCGTCACGGCTGCGGTCCGGCTGCGGCGGGACCGGATCGGCGCGTTCCGGCTGTTCAAGCTGGCGATCCTGGTCGACCTGCTGTTCGGGCAGATCTTCAACTTCACCGTCAACCAGTTCGGGGCGGTCGCCGCGCTGGTCTTCGACCTGTTCCTGCTCGCCGTGGTGACGGCCGAACACCGCCGGCTGTCCCGGGCCGGCTGACCCCCGCCGCGCTCGTTCGGGCGGGCCGTCGACACGACGGGCGGCCCGGCGCGGTTCGCCGACGGGCGGCACGGGACTGCGGACGATACCGTGACGTCGTGATCTAGAAGGGAGAAGTCATGGTCGATACCCACAGCACGCCGTCGCGGGCCCGTCCGGGCATCGTGACGATCTCCACCTACCTGCTCATGTTCTTCGCGCTGCTCCAGCTGTTCAACCTCGTCACGACGCTCGCCGTGAGCGGCAAGCTCCGGCAGGGCTTCGAGGACGCCTTCGAGGGCACCACGAGCGGGGCCGAGGGGCTGGGCACCTTCGTCGTCGGCTTCGCCATCGGCAGCGCCGTGCTGATGCTGGTCCTCGCCCTGGTCCTGGTCGTCCTGGGGATCTTCAACAACCGCGGCAGCAACGGCAGCCGCATCACCACCTGGGTGCTCGGCGGCATCCTGCTCTGCTGCGTCGGCGGCAGCTTGCTCAACGGCGCGGCCGGCTCGATGGGCGGGCCGTCGGCCGGCGGCGACGCGCCGAGCGCAGAGGAGATCGAGCGCAGCCTGAACGCGGCGCTGCCCTCCTGGTACACCCCGGTCAGCCTGGTGCTCGGGGTCGTGGGCCTGCTCGCCGTGCTGGCCGCGCTGATCCTGCTGGCCCTGCCGAAGGCGAACGAGTTCTTCCGCAAGCCGAAGCAGGGCTGGGAGCCGCCGGTCCCGGGCGCCGCCTACCCGGCGTACCCGCAGCAGCCCGGCTACCCGCCGGCCCCGGGCTACCCGGGCACCCCCGGCCACGCGACGTACCCGCACGGGACCCACGGCTCGTCCACCCCGGACCAGCCGCCGTACCCGGACCAGCCGGGGCCGTCCGCGTCCGACCGGCCGGACCCGTACGGGCCCGGCCAGGGCGGCGACCCCGGACCGTCGCCCTCCGCCGGCTCGTCGGATTCGGGCTGGTCGTCCGGTGGCTCCTCGGACTCCGGCTCCTCGTCCGGTGGCTCGTCGGACTCCGGCTCGTCCTCGTCCTCTTCGTCGGACTGAGCGTCGGCGTCGCCCCGCCCGCGACCGCCGGGCGGGGCGACGCCGGATATCGGCGACACCGACGGTCCCTCCGAGTAGGTTCCAACCGGACGCCTACCGGAGGGACCTCGTCGTGTCGTACCCCGATCAGGCGCCGGCCCGCCGCCCCGCAGCCGTCGGGCTGGCGGCGACGGTGCTGGTGCTGATGGCCGCCGGTGCCGTGGCCTCGGCGGTCGCCGCGCTGCTCGTCCTCGGCGGCACCGTCGAGCGGTTCCGGTCGGCGGCGGCCGGCACGTCGGCCGCCGCGACGCAGGTCGACGACGTGGTCCTCCTGCTGCGGGGCGCGACGGTCGCCTCGGCGGTGGTGACGGTCCTGGTGGGCGTCGTGCTGGTCGGCCTGGCGGCCGGGCTGCGCGCCGGCCGGCCCGGGGCCCGGGTGGCGACCTGGGCGGTCTGCGGGCTGGGCGCGCTGTTCGGCTGCTGCGCGGTGACGGCGTTGGTCGGCCAGCGGGCCGTGCCGCTGCGGCTGTCCGCCGACGGCCGGTCCGCCGCCGAGCTGCTGGGCCTCGTCGGCGACGCCTACCCGGGCTTCTGGCTCGCGGTCAACGCCGCGCTTTCGGTCGGCCAGGCGCTCGGTTACCTTGGGGTAGCCGCGTTGCTGGTCTCGCCGAGCGCCAGCGCGTGGTTCCGTCGGCGGCACCCCGCGCCGGCGCCGCCCGCCACCGCCCACCACCCGTTCCGCTGAGGATCGTCCGTGACGTCAGAGCAGGTTCCCGCCGTGCGCCGGGCGCTGGTCACCGGCGCGACGGCCGGCATCGGCGCGGAGTTCGCCCGCCGGCTCGCCGCCGACGGCTGGGCCTTGGTGCTGGTGGCACGCGACGCCGCCCGGCTCGCGGAGAAGGCCGCCGAGCTGACGGGCCGGTACGGCCACCCCGTCGAGGTGATCCCGGCGGACCTGTCCACCGCCGACGGCTGCGCCGAAGTGGAACGGCGGCTGACCGGCGACGGGCAGGTCGACCTGCTCGTCAACAACGCCGGGATCAGCCTCAACCAGCCGTTCCTGCGGTCCTCGCCGGACGACGAGTCCCGCCTGCTGGGGCTCAACGTGCACGCGGTGCTGCGGCTGACCCGCGCGGCGATCGGCCCGATGATCCGACGGGGTGACGGGGCAGTGATAAATGTCTCTTCGGTCGCCGGCTTCGGCCCCGTGATGCCGGGATCGACGTATCCGGCGAGCAAGGCGTGGGTGACGGCCTTCAGCGAATCCATCGACCTCACCACCCGCCCGCGCGGCGTACGCGTGATGGCCCTCTGCCCTGGTTACACCCGCACCGGCGCGCACGAGCGGATCGGGATCGACATGTCCGGCACGCCCCGCCTGATGTGGCTGCGCGCCGAGCAGGTCGTCGACGAAGCCCTGCGTGACCTGCGGAAAGGGCGCTCGGTCAGCGTCCCGTCACGGCGTTACAAGCTGGCCGTCGCGGCGGTGCGGCACGCCCCACGCGGGCTGCTGCGCCGGTTCGCTCGGGACACCCGGGGCCGCGACGACCGCCACCCCGGCTGACCTGCGGCGCAGCGCCGGCAGGCCGGCTCGGCGGCGGCCCGGCCGACCCGGCCCGGCAAATCGATCGCACAGAGTAGCGGAATATCGCCAACCATCGGTCGCCCGTGGGGCTGACCGGGGTGGACCCCACACACACCTCCCAGACTTGCGCAGTACCCTCTATCGCCATGGGGGACCACGACGACCTGCGTAAATTCATCATCGACCTGGCTGTGGTCCACGGGCGAGTGGTGCTCTCCTCCGGTCGGGAGGCGGACTGGTACGTCGATCTGCGACGTGTCACGCTCCATCACCAGGCCGCTCCGTTGGTCGGTCGGGTGCTGCTCGACCTGACCGCCGACTGGGAGTACGACGCCGTCGGTGGCCTGACCCTGGGCGCCGATCCGGTGGCCCTCTCCATGTTGCACGCCGCGTCGGCGACCAACCGGTCGCTCGATGCGTTCGTCGTCCGTAAGGCGGGTAAGGCCCACGGTCTGCAACGCCGCATCGAGGGGCCGGACGTGGCCGGACGACGGGTACTGGCGGTCGAGGACACGTCGACGACGGGTGGCAGCGTGCTGACCGCAGTTGAGGCGCTGCGCGAGGCCGGAGCCGATGTAGTGGGTGTGGCGGTTATTGTTGATCGTGGCGCCGGCGACGCGGTGGAAGCCGCCGGACTGCCGTATCGGGCGGCCTATACGTTGGCTGACCTCGGCCTTGTGGCCTAAAAGTTTGCCGATTCGGATCTGCTGATATGCAGGCGGATCGATGCTGCTGGTGGAAGGATGGAATACGTGGGAACTGCGTTGGCTGAAATGACCATGCCTCAGATCTCGCCGCTTGCCGGCGAGCCGATCGAACGCGCCGACGCCGAGCGGCTGGCGGGGGTCCTCAAGGCCCTTGCCGACCCCGCCCGGCTGCGGCTGCTCAGCCTGATCCAGTCGGCCCCCGAGGGCGAAGCGTGCGTGTGCGACCTGACCGCGCCGCTCGGCCTCTCCCAGCCGACGGTCAGCCACCACCTGCGTATCCTCACCGAGGCCGGCTTGCTGGAGCGGGAGAAGCGCGGGGTCTGGGCGTACTACCGGTTGGTGCCGACCGCGATCGCCACGATCGCGGATCTGCTGACCCCGCCGCGTAAGCGGGCCACCAAGAAGGCCCGCTGACGAGGTTTCCGTTCCGGCCGTCCCGCCTCAGGACGGCATCTGGTGGCGTGCCAGGGGTGGCGTCACCATCGGACGGTGCCGGCTGCCCGGGTGACCGGCAGTCGCCTCGTTTCTTCATTGCGGCTTGAACCGATGGCCGGTCCCGTCTCGACGGGGCCGGCCATCGACGCACGCCTTCTTCCTCAGCGACCCTCGCCGTGCTCCGGCCACCGACCGCCGCCCTGTTGCTGCGGCGGCTGCTGCCCCTGCTCGCCGCCGTGCGGGGTCTGGGCGTGGTGGTCGTGGTGGTGCTCGACCGCGTCCCGGACGGCCTCCACGGCACCGGCCGCGCTGGCGGCGGCGATCACCGTCATGACCTCGCCCCGCTTACGGGCCCGCCGGTCGCGGAGGAACTCGAAGAAGATCGGCAGCACCGAGATCAGGATGATCAGCGCTACCACCGGCAGGATGTACCGGTCGATCTTGTCGCCGATCGCGTTGTAGATCTGCTCGGCGAGCAGGTAGCCGATCAGCAGGATGCCGTCCACCCACAGGATCGCCCCGACGACGTTCCACAGGAAGAACTGCTTCGCCGGCATGCCGAGCACCCCGGCCACCGGGTTGAGGAACGTGCGGACGATCGGGATGAACCGGGCCAGCACCACGGCCTTGGCCGGGCCGAACTTCCGGAAGTAGTGCTCGGCCTTCTCCACGTACTCCCGCTTGAACAGCCGCGAGTTGGGGCGCTCGAACATGCGCCGGCCGTACCGCGCGCCGAGCCAGTGCCCGAGCTGGGCACCGACGATCGCGCAGATCGGACCCCCGATCAGCAGCCCGACCAGGGAGAGCCGGGTGCCGTCGCCGAAGATCGCGTCCGCCACCGGCGAGGCGGCGACGCCGGCCAGGAACAGCAGCGAGTCGCCGGGGAAGAAGAAGCCGACGAGCAGCCCGGTCTCGGCGAACAGGATCACCCAGACGCCGATCAGCCCGAAGGTCTGGAGGAGATCCTTCGGATCGAGCGGGTTCAGGGCGACGGTCTCGGAGACCGCCCGTGCCTTCTCTGCTGTGTCCACGGCCACACAGGGTACCGAACCCGGAACCGGCCGCGTCCCCCGCCGCCCCGGACCGGGACGGCCGCCGCCCGCGTCGCCGCGGGCCGACCGCCCCGGTCCCGCCTCACAGCCGGGGGTCGACCGGCTCCGACTCGCAGGCCAGGACGGCGAAGACCAGCTCGTGACGACGCCACAACGGAGCGCCGTCCGCCAGCGCGGCCAGGGCCGCCAGGCCGAGCGCGTGCTCGCGCAGGGCCAGCCCCCGCTTGCGCCCCAGCGACCGGCGGCGCAGCGCGGCCAACTGCTCCGGCTCGGTGTAACCGGGGCCGTAGATGATCCGCAGGTACTCCCGGCCCCGGCACTTGATGCCCGGCTGGAGCAGCGACCCCTTCGGCGACCGGGCGGCCGGCCCCGCGTACGGCTTGACGACCATGCCCTCCCCGCCGGCGGCGGTCAGCGCCAGCCACCAGTCGGTCGCGTCCGCCTCGGCCGCGGCGTCGGCCAGGTCGACGAACCGCCGTCGGGTGCCGGTGAACAGCTCCGGGTCGGCCGCGCACAACCGGTCGGCCAGGTCCAGGTGCCAGCCGTGGTCCCGCTCGACGTGGCTCGCCCCGGCCGAGGCGAGCACCGCGAACGGGGCGAGGGTCACCCCGGCCAGCCCGTCCGTCGGCCCCACGTACGCCCGGTACGCCGCCGAGTACGCCTCGACGTCGGCCCGGCGCGCCGCCATCCGCGCCCGCAGGTCGCCCACCGGCAGCCCCCGCCCGGCCGCCGCGTCCAGGGTGGCCAGCACCGCCGGCAGGGCCGCGCGACCCGCCGCGCCCACGCTCGCGTACTGCTCGCGGATCAGCCCGCCCGCCTTCGCCGACCAGGGCAGCAGCTCGCAGTCGAGCAGCAGCCAGTCGGTGTCCAGCTCCGCCCAGAGCCCCGCCGCGCCGACCGCCGCCCGGACCCGGCCGAGCAGCTCGCCGTCCAGCGGCGGGCCGAAGAACGGCCGGCCCGTGCGGGTGTGCACCACCCCGCCGCCCGGCCCGAACGGGCCGCCGTCCGGGTCGCGGCAGACCAGCACCACGGCCCGCGAGCCCATGTGCTTCTCCTCGCACACCACCCGGTCGACGCCGGCCGCCCGGTAGTCGGCGAACGCCTGCGCCGGGTGCTCCAGGAACCCGTCGGCCGTCGCCGTCGAGCAGGGCGCCATCGTCGGCGGCAGCCAGGTCAGCCAGCGCGGGTCCACGGCGAAGCGGCTCATCACCTCCAGCGCGGCGGCGGCGTTCTCCGCCGGCACGGTCAGCGTCCCGTACGCGTGCTCGACGTGCCGCCGCCCGGTCACGTCGCGCAGGTCCAGCACCGCGTCGGGGCGGGCCGGGGCGGGCGCGACCAGCGGGCGGACCGGGGCGTACCACTCCTTGACCGCCGGGACGGAGACCAGCTCCTTCTCCGGGTACCGCAGCGCCGTCAGCTTTCCGCCGAACACGCAGCCGGTGTCGACGCAGATCGTGTTGTTCACCCACTCCGGCGTCGGGGTGGGCGTGTGCCCGTACACGACCATGGCCGAGCCCCGGTAGTCGCGCGCCCACGGGTAGCGCACCGGCAGGCCGTACTCGTCGGTCTCGCCCGTGGTCTCCCCGTACAGCGCGAACGACCGGACCCGGCCCGACGCGCGGCCGTGGTATTCCTCCTTGAGCCCGGCGTGCGCGACCACCAGCCGGCCGCCGTCGAGCACGAAGTGGCTGACCAGGCCGTCGACGAACGTCGCGACCTCGGCCACGAACGCCGGGTCCTCCGCGTCGAGCTGGGCCATCGTCTCGGCCAGGCCGTGCGTGAGCCGCACGTCCCGGCCGCGCAGCCGGCGCAGCAGCTTCTGCTCGTGGTTGCCCGGCACGCAGATCGCGTGGCCGGCCGCCACCATGCCCATCACCAGGCGGAGCACCCCGGGGGAGTCCGGGCCGCGGTCCACCAGGTCACCCACGAAGACCGCGGTACGCCCGGCCGGGTGCGCCGCGTCCACCGGGCGGCCCGCGTCGTCGCGGCGCAGCACCCAGCCCAGCCGGAGCAGCAGCGCCTCCAGCTCCTCGCGGCAGCCGTGGACGTCGCCGACGACGTCGAACGGGCCGGTCAGCTCCCGCCGGTCGTTGAACAGCTTCGCGTAGCGGATCCGCGCCGCGTCGATCTCGTCGACGCCGCGCAGCACGTGCACCTTCCGGAAGCCCTCCCGGGCCAGCCGCCCGTACGACTGCCGCAGGTCCCGCTGCATCCGGGTCAGCACCTGCCGGCCGTGGGTGCGGTCGGCCCGCCCCTGCGTGCGCTCCCACGCCACCGCCTCCGGCACGTCCAGCACGATCGCCACCGGCAGCACGTCGTGCTCCCGGGCCACCCGCACCAGCCCGGCGCGGGCGTGCGGCTGGAGGTTGGTGGCGTCCACGACGGTGAGCAGGCCCCGCCGCAGCCGGATCCCCGCCACGTGGTGCAGGGCGTCGAACGCGTCGGCGGAGGCCGACTGGTCGTTCTCGTCGTCGGCGACCATGCCCCGGAACGCGTCGGAGGAGAGCACCTGGCTCGGCGCGAAGTGCCGCCGGGCGAAGGTGGACTTGCCGGAGCCGGAGACGCCGACCAGCGCCACCAGGGCCAGCTCGGGAATCTCGATCATCGGGCGGCCTCCCTCGTCGTCGGCTCGGCGGTCGTCCCCGGTCCGGTGTTCGTCCCCGGCCCGGCGGTCGTCGTCCCGGCGGTGCGGAACACGGCGAGCTGGGTGGGCGGGCCCACCTCCGGGTCGTCGTCGCCGACGCCCCGGACCTCCGCCGTGTAGCCGTACGTCGCCGCGACCCGGTCCACCCAGGCCGCGAACTCGGCCCGGGTCCACTCGAAACGGTGGTCGGCGTGCCGGAACCGGCCCACGCCCAGCCCCTCGTAGCGGACGTTGTGCTCGACGTTCGGCGTGGTCACCACGACCGTCGCCGGCCGGGCGTGGCCGAACACGGCGTCCTCCAGCGCCGGCAGGCGCGGCGGGTCGACGTGCTCGATCACCTCCATCAGGACCGCCGCGTCGTAACCGCGCAGCCGGTCGTCCCGGTAGGTCAGGGCGGACTGCCACAGCCGGATCCGGTCCCGCTGCCGCTCCGGCAGCCGGTCCAGCCGCAGCCGGCGGGCCGCCAGCGTCAGCGCGTGGGCGGACACGTCGGTGCCGACGACCTCCGTGAACCGTCGGTCGCCCACCAGGGCCGACAGCAGCGCGCCGGGACCGCAGCCGAGGTCCAGCACCCGGGTCGCCCCGCTGGCCGCGAGCGCGCCGAGCACCGCCTCCCGGCGACGCAGCGCCAGCGCCGGCCGGCGCGGGACCTCCGCGCGCTCCTCCTCGGCCACGCTGTCGACCGGCGGCTCGTCGGCCAGCCGCTGCTCGGCGAGACGGGCCATCGCCTCCCCCGCCAGGGCGCGGCGGTGGGCCAGGTAGCGGCGGGTGATGGTGGCCCGCTCCGGGTGGCCGGCGAGCCAGCCGGCCCCCGCCCGGAGCAGCTTGTCGATCTCGTCCGGGGCGACCCAGTAGTGCTTCGCGTCGTCGAGGACCGGCAGCAGCACGTACAGGTGGTTGAGGGCGTCGGCGAGCCGCAGCGTGCCGGTGAGCGTCAGGTCGACGTACCGGCTGTCGCCCCACTGCGGGTGCGTCTCGTCGAGCGGGATCGGGGCGGCCGTCACGGCCCAGCCCAGCGGGGCGAACACCCGGGCCGCCAGGTCACCGCCGCCCCGGCAGCGCAGCACGGGGACCCGCACCTGGAGCGGGATCGGCGCGGCGGCCAGCTCCGGCCGGTCCCGGGACTCGCCGCGCAGGGCCGAGCGGAACACCTTGGCCAGCGCCGAGGCCAGCAGGCTCGACGCGGCGTACGGCCGGTCGTTGACGTACTGGCCGAGGGTGAAGGTGTCCGGGGTGGCCGCCTGCCGGCGGCCCCGGCCGTGCCCGCCGGCCAGCCGCAGCGGGTCGACGTCGACGATCAGGGCGGCCGTGCAACGCTGCTCGTCGGCCTCCGGGTAGAGCACGTGCGCCGCGCCGACGGGCAGCTCGAAGGAGTGCATCCGGTCCGGATGCTTGACGAGCAGGTAGCCGAGGTCGGTGGCGGGGCGGTGCGTCGTGGTGAGGGTGAGCAGCACGGCCCCATGGTGTCAGGGGGCTCGATCTTGCGTCGTCCGCTTTTCGTCTGGTGCGGGGTTGCGGTGGGGCTCCCCGGAAACCCTTCTTGGTGCTGGCCGTCCCTGTCAGGCGACGAAGTGGGTGCGGCGGCGTCGGGCCACCAGGTAGCCGCCGATGCCGGCCACGAGCAGCAGGCCGCCGATGCCGGCGATCAGGCCGGTGGCGGAGCCGGTGATCGGCAGCGAGCCGCCACCCCCGCCGCCGCTGCCGGCCGCGTTGACCACGAGCCAGGCCTTGTCGTTGGCCGGCTTGATGTCGTCCTGGAAGCTGCCGCCGGCGGGGCACTCGCACTCTGCGTTGACCTGCACGACGCCGCGGGCGTCCGGGACGACCTTGTCGATGCGCAGTCGGAACTCCAGGGTGTAGGTCTCGCCGACCACCAGGAGCATGTCCGAGCTGCACAGGTACGTGCGGGTGCTGCCGTATCGCAACCAGCAGTTGTCGGGGAACCCGACGGCGGTGGTGCCCGGCGGCAGCTCGACACCCGTGTGGGTGGCGGCCTCGTGGTCGTTGTTCACCCTGTCGAGGGTCGCCGGACCGTTGTTCCGGAAGCCGACGGTGGCGGTGACGACCGCGCCGGCCTCGCCCTTCACCGTGTCGCCGATCGCCTGGAGGTCGGTGCCGTTCGTGCCGGAGACCCTGATGCTCCACGAGGTGTAGTTGTTGCCCGGTTCGGTGTCGGTCTGGGCGGCCCGCGCCGTCTTCGTCGGTGCGTCGGCCAGGGTCAGCTTCGGCCCGCCGCCGCGCGTGGTCGCCAGGGCGCCGGCGTCCTCGCGCTGGCCGAACAGGTCCTCGAAGTCCCCGTTCGTCATGAACACGGCGTTGCCGTACTGGTTGCTCGGCGCGTAGGTGTCCGTGCCGAGGTGGAAGTCGAGCGTGGTGGTGCGTCCCTCGCCCGCCGGGATCTCCTCGTCGAACTGACAGGCGATCAGGTGGTCCTCGGCGTAGAGGCAGTTGCTGAACCGGTCCCTGGTCCGGATCGAGTGGTCGAGGTCGAAGACTGCGACGACGCCCTCGACGGCCTTCGTGCCGACGTTGACCACGGTCAGCGGTGCCTCGAACTTCCCACCCGGCTTGGCGGCCAGCGTGCTGTCCGGCCCGCCGGCCAGGTCGACGCCCTCGCCGACCCGGAGCCCGGACGTGTAGCTGCCCCGATCCTTGCCGGCCACCTGGAGGCTGACCTTCAGGTCGCCGGCGTCGCCGGGCTCCGCCTTGTCGGTGACGACGATGCGCACCGGCTGGGTCCCCCCGCCGTAGATCTCGTCGACCGGGATGTCGGATTCCTCCGCGCAGACCAGGACGCCCGGCTCCGGCGCGGCGCACTCCGCGTTCCCCCCGCCACCGGTCAGGGTGACCCTGCCGGCCAGGGAGCGGTAGTCGTACCGCACCGTGACATCGGGCAGCACGGTCGAGCGGTCGGTGTAGATGCTCAGGCCGCGGGACGTGCCGGGCGAGTCCGGGGCCACGGTGGCGTCCTGGACGTAGAGATCGAGGTTGGCCGTGGGCGCGGCGAGGGCGGGGGTGGCGGAGGCGACGACGAGCACGCCTGCGACGCCGAGCCCGGCCAGGCAACGCCGGATCGGGGACCTGAGCATGAAGGGTTCCTCCCCGTGGGAAACAGGTGGAGCCCGTGGAGCTTAGAGACCCTTCAAGGCGGCTGGTCAACCCCTTCCGTGGATCTCCGGCCGAATGGGCGGAACGGTTGGCCGGGTCAGTCGCAACGTTCCGAACCCGTGACCCGGCTCAGCGGTAGTCGTCCTCGTCGCCGGCGACCACGCGGGCCTGCTCCATGGCGTCCCAGTCGCCGACCTCCAGGCCCCGGCTCGGCTCGCCCTCGCCGTCGGCCGGGTCGGTGGAGGTGGCCTGCTCCACGGCGTCGGCCGCCGGGGCCTCCGGGTCCCGCTCCTCCGGCGCGAGGTGGTCGCTCGGGGTGAAGTCCTCGTCGGGCTGACCCATCGTCCCTCCCTGAATCGGCGGAAAGCTACCCACACGGTACGGGCTGGCCGGGGTTGCCGCTCGGCGGCGGGTGGCCGAGTCGGTGGATTCCCCCCTCCGGACCGGGCCGGCGGTGCCAGGATGGTGCCGTGGGCTTCCTGATCCGGCTGGCGATCACCGCGATCGCGTTGTGGATCACCACGTTGATCGTGCCCGGCGTCGACGTGGGTGGCCGCACCGGTGGCAACACCGTGCTGACCCTGGTGGCGGTGGCGTTGATCTTCGGCGTGGTCAACGCCGTACTCAAGCCGGCGATCAAGGTGGTGGGCTGCGTCTTCTACCTGCTGACCCTGGGGCTGTTCGCGCTGGTGGTCAACGCGCTGCTGTTCCTGCTGACCGACTGGATCGCCCGCCACCTGGACCTGCCGTTCCGGGTGGAGGGTTTCTGGCCCGCCTTCTGGGGGGCCATCGTGATGGCGGTGGTGACGTGGCTGATCAGCGTCGCCGTGCCGGACAGCCTCGCGGACCGGTGAGGCTCCGACCGGTTGCCACCGGGGCTTGTGGGCGGTCCACGGGGCGGGTCGGCCATGGGTCGGTTTCGCCGGTGGACACCTCCTGCGGGATACTGCCGGCGGAGGACAGCGCGGTCCGGCGCACCCACGGAAGACAGCGGCCGGTCACGGCCGACAGCGGTAAGTAAGGAGCGTTCGACATGCCCATCGCTTCCCCCGAGGTCTACGCGGAGATGCTGGACCGCGCCAAGGCGGGCCGGTACGCGTACCCCGCGATCAACGTGACGTCCTCGCAGACGCTGAACGCGGCGCTCAAGGGCTTCGCCGACGCGGAGAGCGACGGCATCATCCAGGTCTCCACCGGCGGCGCGGAGTACCTCTCCGGTCCGTCCGTGAAGGACATGGTCACCGGCGCGGTGGCGTTCGCCGCGTACGCGCACGAGGTCGCCAAGAAGTACCCGGTCAACGTCGCGCTGCACACCGACCACTGCCCGAAGGACAAGCTGGACAAGTTCGTCCGGCCCCTGATGCAGGTCTCCAAGGAGCGGGTCGCCGCCGGCCAGGAGCCGCTGTTCCAGTCGCACATGTGGGACGGCTCGGCCGTGCCCGTGGCGGAGAACCTGGAGATCGCCGCCGAGCTGCTCGACCGGGCCGCCGAGGCCAAGATCGTCCTGGAGATCGAGGTCGGCGTCGTCGGTGGCGAGGAGGACGGCGTCGAGAACGCCATCAACGACAAGCTCTACACCACCGTCGAGGACGGCCTGGCCATGGTCGAGGCGCTCGGCCTGGGCGAGAAGGGCCGCTACATGGCGGCGCTGACCTTCGGCAACGTGCACGGCGTCTACAAGCCGGGCAACGTGAAGCTCCGCCCGGAGATCCTGAACAACATCCAGGAGGCCGTCGCCGCCAAGTACGGCAGGGAGAAGCCGCTCAGCCTGGTCTTCCACGGCGGCTCCGGCTCGCTGCTGTCCGAGATCCGCGAGGCGCTGGACTACGGCGTGGTGAAGATGAACATCGACACCGACACCCAGTACGCCTTCACCCGGCCCGTCGCCGACCACATGTTCCGCAACTACGACGGCGTGCTGAAGATCGACGGCGAGGTCGGCAACAAGAAGCAGTACGACCCGCGCACCTGGGGCAAGCTCGCCGAGGCCGGGCTCGCCGCCCGCGTCGTCGAGGCCTGCGAGCACCTGCGCTCCACCGGCACCAAGCTCAAGTAATGCAAGGAAGGGCCCCTTGTTATCGCTTTGGCGATAACAAGGGGCCCTTCCTTGCGCCTAGCCCGCCGTCAGGACGCGGACCGCCTCGCGCACGTCGTCGGTGAGGTGCACCGTTCCCGACAGGTCGCCGAACGGCGAGGCGGCCAGCAGCGGGCGCAGCAGCGACTCCACCGGCAGCTCCGTCGTCCAGTACGCCCGGTCGAGGAAGACGTACGCGCCGCTCGCCCCGTCCGTGCCGTAGTACGTCTTCGTCGCCGCCTGGAACACCTCCTGCACCGTGCCGGCCCGGCCCGGCGCGAAGACGATCCCGCCCCGGGCCAGCCGCAGGATCGTGTCCTCCCGGATGGCGTTCGAGAAGTACTTCGCGATCCGCCCCGCGAACAGGTTCGCCGGCTCGTGCCCGTACAGCCAGGTGGGGATGGCCAGCCCGCCGGCCCGCGCCCAGCCCAGGTCCAGGTTGAGGTCCGGGTCGCGCTGCCGGGGCACCGCCGGGGCGTACCGCACCCGGACCTCCAGGGCGGCGGACGTGTACCGGTCGTGGTCGGTGAAGTCCGGCGCGGTCGCAAGCAGGTCGATCGCCGCCGTCAGCTCCCCGGCCGGGCGGGTCGACAGGTACGCGCCCAGGTTGGCCGCCTCCATCACGCCCGGCCCGCCGCCGGTCACCACCAGCCGGTCGGCCCGCGCCAGCTCCCAGCCCAGCACCGCCGCCATCCGGTACGGCACGCTGCCCCGGCGCACCGCGTGCCCGCCCATCACGCCCACCACGGACTGCGGCCCGTGCGTGGCCAGCCAGGCGCGGGTGGCGTCGACCAGCGCGTTGTCCACGCCGTGATCGTGCAGCCGCTGACCGAGCGCCTCCCTGACGTCCGGCAGCGCCCCGCCGTGCGCCCGGAAGTGCTCGTACACCCGGGTGTCGTACATGCCGGCGAAGCCGCCCTCGGCGAACCCGGCGGCCAGGTCCTCGGGGGTGTAGAGGTGCGAGGGCTGGGTCGGGTACGGCAGCCCGGAGAAGGGCGGCACCACGTTCGCGCCGCGCCGGACCAGGTCCGCGCCCACCTCGCGGGAGGCGAACCGGCAGCCGACGAAGAGGGTGCCCGTCACCTCCGTCCCGCTCAGGTCGGGGATCGGGTCCACGTCGAGGCGCAGGCCCTGCACGGTGAGCCCGGCCAGGCTTCCGCCGGCCAGCCGCTGTTCGAACGCGCTGCGGGTCTCGATCTCGGTGGCGCTGGTGTCGTGCGGGGAGATGACGTCCGCGGGAGGTGGGGTCGGCACGACGCCATCCTGCCCGCCCCGGTCAACCCCGCAAACCATCGCGTACGCACAGGAGCCCGGTGGCCTCGCCACCGGGCTCCTGCTCCAACCGGGTCCTGGGGAGGCTCCGGACCAATAGTTGTAGTGGAAAACACCATCCGCCGGCATGGGCCGCAGGTCCGGCCCCGGGAACCGCAGGTCCGGCCGGGGCGGGCCGCAGGTCCGGCCATCGTGGACCGCAGGGTCGGCACCACGACCACAGGCGTGACGAAAGCCTCAACCGTTCAGGTGGCCGGGTCTGCGGACCCCCTCGCGCGGCGCAGAGCGAAGCGGGTTGAATGGGACGATGCAGAACCTGTTGCCTGAGCCGCCGGCCACCCTCCTGCCGGCCCACGACGAGGCCGACACCGCCTTGGCCGCCGCCAAGGAGGCCGGCACCGACGAGGCGTACGCCGAGGTCGCGGCCCGCTTCCCGACCTACAGTGCGGGCTGGGGTGCGCTCGCGAGCCGGGCCCTGGCCGACGGCCAGGTCGTCCCCGCGTACGCCTACGCCCGGACCGGATACCACCGGGGCCTCGACCAGCTGCGCCGCAGCGGCTGGAAGGGCCACGGCCCGGTGCCCTGGTCGCACACGCCGAACCGGGGCTTCCTGCGCTGCCTCTACGTGCTCTCCCGGGCCGCCGGCGAGATCGGCGAGGCGGACGAGGCCGCGCGCTGCGCCCAGTTCCTGCGCGACTGCGACCCGGCCGCCGGGGACGCCCTGGCCAGCGCCTGACCTCTCCCGAGCAGGTGCGGCGGCCGGTCCGGCACCCGTCGGACCGGCCGCCGCGCTGGCCAGGGCCCCGCGCCGGTCGGAGCCGGGTGCCGGTCAGAGGCCCTCGGCCACCGATGCGGCGATCTTCAGCCAGGCGTCGCGGGTGGCCGACGAGAGCTGCCCGTACCGGATCGGCTCCCCGGTGTCGATCAACCGCTCGTACGGGGCGAGCAGCACCGCCCGGGTCCGGGCCGCGAAGTGCTCCTGGATGGCGGGCAGGTCGATCTCCTTGCGTGACGGCGGCATGGACACCACCGTCACCGCCTGCCGGACCAGCCGGTGCCGGCCGCTCTGCTCCAGGTGGTCGAGCATCCGGGCGGCCGTCTCCGCCGAGTCGTTACGGGCCGACATGGTCACCACGAGCTGGTCGGTGGCATCCATCGCGGCCTGCCAGTTCTGCGCCCGGACGTTGTTGCCGGTGTCCACGAAGATCAGCTTGTAGAACCGGCTGACCACCTCCCGGATCTCGGCGAACGCCGACGCGGTGAGCATCTCCCCGCCGGTGGCCGACTCGTCCGAGGCGAGCACGTCGAACATGCCCTCGCCCTGCGAGCGGACGTACTGCGACAGGTCGCCGACCCGCCCGTGCGCGCCCTGGAACTGGCCGAGATCACGCAGCATGTCGCGCACCGTGCGGGAGTGGAAGTCCTGCTGGGCGCGCATCCCCAGGGTGCCCTGGGTCTCGTTGTTGTCCCAGGCCAGCACGTACCCGCCGCGCTTCTGGCCGAAGGTCATGGCGAGCAGCAGGATGGCCACGGTCTTGCCCGCGCCGCCCTTCGGGTTGACCACGGTCACCTGGCGCAGCCCACCGAAGTTGCGGCGCACCATCTCGATGTCGCGGCGCATCTCCTGCTCGTGCCGCCCCGGCGCGAGCTTGATCAGCCCCGTCTTGTTCACCACCGCCCGTACGCCCATCGTGGCCACCGGGTCGGCCGGGCGCACCTGTCGGCGGCGGGCGAAGTCCTCGGCGGTCGGCGCGACCCCGGTGTCCGGCGTCCACGCCGGCTCCGGGTACCCCGGCGGCACCCGGGTCACCCCGTCGGCCTCCCGGTACGGCGGCTGCGGCACCGGTGCCACCGGCTGCCGGGCCGTCGTGGGCTGCTGCGGCGTCGGCTGCGGCGGCCAGCCCGGCGGGTACCACCCCGTCGTGGCCGGCTGCCCGATCCCGGGTTGCCCCGCAACCGGGTGGGCCTGGTCGGGGTGCCCCTGGCCGGGCTGCCTCGGGGCGGGCGGGGCCGCGTCGGGTCGGACCGGGCCGGGCGGCGGCTGCTGCGGCCCGGGACCCCACCCCGCCGACGCCTCGCCGGCCGTGGCCGGATAGCCCTCCGCGTACGGCTCGACCGGCCCGGCGACGGCCGGCGGGTACGGGCTGGGGGCCAACGGCCCGGGCGGGTTCATCACCGGCGGGAACGGTCCGGGCGGCTGCGGCGGCGCTGCCTCGACCGGGCGCGGCATCCCGTCGGCCGGCTGCGGCGGCACCGCCTCGACCGGGCGCGGCACCCCGTCGGCAGGCCCCGGCGGTGCGGGACGGGCCGCGGTTTCGGTCGGCTGCGGCGGTGCCGGGCGTGCCTCCGCCCCGGTCGCCCGCGACGGTGCGGGCCGCTGCGGCGGCAGCGCCCACGGTGACTCGGCCACCCGCCCCCCGCCCGGCCCCTCCGCGCCGCCGGCCGCACCGTTGCTGTTCGTGGCGGGGGCCCCGGCTGCCGGCACGCCCGGTGCCGCCATCGGCCCGACCGCCGTCACGCCCGGTGCCACCGGGACCGGCCCGGCGGCCGTCGTCCCGTCGGTGGCGGGAGGACCCGCGGCGGCCGTGGGCTGCTCCGACAGCGCGGCGTCGCCCGGCGACCCGTCGAAGTCGCCCGGGAGCGGGCCCGGCGCTGCCTGCGGGTCCAGGGTGAAGGGCAGGTGCAGGTCGACCGGACCGGGCGTCGGTTGCCCCGCCCGGGGAGCCGGCACCCCGCCCACGGCGGGCGGTGCCCAGGCCGTCTCCGCCGGCACCGGCGCATGACCGCCCGTGCCGGGCGCGGCCCAGGCGTCGCGCCCGTCCGTGCCGGGAGCAGCCCAGGTATCGGGCCTGTCCGTGCCGGGAGCGGCCCAGGCGTCCGGCCCCGGCCCGCCCTGCTCCGGGCCCGTCGCCGCGAGCCCCTCGCCCGGCGACCCGACTCCCTGGTGGGGCGGCGCGTAGGCGCCCGGCGTGGCCCCCAGCGACGGGTAGGCGTCGGAGGCGACGAACGACGGCTCGGCCTCCTCCCGGTACGGCACGGGACCCGCCGCGGTTGTCGTGGCCCACGCCGGAGCGGAGCCGGCCCGCCCGGGGTCGGTCGCTTCCGGTGGCCAGAGCGGCTCGATGTCCCGCTCCGGCACCGGCTGCTGGCCGGGCACGTGGACCCGGTCGGCGTTGTCGTCCACGCGGTTCCTCCCAATTCCTCCTGCCGAGGATAGGCCCCGGAGCCGAGCCGCCAGGATCGACGCCGGTCTCCGCCGGCGTACCCGGTGTGGTGCCGACGGCCGACGCGGGGGCGCGCCGGGTCAGGCCGTGTAGACCGCCCAGGCCGCGGGCTCGACCCACCAGGACCGCTTCCGGCTCAGTTCGCCCTCGACCCCGTCGTCGAGGTACGGCACCCGCTCGTCACGCGGCACGACGGCCACCGCGCGCCCCCGCGCGCGGCGCACCTCGAACCGCACCCGTTTCCTACCCAACGTCGAGCGGGTCACCACGGGAACGGCCACCGCCACCTCGACCAGCCCGTCCGTCGGGTCACCGGCGGTGAGCAGCGGCAGCTCGTCGAGCCGGGCGTACCCGGCCGCGTTGCCGATCGCGCAGGCCAGCAGCGGGTCGTCGCCGGCCGAGAGCACGGCGTCGTCCACCTCGACGCGTCCCCGCCAGTGCAGCGGCCGGCCGGCGTCGTCGGCGGCGCCGATCAGCGCGCCGTCCAGGGTCACCGAGCCGCCGTCGTTGCGCAGCAGGTCCAGCCGCCGGACGGTGCCGTCCAGCACCGCGGCGGCCACCCCCGCCGGGTCGCGCGGCAGGCCGAGCTGCGCGGCCAGGTCACGCTGCCCGCCGGCCCGGGCCGGGTCGAGCGGGAGCACGCCCACCGGCGGCAGGTCCGGCACCGTGCGGTTGCCGGGCAGGTCGGCCGGGCGGCGGCTGGGCGGTGGGGCGTACCGCCGGACGAGCCGGCGCACGACGGCGCGCAACTGGCCGTCGCTGGCCGTGGCGACGACCAGCCGGGTCTTCGAGTCCGGATCGGGCCAGGTGAGCCCGTCGGGGCGGGGTGGGCCGTCGAGCCGGGCGAGCACCTCGTCGATCTCCGCGTCCGAGCGGGCGGTGACCGCCTCCACCCGGGCGCCCCGGGCGGTCAGGGCGTCCGCGCAGGCCAGCACCGGCACCCGGGGGGTCTCGCAGTGCTGTTCGGCCGGGGCGTGACCGTCGTCACCGGTCGCCCGGCCGCCGGTCGTCGCGTCACCGCCGTCGCCTCCGCAGCAGGCTCCGCCGCTGCCGCAGGCCCCGCCGGGAGCGTCCCGCCCCGAGCCGAGGGTGAGCAGCACCACGTCGTACACGAAGGAGCCTCCTGCCTCTCGACGAACCCCTGCCGGTCCCGCCGTGACCTCTTGTTAGCCTGACACCCCGGGCTCGCTTACCGGTCGCCACCTGGCACCCGAGCCTTCTGGAGGCGGAGAAGATGCCAGCGATCGTGCTCATCGGCGCTCAGTGGGGTGACGAGGGCAAGGGCAAGGTTACCGACCTGCTGGGTGAGCGGGTCGACTACGTCGTGCGCTACTCCGGCGGCAACAACGCCGGCCACACGGTGATCACCCCGGATGGGCAGAAGTACGCGCTGCACCTGATGCCGTCGGGCGCGCTCTCGCCGAGCGCGATGATCATCATCGGCAACGGCGTGGTGGTCGACCCGAAGGTGCTGCTCACCGAGATCGACGGCCTCGCCGAGCGCGGCGTGGACGTCTCCCGGCTGCGCATCTCCGGCGACGCGCACCTGATCATGCCGCACCACCGGGCCCTGGACCGGGTGGTCGAGCGCTACCTGGGCAGCGCCCGGATCGGCACCACCGGCCGGGGCATCGGCCCGGCGTACGGCGACAAGGTCGCCCGGATGGGCATCCGGCTCCAGGACCTGCTCGACCCGGGCATCCTGCGCAAGAAGCTGGAGCTCGCCCTGCGCGAGAAGAACCAGATCCTGTTCAAGGTCTACAACCGCAAGGCGATCGACGTCGACGCGACCGTCGAGGAATACCTGGCGTACGCCGAGCGGCTCAAGCCGTACATCGCCGAGACCCGGGTGATGCTCTGGGACGCCCTGGACCGGGGCGAGACGGTGCTGCTGGAGGGCGCCCAGGCCACCATGCTCGACATGGACCACGGCACGTACCCCTTCGTGACCTCGTCGAACCCGACGGCGGGCGGGGCGTGCGTGGGCGCGGGCATCCCCCCTACCGCGATCAACAAGGTGATCGCGGTGAGCAAGGCGTACACGACGCGGGTGGGCTCCGGCCCGTTCCCCACCGAGCTGTTCGACGACAACGGCCAGCACCTGCGCAAGGTCGGCCACGAGTACGGCACGACCACCGGCCGGGAGCGCCGCTGCGGCTGGTTCGACGCCGTCGTCGCCCGGTACGCCTGCCGCCTCAACGGCGTCACCGACCTGGTGATCACCAAGCTGGACGTGCTCACCGGCCTGCCGAAGGTCCCGCTCTGCGTCGGCTACGAGATCAACGGCGAGCGCTTCGACGACATGCCGATGACGCAGACCGACTTCCACCACGCGACTCCGATCTACGAGGAGCACGACGGCTGGTGGGAGGACATCACCAAGGCGCGGACCGAGGACGAGCTGCCGGAGAACGCGCGCCGCTACATCGCGCGCATCGAGGAGCTCTGCGGCACCCGCGTCAGCGTGGTGGGCGTGGGCCCGGGCCGCGAGGAGAACGTCACCCGCCACCCCCTCCTCCCCTGAGGGGCGGGGAAGGGGCGGACGAGGGGTCGGTAGAGTCCGTGGGCGTGCGCGTACTTCTTCTGGGTGGTGGCGGGCGGGAGCATGCGCTCGCCCTGGGGCTCGCAGCCGATCCGGCCGTCGAGGTGTTGATCGCGGCGCCGGGTAATCCGGGGATCGCCGAGGTCGCCGAGCTGCGGCCGGTGGACGCCGCCGACCCCGCCGCCGTGGCCGCGCTGGCCGTGGAGACCGGCGTCGACCTGGTGGTGATCGGCCCCGAGGCGCCGCTGGTGGCCGGGGCCGCCGACGCCGTACGCGCCAAGGGCATCGCCGCGTTCGGGCCGTCCGCCGAGGCCGCCCGCCTGGAGGGCTCGAAGGCGTTCGCCAAGGACGTGATGACCGCTGCCGGGGTGCCCACCGCGCGGGCGTACACCTGCACCGACCCTGAGGGCACGGCGCGGGCGCTGGACGAGTTCGGCCCGCCGTACGTGGTGAAGAACGACGGGCTGGCCGCCGGCAAGGGCGTCGTCGTCACCGACGACCGGGCCGCCGCGCTGGCGCACGCCGCCGAGTGCGGCCGGGTCGTCGTCGAGGAATACCTGGCGGGCCCCGAGGTCTCCCTCTTCGTGGTCACCGACGGTGAGGCGGCGCTGCCGCTGCTGCCCGCGCAGGACTTCAAGCGCGTCGGCGACGGCGACGCCGGGCCGAACACCGGCGGCATGGGGGCGTACGCGCCGCTGCCCTGGGCCCCGCCGGGCCTCGTCGACGGGGTCATGGCCGACGTCGTCCACCCCACGCTGGCCGAGATGCGCCGCCGGGGCACCCCGTTCGCCGGCCTGCTCTACGTCGGCCTGGCGATGACCGCCGCCGGCCCCCGGGTGATCGAGTTCAACGCCCGCTTCGGCGACCCGGAGACGCAGGTCGTGCTGGCGCTGCTGGAGACGCCGCTCGGCGGCCTGCTGCACGCCGCCGCCACCGGCGCCCTGGCCGACCACCCGCCGCTGCGTTGGCGCGACGGCGCGGCGGTGACCGTGGTCGTGGCCGCCGGCAACTACCCGGGCACCCCGCGCACCGGCGACGTGATCACCGGTGCGGACCGCCCGGGCGTCATCCACGCGGGCACCGCCCGCCGGGCCGCCGACGGCGCGTTGCTCTCCGCCGGGGGCCGGGTCCTCTGCGGTACGGCCACCGGCCCCACCCTCGCCGCCGCGCGCGACGCCGCGTACGAGCTGGTGGGCGGCATCGGGTTGGCGGGCTCGCACCACCGCACCGACATCGCCGCCGCAGCCATCGACGGCAGGATCACGATCCCCGGCTGAGCCAAGGGATCGTGACCCCGGCGGGGCCGGTCAGGCCATGCCGAGCGCGGCGGCGATGACGGCCTGGGCGGTGGCGCTCAGCTCCTCGCCCTTGGCGTCCGTCGCGGTGATCGAGTACTCGACCCGGAACCGGCCGTCCCGGGTCGACGCCACGGCGGCCAGGTAGCCGTACCGGGAGCCGGTCTTGACCCAGAGGGTCTCGCCGTCGTCCAGCGGCATGGCGGACAGGCCGGCGCTGTACCGGGCCGGGCCGCCCTCGACGTCGTCCACCGGCGGGAGGGTGAACATCTCGGTGAGCTGCGGCTCCGGCACGACCCGGCCGGCGAACAGCGCCGTCATGAAGGTGTCCAGGTCGGCCAGGCTGGAGATGACGTCACCGGAGGCGGGGGTGTAGGTCTGGCTCCATACGGTGGCGTCCACCAGTTCGGTCGCCCCGTCCCGGGTGACGGCCTGGTAGCCGTGGGCGTGCGGGCCCCGGATGCGCGGGTCGTCGCCGGGCCCGTACGTGTCGCGCAGGCCGAGCGGCCGGGCGATCCGCCGCGCCAGCTCCTGCTCGTACGGGTGGCCGGTGACCTTCTCGACGAGCAGCCCGGCGACGATGTAGCCCATGTTGGTGTAGTCCTGCTTCTCGCCGGGGTCGAACGCGCGCGGGTTCTCCAGCCCTGCCCGGACGATCTGCTCCGGGGTCCACCGGTCGTACCGGTGGGCGAGCTGCCACTCGATGTCGCCCGGCGACATCGGGCTGGGGATGCCGCTGGTGTGGTCGAGGAGCTGGCGGACGGTCACGGTCGGGTAGTCGGCGGGCAGCAGGCCCGGCAGGTAGCCCTGCACGGACCCGTCGAGGTCGACCCGTCCCTCGGCGGCGAGTTGCAGCACCAGCGCGGCCGTGAACACCTTGGTGACGCTGCCCACCCGGAACCGGGCGTGCGGCGGCACCGGGGCCCCGGTGCGCAGGTCCCGCACCCCGCTGGTGCCCGTCCAGCAGCCGTCCGGGGTGGTGATCCGGACCTGGGCGCTGGTGGCGTCGGCGTCGGGTAGGCCGGCGATCGCCGCCCGTATCGGGGCGGGGTCGAGGGTGCCGGGGCGGCAGTCGACCCCGCCCCGGTCGTTGTCGACTGCGGCGGCGGCGACCGGGGCGGGCGCGGGGCCGAGGGGCGCGGTGGCGCGCGGGGCGGCGGTGGCCGCGCCGGGCACGGCGACGGCGAGCAGGGCGGCGAGCGCCGTGGCTGCGACCGTACGCCGATTCACGATTGTCATGCCGTCAGCCTGCCGGCGGGGCGCGCCCGGGAGCATCCGGGCAAGTCCCCCGAAGGACCCGGGCGGCGGCCTCGGGGGGATCCCCGGTCAGGCGAAGTAGCGGCGTAGCTCGCGGGTGAGCACCTTGCCGGTGGCGTTGCGCGGCAGGTACTTCACGAAGACCACGTCGCGGGGGACGCTGAACCGGGCCAGGTAGTGCCGGACGTACTCGCGGACCGCCTCCGGGTCCAGGGTCTCGCCGGGGTGCAGGGCGAGGAACGCGGCGAGCCGCTGGCCGTACTCGTCGTCGGGCACGCCGATGACGGCCACCTCGCGGACCTGGGGCAGCCGGGCGACCAGGTCCTCCACCTCGGACGGGAAGACGTTCTCCCCGCCGGAGACGATCATGTCGTCGGCCCGCCCGTCGACGAAGAGCAGCCCGTCGGCGTCGACCTGGCCGAGGTCGCCGGTGTCCAGCAGCCCGTCCCGGCTCTCCCGGGCGGCACCCGAGGTGTATCCCTCGAAGAGCATCTCGTTGCCGACGAAGATCCGCCCGACCCGGCCGGCGGGGAGCGGCCGGCCCTCGTCGTCGAGGATGCGCAGCCGGGTGCCGTGCGGCGGACGGCCGGCGGTGGTCGGTGCGGCCCGCAGCTCGGCGGGGCCGGCGATGGACGCCCAGGACACCTCGGTCGAGCCGTACAGGTTGTAGAGGACGTCGCCGTAGGTGTCCATGAAGCGCAGCGCGAGCCCGCCGGGCAGCGCCGACCCGCTCAGGGCGACCACCTTCAGGGGCGGCCTCGGGTCGGGCGGTGGCACCTCCATCAGGCGCTGCACCATCACCGGCACGGCGAACATGGCGTCGCAGCGGCGCGCCACGAGCGCGTCGAGCGTGGCGGCCGGGTCGAAGCGGCGGTGCAGCACGATCGTGGCCCGCAGGGCGAAGCAGACCTGGAGGGCCGCGTACCCCCAGGTGTGGAACAGCGGCGCGGCGATCAGCACGGTGTCCCGGACGCGCAGCGGGATGCGGTCGATGATGGAGACCAGCGGGCCGAAGCCGTGCGGGGTGGGCCGGCGTGCCCCCTTGGGCGCGCCGGTGGTGCCGGAGGTCAGCACGATGGTGCGGCCCTCGCGCGGCGGCGGCTGGAGATCGCCGGGCAGCGCCGCCGCGATCAGCTCCGCCAGCCCGGCCTCGTCGACCCGGTGCAGGTCGGCGGGGAGGCCGAGGGTCCGGTCGGCGAACTCGGCGTCGTGCACGAGGACCCTGAGCCGTTGCTCCTCGGCGACGGTGGCGAGCTGCGCGGGCGAGAGCCCGGTGTTGACCAGCACCGCGTCCGCGCCGAGCAGGGTGGCCGCGACCATGGCTTCGATCAGCCCGTGGTGGTTGCGGCAGAGCAGCCCGATGCGGTCCCCGCTGTGCACGCCGAGCCCGCCGCGCAGCGACTTCGCCAGCCGTTCGGCGCGGTCGAGCAGGGCGCCGTACGTCAGCTCGGTGCCCTGCTCGTCGACGACAGCGGCGCGGCCCGGGTCCCGGGCGGCGGCCTGGCGCAGCTCGCCGGCGAGGCTCCAGCCCCACCGGCGCAGCGCGTTGAGTTGGGCGGCGACCCGGATCGGCTGGCCCGGGGTGAGCAGCCCGCGCCGGGTCAGCGTGGCGACGGTGAACGGCAGATCCATCCGCGGGCCTCCCTCGGGCGTGCGGGACCCACCCGGCGACCGTGCGGCGCGGGCCGGGTCGGGTCTGGGTCGGGACTGGGTGGGGTCGAGCCGGCTGGCCCGGGTCGGGACTGAATCGGGTCGAGCCGGCCGGCCCGGGTCAGCGGACGTGGACGCCGGAGATGGCGCGGGAGATCACCAGCCGTTGGATCTCCGACGTGCCCTCGAAGATGGTGTAGATCTTGGCGTCCCGGTACCAGCGCTCGACCGGGTGGTCCCGCAGGAAGCCGGCCCCGCCGAGCAGCTGCACGGCCTTCTCGGTGACCGACACGGCCACCTCGCCGGCCTTGAGCTTGGACATCGAGCCCTCGCCGGCGGTGAACGGGCGGTTGTTGCGCCCCATCCAGGAGGCCCGCCAGACCAGCAGCCGGGCGGCGTCGATCTCCATTCTCATGTCGGCCAGCGCGAACGCGACCGCCTGGTTCTCGATGATCGGCCGACCGAACTGCACCCGGTCCTTGGCGTAGTCGAGCGCGTACTCGTAGGCGGCGCGGGCCACGCCGAGCGCCTGCGCGCCGACGGTCGGCCGGGACAGCTCGAACGTGCGCATGGCGGCCTGGCCGGAGGCCCGTTGGCCGGATCGGGCGCGGGCCAGCCGTTCGTCGAGGGCCTCCTTGCCGCCGAGCAGGCAGCGGCCGGGGACCCGGACGTCGTCGAGGAAGACGTCCGCCGTGTGCGAGGCGCGCAGCCCCAGCTTGCGCAGCTTCCGGGTCGCGCTCAACCCGGCGGTGCCCGGGGGTACGACGAACGCGGCCTGCCCGCGCGAGCCGAGCGTCGGGTCGACCGAGGCGGTGACGACGTGCACCCCGGCGATCCCGCCGTTGGTGGCGTACGCCTTCTGCCCGCGCAGCACCCACTCGTCGGTGGCCTCGTCGTAGACGGCCCGGGTGCGCATCGCGCCGACGTCGGAGCCGGCCTCCGGCTCGGTGGTGCAGAACGCCGCGACGGCCGGGGAGTCGGCGTCGCCGAAGCACTGGGGGACCCATTCGACGAGCTGGTCGGGGGTGCCCGCGCCGTAGATGGCGGCGACGGCCAGCGAGGTGCCGAAGATGCCCAGGCCGATGCCGGCGTCGCCCCAGAACAGCTCCTCGCTGGCGATCGGCAGGGACAGGCCGGTGGGGTCGGCCCAGCAGGTGGCGAGGAACTCGAAGCCGTACAGCCCGACCTTCGCCGCCTCCTGGATCACGGGCCAGGGGGTCTCCTCGCGCTCGTCCCACTCGGCGGCGGCCGGGCGCACGACCTCGGCGGCGAAGCCGTGCACCCAGTCCCGCAGGTCCCGCTGTTCCTCGTTCAGGTCGAGCGAGAACTCGGCCATCGTCAGCCCTTGGGGATGTCGAACAGGTTGGCGATGTTGGCGGCGAGGCCGAGGTCGCCCTTGGCCTTCAGCTTGCCGGTCATGAACATCATCACCGGGTTCGCGCCACCGGAGACGATCTTCAGGAACTCCAGGGGGCCCATGGTGAGGCTCAGCTTGGGGTCGTGCTGCGGGGTCTCGTTGACCGTGCACGCGCCGTCGGCGACGACGATCTCGTAGGTGTCGGTGCCCCCGTCGGGGCGGCCGGTGATGCCCCAGTGGATCACCGCGCTGGTCGAGCCGGCCCGGTCGGCGCGGAACAGCGTGGGCATCCGGCCGAAGACCTCGCTCAGGACCTTGCCGCGCAGCTCGCCGGACATCACCTCGACGATCTTGTCGTCGGGGGTGGACTTGACCAGCTGGGCGAACTCCTTGGGGCCGTAGTTGGCGAAGTTTGCCGGGTCGAAGTCAGTCATGGAAAGGAACCTCTCGCGCGGTGACTGTGGTTACTCTAGCGTAACCTTACGCACGAGTAGGTATGCTCGCAAGGTGCCCGGCACCCCCACGTTCAAGCGCCTCCCCCGGGCCGTACGCGAGCAGCAGATGCTCGACGCGGCCGTCCGGGTCTTCTCACGACGCGGCTTCCACGCGGCCAGCATGGACGAGATCGCCGAGGACGCCGGCATCTCCAAACCCATGGTGTACGCGTACCTGGGCAGCAAGGAGGAGCTCTTCGTCGCCTGCCTGCACCGCGAGGGCACCCGCATGATGGAGGCCATCGCCGGGGCCGCCGCCCCCGACCTCGACGCCGACGAGCGGCTCTGGCGCGGGCTGCGCGCGTTCTTCGGCTTCGTCGGGGCGCACCGCGACGGCTGGGCGGTGCTCTACCGGCAGGCCCGCGGCTCCCAGCCGTTCGCCGGGGAACTCGCCGCCATGCGGGCCCGGCTCGTCGAGGTGGTCGCCGGGATGCTCGACCACGCCCTGCGCGCCCGGGGCCGCGAGGTGAGCGCCACCGACCTGGAGGTCGTCGCGTACGCCCTGGTCGGCGCGAGCGAGTCGCTGGGCGACTGGCTCGCCGACCACCCGGAGGCCGACCCGGAGAAGACCGCCACCCGGATGATGAACGTCGCCTGGCTCGGCGCCGACCAGCTCCTGCGCGGCCTCACCTGGCACCCCGAGGGGTAAGGAAGGGCCCCCTGTTAACGCCTTCTGTATAGGAAGGGCCCCCTGTTAACACGCCTGGCGGGAATGTCGGTGGGGTTGGCGAGGATGGGCGCGTGTTCGACGGAATCGACGACATCGACTGGCGGCGGCTCGGCCACGCCTACGGCTCGGCCGGGGACGTGCCCGGCCAACTCCGCGCCCTGCGCTCGCCCGCCGAGGAGGAGCGGCAGGCCGCCTTCGGCGCGCTCTACGCCAACATCTTCCACCAGGGCTCCCGCTACGAGGCGTCGGCGTACGCCGTGCCGTTCCTGCTGGAGCTGCTCGCCGACCCGGACACCCCCGACCGGGAGCTGGTGCTCTACCTGGTGACGGCGCTCGCGGTGGGCTACGACGAGCGGTGGCTGCCCGAGGGCGTCCCGGTGGCCGAGTTCCGCCGGGCCGCCGACGGCGGGCGGGAGCTGCTCGCCGCCAAGCCGCCGCCGTGGCACGGCGACGACGAGACCCAGAAGGAGCACGTCGAGTACGCGTACGTGGAGTCGCTCGACGAGGCGGACCAGCAGCGGCTGTGGGCCTACATCGAGCTGGCCGTCTACGACGCCGTGCGGGCCGGCGTGCCCCTGTTCCGCGACCTGCTCACCAACGACGACCCGGGGCTGCGCGCCGGGGCGGCGTACGCGCTCGCCTGGTTCCCGGAGGACGCGGCCGGCAGCCTCCCGGCGGTCGTCGCGGCGGCCGAAGCCGCGGCACAGGTGGACGAGGACGAGGCCGCGACCGCCCTGGTGGCGGCCGGGTTGCTCGGCGCCGCGCCCGACGCCGGCCTGTTGACCGACCCGCGCCCGGTGATCCGCTGGGCCGCCGCGGTCGGCCGGGCCCGGGCGCTCGGCGTCGACGCCGACCAGGCGACGGTCGACGAGCTGCTCGCCTGGACGGCCGCCGGTCCGGGCGACCGGCCGGCGGCCGACGGGGCCGAGGTGCCGTTCCTCGACGGCGACCTCCACGGGTACGCGGGGCTGTCCCTGCGCCTGCTCGGCCCCCGGCACACCGATCGGGCGTTCGACGCGCTGCTCGACCGGCTGCCCGCCGTCACCGGCGAGCAGACGTTGCCGGTGACGGCCGAGGCCCTGCGCCTGGCGTTTCCCGACGGCAGGTTGGCCAGGGGGGTGCCGTGTGCGGCGCTGGCTCCCCGGCAGCGTCGGCTCGTCGAGGTGCTGGCCCGGTCGCCCGAGGCGTGGCTGATCGGTGGCTCGACGTTCGGCAACTTCAGCCTGCTCGTCGGCGACTACGGCCTGCCGCGCAGCCGGGAGGCGATGCTGGCCTACCTGGAAGGCACTCCGACCTGACCCTCGACGGCCCCGGCCTCCGACCCACCGGGGCCGCAGGCCGGTCAGCGCCCAGCCAGCCGGGTGGGTCGCTCAGCGCCGGTCGGCGGCGCGGCGGCGGGCGCGGAGCCGACACCAGCGGGCGGCCTCCAGCAGGCCGGTGATCGCGACCGACAGCCCGATCCCGGCCAGGATGCCCAGCACGGGCTCCCGCTCGAAGGCCAGCCCGCCGAAGTAGCCGAGCAGCCCGCAGTACGCCGCCCAGGTGCCGGCGGCCAGCGCGTCGAAGAGCACGAACGACCGCAGCGGATAGCGGACCGCGCCCATCGTCAGGGTCACCGCCGTGCGCCCACCGGGAACGTAGCGGGCGGTGGTGAGCATCATGCCGCCGCGCCGGTCGACCGCCCGCCGGGCCCACTCCGACCCGGCGCGCCGCCGGCTGTCCGCCGGCAGCCGGGCCAGCCGGTGCGCGCCGCCGCGGCGGCCGATGGCGTACGACAGGTGGTCGCCGGCCAGCGCGCCGCCCGCGGCGAGCACGATCACCATGGTCAGGTCCGGCTTCCCGCCGACCGCGAAGACCCCGGCGGTCACCACGATCGTCTCGCCGGGCACCGCCGGGAAGACGGCGTCGACGGCGGTGACCGCGAAGATCACCAGGTACACCCACGGCGAGGTGACCGTGTCGTGGAGCAGGCCGAGGACCGACTGCATGCCCTCATGCTCTGCCGTCGCGGCGTTAGGAAGGGGCCCTTCCTATACAAAAGGCGTTAACAAGGTGCCCTTCCTTACCTGCTTGCCCTCGGCGGTGGGTGAGTGGGAGGTGAGCGTCACCGGGGTGCCCAGCGCCTCCTCGACCGCCGCGGGCCAGTCGGCCGGCGGGCCGTCGTCGTAGCCGGGGCGGGCCGCGAGCAGGCGGGTGGTGAGGGCGGCCTGGCGGTCCAGGTCGCCGGGTGGGCCGGGCTCCAGGCGGTCCATGCTGTCGTAGCGGCGGCAGATCCGCAGGCCCCGGTGGGCCAGGTCGAGGTGGGTGAGGGCAAGCCCGTCGACGCCGCCGGCCGCGGCGAGGGCGTACCGGTGGGCGACCGCGTCGAAGTGGCCGAACCGGAACCGGCCCTGCCACGGGTTGGTCGCGTTGTGCACGTCGGCCAGCGGCAGCGTCGGGTCCTCGGTGACCAGCGGGCCGGGGCCGTGCCGGGTGGTGGTGATCCGCAGCACGCCCAGCCGCTCGGCGGTGCCGGCCAGCCCCGCCTCGGCGAGCAGCCCCTCGGCGTTGGCGAACGTGGTGGTGCTCCACGTCGTGTACGGGTGGAAGCCGTGCCACTCGTCGAGCAGCACCCCCTGCGCGCCCTCGAAGACGCAGGTCCCGGCGCGCAGCACCCCGGCGAGGTGGGACCGGTCGACGATCGCCACCCGGTCGGCGAACGCGGTGAACGCGGGCAGGCAGTCGTCGACGGGCGGGGCGTCCAGCGGGCCGAGTTCGGCGGTGAGCCGGTCGCGCAGGGCGGCCAGCCGGCGGCGCAGCACGGCCGGGGTGCGGCAGTCCGCCACCCGGGGCGCGGAGTCGGGGTGGGCGAGCCCGTACGCGACGGCCTCGCCCACCCCCAGCCCGCAGGAGCCGTGCCGGTCGGCCCCGCGGGCCAGCTCGCGGGCCCGGTTGGCGGCCCGGTGGTACGGGGTGGCCAGGAGCGCCTCCCCGTCGACGGTGAGCCGGTCGAGCGCGTCGGGCACGCCCACCGCGGCGAGGTGGTCGGCCTCGGCGGCCAGGGCGAGCGGGTCCACCACCACGTGCCGGGACAGGTGGGTCCGCACGCCGGGGCGGAAGGTGCCCGCCCCGAACTGCGCGAACGTGTGGTGCCGCCCGTCGCGCAGGACGACGTTGTGCGCCGCCTGCGCGCCCCCGTTGAAGCGGATCACCGTGTGGACGGGCCGGGTGGCGCAGAGCCAGTCCACGACGGTGCCCTTGCCTGCGTCGCCGTAGCCGAGGTCGACCACCAGCACGTGGTTCACAGCCGGGTCACCCCACGGGTGGGCGGCGTCGACGGGGCGGGCAGCGTGGCCACCTGGTCGCGGGCGCCCCGGCCGAGGCGGGCCAGCGCCTTCGACACGGTGCCGGTGGCCTTCGAGCCGGCCTTCTTGAGGTCGGCGATGCCCTGATCGAGGTCGACGGCCTGCTCCCCGAGGCCGACGGTGAGCGCGATGGTCTCGCACACCGCGTCGAGGTCGTCGAGCACGACGGCGTTCTGCCCGAGCAGGTCGCGCCAGAAGTCCAGCACCTTCGTGCTGCCGGCGTAGCTGCTGCCGGCGGGGAGCAGGTAGTAGGTGTCCCAGCGCCGGGTCACCTCGTCGACGATCTGCGCCAGCGGCACGTCCTCGCGGAGGTCGTCGCCGATGAGCCGGCTCACCTGCCGCCGGTCGACCTGGGGGTAGGCCAGCTCGTCGCCGATGATGAACAGATAGCCGCGCCGGCCCCGCTTCTCCCAGCAGTCGGTGACGGTGTGCCGCGCCATGAAGTACATGGCCAGCTCGTAGGACTCGGTCATCTGGCCGCCGCCGCCGCCCTCCAGCACGATCCGGCCGAGGTCGTCGTCCATCCGGTTGTCCGACTCGAACTGCCCGACCTGCAACGGCACCCGGTCGCAGGTGGCGTCGCCGATCGCGCCGAACATGATCTGCGGGTCGCGGGCGTACCCCTGGCGGAGCAGGAGCCCGAGCAGCTGCGGCAGCTTGGCCTGGAGGGTGCGGGGCACGTTCCGCATGGAGCCGGTGACGTCGAACAGCACCGTGATGGCCGTCGACTGCGGGTGCTCGGCCGAGTCGCGGCTCTCCCGCATCGCGTCGCGCGGGTCGAGCGCGGGGTGCACCTTGCGCGCCCCGCTGTCGCTGTAGGCGAAGGCGCTCTTGCCGGTGGCCCGGCGGTACCGGTCGGCGGCGTCGTACACGTCGGTGGACCACATTCCACTGCCCATGGCAGCCTCCCTAGGGGTTGAGGGTGAAGGGTCGGAAGGTGCGCGGCCCGTAGAGCCGTTCGAGCACCTCGTCCAGTTCGCGCAGCAGTCGCCACGCGTCGTCGGGTCGGGACGCCAGCGCCGGGCGGCGGCAGCCGTGGGCGAAGGCGCGCAGCTCGCGCGGGGCCCGGTCGCCCATCAGCCACGCCATGCACGTGGCGGCCATCGCCAGGTCGGTGCCGGGCCCGCAGGGCCGCCGGGCGGCGACCTCCGGCGGGTACCAGTCCTCGTGGCCGGGCACCAGCGCGGGGATCGTGCTTCCGGTGGCGGCGGAGAAGCACCAGTCGACGAGCACCACGCCGTGCCCGTCGGGCTCGATCAGCACGTGCCGGGGCAGCACCGCGCCGTGCACGATGCCGGCCCGGTGGGCCAGGCCGAGGGCGACCAGCAGCCGCCGCCACATCCAGGCCGCGTCCCGTCCGTCGAGCCCGTCGGGGTACGCGCGGCGCACCTCGTCGAGGCTGTGCAGGCCGGGCGCGGTGGCCAGCACGCTGATCCGCCGTTCCGCCCCGGTGGCCGGGTCCCGGTGCCGGAGGGTGTCGACGAGCCGGGGCACGTACGGCAGGTAGCGGGGGTCGCCGCGTTCGGCGATGGTGCGCAGCGCGTGCTGCTCGCGGGCGACGAGGTCGTTGTCGGCGGGGTCGCGGGGCAGCTTGAGCAGCCGGTCCGACCCGACGTCGTAGAGGTCGGCGAGGTCGCCGGTGTGGGCGAGCGGGCCGAGCCGGTGGCCGCCGAGGACGATCGGGTCGGCGCTGGCCCGCCCGGCCCGCCACCGGTTGGTGACCTGCACGAACGCGTCGGTGGCGGCGGCGCGTACGGCCGGGTCGAGCGCGCCCAGCCGGTCGGGGTGCAGGGCCGCGACCAGCTCGCGGTAGCGGTGGGCCGACGGGTCGACGCCGAACAGGTCGGCGTCGGTGCGCGCGGCGGTGACCAGCCGGATCGCCTCGTGGGTGTTCACCGCACCGTCTCCTCCCGGGCGGGGCGCAGCAGCGCCGGGTGCAGCAGCCGGGCGTCGCCGGCCCGGTAGAGCTTGGCGCGGGGGCCGCCGCGCGTGCCGCCGCGTTCGGTGCTCGCGCCGGTGCTCTCCACGAAGCCCGGCACGGAGAGCACCTTGCGGTGGAAGTTGCCGGGGTGCAGCGGGTGCCCCCAGACGGTCTCGTAGACGGCCCGCAGCTCGCTGATGGTGAACTCGGTGTCGAGGAAGCGGGTGGCCAGCGGGGTGTATTCCAGCTTGGACCGGGCCCGCTCCAGGCCGTCGTCGATGATCCGGTCGTGGTCGAAGGCGAGCTGCCGGCTGCTCAGCGCGGTCACGGGCAGCCAGATCGCGTCGTCGGCGTCGCTGCCGGCGGCCGGGTCGGGCAGGTCGGGGGCGAACGCGAGGTAGGCCACCGAGACGATCCGCATCCGGGGGTCGCGGTCGGGGTCGCCGTAGCTGGCGAGCTGCTCCAGGTGGACCCGGCGCAGCCGCTCGCCGCCGAGGCCGGTCTCCTCGGCCAGCTCCCGTCGGGCCCCGGCCGCCAGGTCCTCCTCGGGCCGGACGAACCCGCCGGGCAGCGCCCAGTGGCCCTCGAACGGCGGCCCGCCCCGGCGGACGAGCAGCAGGTGCAGCGCGTCGGACCGGACGGTCAGGGCGACCACGTCGACGGTGACGGCGACCGCCGGGTAGGCCCGGGGGTCGTAGGCGGCGAGGAACTCCTGCTCGTTCACGGCGTCTCTCTCACTCTGAGAACATCTCAACGTGAGAACAACTTAGCGCACGAAAGAGTGAATGCCAAGCCTTCGCACCGAGGCATCATCCTGAGTCGCCGATCAGCGCAAGAAACCCCGGTCAGCGCACGGAGCCCGCCAGGTGCGGCCTGCCGCTGCGCGCGTCGTGCAGGGCGAACTCCCAGGCCGGGCCGTCGGCGGTGGCGGTGAAGGCCACCGTGGACGGCAGCGGCACCGGCAGCTTGAACGCCACCTCGACCGCGTACGCCTCCGGCAGCCTATTCTCCAGCGCGGCCAGGCAGCGCGCCTTGCTCCACATGCCGTGCGCGATGGGGCGGGGGAAGCCGAACAGCCGCGCCCCCAGCCGGGACGTGTGGATCGGGTTGTGGTCGCCGGAGACCCGGGCGTAGTCGGTGCCCACCCTCGGCGGCACCCGCCAGGAGGCGGTGGCGGCCGGCGCGGCGGGCCGCTCACCCCGGTCGCGCCGCGCGCCGCCGCCGGCCGTGCGTTCCCTGCCCAGGTACGTCGACACGCCGCGCCACACCTCCGCCCCGCCGACCGACCCGACCAGCACCACGTCGACCTGCCGCCCCCGCTCGTGCGGGCGCAGGTGCTCGGCGTACGCGCGGAAGTCCAGCGTCTCGCCGGCCTCGACCAGACGGCGCACGGTGATCCGGTTGGCCACGTGCACCAGCCCGACCAGCGGCAGCGGGAACTGCGGCGCGGTCATCAGCCGCAGCGCCAGCGGAAACCCCAGCACGTGCGGGTACGTCCCCGGGAGCCGGTCGGCCAGCCGGAACCCGCAGACCCGGTCGTAGTCGGCCAGGTGCGCCCGGTCGACGGTGACCCCGACGACGGCCAGCTCGACCTGCGGCAGCGCGTCGCCGCGCCGGCGACCCGGGCCGGGCAGCGCCCCGAGCAGCGCCCGCCGGTAGAGCGGGCCGGCCTGTGGCAGCCGGGGCAGCTCCAGCAGGGTCCGGCCCTGCGTGTCCGCGCCGCCCATCACGCCCCCAGCAGGCTCTGGCCGCAGACCCGGACGACGTTGCCGCTGACCGCCCCGCTCGCCGGCCAGGCCAGCCAGCCGATCGTCTCGGCGACGTCCACGGGCAGGCCGCCCTGGGCCATGCTGTTCATCCGCCGGCCCGCCTCCCGGACGACGAGCGGGATGCGGGCGGTCAGCCGGGTCTCGATGAACCCGGGGGCGACCGCGTTGACGCTGATCCCGCGCTCGCGCAGCGCCGGGGCGAGCGACTGCACGAGGCCGATCACGCCCGCCTTCGAGGTGGCGTAGTTGGTCTGGCCCCGGTTGCCGGCGATCCCGGCGATCGAGGAGACCGAGACGACCCGGCCGCCGGCCGGGATCAGCCCGCGCTCCAGCAGCACGTCGTTGATGCGTTCCTGGCTGGACAGGTTGACGTCGATGACGCTGTCCCACCGGTCGGCGTCCATCCGACCCAGCGTCCGGTCCCGGGTGATGCCGGCGTTGTGCACCACCACGTCGACCCGGCCGTGCCGGGACGCGAGATGCTCGGCGAGCCGGATGGGCGCGTCCGGGGCGGTCAGGTCGAGCTGGACGGCGGTGCCGCCGATCTCGTTGGCGACGGCGGCCAGCTCGTCCCCGGCGGCCGGGACGTCGAGCGCGACGACCTGCGCGCCGTCGCGGGCCAGCACCCGGGCCAGGGCCGCGCCGATGCCCCGGGCCGCCCCGGTCACCAGGACGACCTGGCCGTCGAGCGGCCGGTCCCAGTCGGCCGGCGGCTCGGCCGCGCCGGCGCCGACCCGGACCACCTGCCCCGAGACGTACGCCGAGCGGCCCGAGAGCAGGAACCGCAGGGTGGCCTCCAGGCCGGTGGCCGTGCCGGCGTCGCCGTGCGCCGTGACGTGCACGAGCTGGGCGGTGACGCCCCGGCCGAACTCCTTGCCGATGCTGCGGGTCAACCCTTCCAGGGCCCGCTGGGCGGTCGCCTCGCGCGGCGTGCCGCACTCGTCGGGCGGGGTGCCGAGCACGATCACCCGGCCGCCGGGCAGCACCGAGCGGGCCCGCGGGTGGAAGAAGTCGTAGAGCTGGCGCAGCCCGGTGGAGTCGGTGATGCCCGTGGCGTCGTACACCAGGGCGCCGAAGCGCTCCTGGGCCTCGGCGGCGACCGGATCGCGCAGCTCCACCCCGGCGGCGGTCAGGATCGTGCCGACCGGCCCGGCGAGCCGGCCGCCGGTGGCCGAGCCGAGCAGGGCCGGCCCGGGGAGCAGCGGGTCCCCCGGGGTGTGCCGGCGCAGTCGTGGCGGGTCGGGCAGCCCCAGGCGCTTGACCAGCGCGCGGCCGGCCCCCGATCGGACGAAGCTCGCGTACCTGTCGGTCATAGGCGTAGCCTACTGGCCAGTAGGTTGTGGGCAAGCCCTGAAACGGAGGCGGGATCGTGCAGAGCATCCGGCGGGTCGCGGTCATCGGCGGCAACCGCATCCCCTTCGCCCGGTCCAACTCGCGGTACGCCAGCGCCTCGAACTCCGACATGCTCGGCGCGGCCCTCGACGGGCTCGTCGCGCGGTTCGGGCTGGCCGGGCAGCGGGTCGGCGAGGTCGTCGCCGGGGCGGTGCTCAAGCACTCCCGGGACTTCAACCTCACCCGCGAGGTGGTGCTCGGCTCGAAGCTCGACCCGCACACCCCGGCGTACGACATCCAGCAGGCCTGCGGCACCGGCCTGGAGGCGGCGATCCTCGTCGCCAACAAGATCGCCCTCGGGCAGATCGAGGCCGGCATCGCCGGCGGCGTCGACACCACCTCCGACGCCCCGCTGGCCGTCAACGAGGAGCTGCGCCGCACCCTGCTCCGGCTCAACTCCGCCCGCACCCTCGGCGAGCGGCTGAAGACCGCGGCGAAGCTGCGCCCGCTCCAGCCGTTCCGGCCGGAGATCCCGCGCAACGCCGAGCCGCGTACCGGGCTGTCGATGGGCGAGCACGCCGCCCGCACCGCCCTGCGCTGGCACGTCGACCGGCAGGCCCAGGACGAGCTGGCGCTCCGCTCCCACCAACGGCTCGCCGCCGCCTACGAGCGGGGGTTCTTCGACGACCTGATGACCCCCTACCTGGGGCTCACCCGGGACCAGAACCTCCGCCCCGACACCACCGGAGAGAAACTGGGCTCGCTCAAGCCCGTCTTCGGCCACCGGGGCCCCGACGCCGGACAGGCGACCATGACCGCCGGCAACTCGTCCCCGCTCACCGACGGCGCGTCCACGGTGCTGCTCGCCTCCGAACAGTGGGCGGCCGAGCGCAACCTGCCGGTGCTCGCCTGGTTCTCCTGGTCGGAGACGGCCGCCGTCGACTTCGTGCACGGCGACGAGGGGCTGCTGATGGCCCCGGCCTACGCCGTGCCCCGGATGCTGGCCCGCGCCGGGCTGACGTTGCAGGACTTCGACTACTACGAGATCCACGAGGCGTTCGCCTCGCAGGTGCTGGCCACCCTCGCCGCCTGGGAGTCGCCGGAGTTCTGCAAGGACCGGCTCGGCCTGGACGCCCCGCTCGGGTCGATCGACCGGGACAAACTCAACGTCAACGGCTCGTCCCTGGCCGCCGGCCACCCGTTCGCCGCCACCGGCGGGCGGATCGTCGCCACCCTGGCCAAGCTGCTCGCCGAGTCCGGTTCCGGGCGGGGGCTGATCTCGATCTGCGCGGCCGGCGGCCAGGGGGTCACCGCGATCCTGGAGCGTTGACGCCCGGCCCCGCGGCCTCGCTCCGCCACCTCGCCTCGCCGGGCCGCGGCGCAGCTCGCCGCGCTGACCCGCCGCCGTCCGGGCGTCCGGCGCCGGGCGGCCGACGTTCACCGGGCGTTCAACTCGGTGTGTGGCTGTGGTGGCCTCGGACCGGCAGGGTGGCCGGCGATGGACATCAGCGCAGCCGGGGCGACACCGGACCTGTCCGTGGTCGTCCCCATGTACAACGAGCAGGACGTCGTCGCGGTGTTCGTCGAGCGGCTCCGGCCGGTGCTCGACCGCACCGACGCCACCTACGAGGTGGTCGCCGTCGACGACGGCAGCCGCGACGCCACGGCCCGGCTGCTGCTCGACCACGCCCGGTCCTGGCCCCAGCTCCGGCTGGTCCGGCTGCGCCGCAACAGCGGCCACCAGGCCGCGCTCACCGCCGGGCTGCACCGGGCCCGGGGCCGCTGGGTGGTCAGCATCGACGCCGACCTCCAGGACCCGCCCGAGGTCATCCCCGAGATGCTGGCCGCCGCCCGCGACCGGGGCGTCGACGTCGTGTACGGGGTGCGCGCCGACCGCAGCACCGACACGCCGTTCAAGCGCGGCACCGCCGGCCTGTACTACCGGCTGATGCGGCGCATCGTCGGCGCGGACCTGCCCGCGCAGGCGGGCGACTTCCGGCTGGTCAGCCGCGACGTGGTGGAGGTGCTGCGCCGGCTGCCCGAGCGCACTCCGGTCTACCGGCTGCTGGTGCCCTCGCTCGGCTTCGCCGCCGCCGAGGTGCGCTACTCCCGCGCGGCGCGGGCCGCCGGGGAGACGAAGTACCCGCTGCGCCGGATGATCGCGCTGGCCTGGGACAGCACGGCGAACTTCACCGCCGCCCCGTTGCGGCTGGCCACCTGGCTCGGCGTGGTCAGCTTCGCGGCCTGCCTGGTGCTTGCCGTCCTCGGCCTGGTCGCCTACGCCGACGGCGCGACCATCCCGGGCTGGACCTCGCTGTTCGTGGCGGTGCTGCTGTTCAGCGCCGTCCAGTTGATCTGCCTCGGGCTGCTCGGCGAGTACGTCGGCCGCATCTACCGCACCGTGCAGGACCGACCCACCCACCTGGTCGGCTTCGATTCCGCCGAAGCCCTCTTCGACGCCGCCGGGGAACCCTTCCGCACCGGCGGGGTGCCCGCCGGCCCGGCGTCCGACGCGCCGGCCGTGGCGGTGGCGGCTGGCCGGGCCGGTGACTGAACCGGCGGTGCTGACGCAGGACCCGCCGCCGGCGTCGGACGCGCCCGCCCCACGCGACGCGCCTGCCGGTCGGGGCGGCCCGGCGGCCCGCCGGGTCGTGGCGGCCCTCGCCTGGTCGGCGGTCCTCGGCGCGCTGGTCGCCGGCTGGTGGTGGACGGACACCCCGGGCGGCGACGTCGCCCGGTACGTCGCCTATTGGGCGCTCGCCCTGGTGCTGCCGGGCACGCTCGTGCACCGAGCGCTGCGGGGCAGCCGGGGCAACCTGCCGGAGGATCTGGGCTACGGTGCCGCCGTCGGCCTGCTGCTGGAACTCGCCGCCTGGGCGCTCGCCGCGGCCACCGGCGCCCAGCCGGCGCTGCGCTGGTGGCCGGTGCCGGTGCTGACGCTGTTCGTCGCGGTGCCCCGGCTGCGCCGGCACTGGCGGATCGCCAGCCCCCGGCCGCTGCCGCTGCGCTGGACGCTCGCGGTCGCCGGGGTGCTGGTCCTCGTCGTGGCCTGGGCGGCCGTGGGCTGGCGGGCGAACCCGCTGCCGCCGGTGGACCACGTCTACTACCAGGACCTGCTCTACCACCTGGGGCTGGTGCACGAGCTGACCCGGACGATGCCCTTCGAGCTGCCGCAACTGGCCGGGGAACCGCTGCGCTACCACTACCTGGTCGACGCGCACCTGGCCAGCGCCAGCATGATCACCGGTACGGAACCGGCGACGGTCCTGCTCCGGCTGTGGCTGGTGCCGGTCGCCGCGACGGCGGTCGTCGTCACCGCCGGGCTGGCCCGGGACCTCATCGGGCGCTGGTGGGCCGGGCCGGTCGCCGCTGCGACCGCGTACCTCGGGGTGTCGCTCTCCCTCGGCTCCGCCGCGACGGCCAGCGGCACCCTCCCGCTGTCCGTGGAGAGCCCCTCGCAGACGTACCTGCTGCCCCTGCTCCTGCTGCTCACCGGCCTCTGTGCGGACGTGGTGCGCGGCCGGCGGCCCGGGTGGGGCTGGGCGCTGGTGCCGGCGGCGGGCCTGGCCGTCGCCGGGGCCAAGTCCAGCGGCCTGCCCCCGCTGATCGCCGGCGTGGCGCTGGCCGGGGTGGTCGTCGCCCGGCGGTCCCGCCGGGTGCCGTGGGCGGTCGTGACGCTGCTTGCGGTGCTGGTCGCGGCGATGGCCGTCGGATACCGGCTGTTCGCCGGGGGCGGCGCGGGGGTGCTCTCCCCGCAGGTGTTCGGGGTGCTGCGGTTCCTCGCGCCGTGGCGGGAGACCGTCGGCGCGGGCGGGGGCATCGCGGCGGGCGGCCTGCTGCCGCCGGGCCTCGCGGCGGCCGGCGTGTCCGGATGGCTCTTCGCGCTCGCCGTGCTGGGCTGGTGGTCGGCGCTCCAGGCGCCCCGGTTCGTCGGCGTGCTGCTCCTGGCCCGCCGGGGCACCCGGGGTGACCCGGCGGCGTGGCTGCTGGCCGGGGCGCTGCTGGCCGGGGCGGGCGGTGCCTGGTCCTTCTTCCACCCGTCGGTCAGCCAGCTCTACTTCTTCCTGGCGGTGGTCCCGCTCGGGGCGCTGCTGACCGCGTGGCTGCTGGCCGAGGCGCGCCCGTGGTGGCCGGTCGTGGCGGTCGCCGCGACCGTGGGCGCGGCGGCCCAGTGGCTGCTCGACCCGCCGGCCCCGCCCGAGCGGACCGGGCGGGCCTGGCTGTGGGCGATGGCCGTGCCGGCGGGCCGGGTGCTGGCGCTGGCCGGCGTAGCCGCGCTGCTCGCCGTCCTGCTCGTCGCGCTGCGCGCCCGACGCGCCCGGGGCCCGGCGTCGCCCGGGGGTCGGCTCCCGGCGGTCCCGCTGCTCCGAACGGCGGTGGCCGGGGTGGTCGCCGCGCTGTGCGGGGCGAGCGTGGCCGGCGGCCTGGAGTGGACCGCGCGCCGGATCGGGGACCCGCCCCGGGTGCTCACCGCCGCCGAACGTCCCTGGGCGCTCACCCGGGACGAGGCGCGGGCGGCCCTCTGGCTGGACGCCCACGCCGGCCCGGCGGACGTGGTGGCCACCAACGTGCACTGCCGGCCGGTGCGGACCGTCGCGCACTGCGACGCGCGGGCCTTCTGGGTGAGCGGGCTGGGCGGCCGGCGCACGCTCGTGGAGAGCTGGGGCTACACCGACGAGGCCCTGGCCGGGCACGCCCGGGACGGCTTCTCCTACCCCCGGCAGCCCGCCCCCGACCCGGAGCTGTTCGCCCGCAACGAGCGGCTGTTCACCGCGCCGACCGCCGGGGAGCTGGACCGGGCGCGCCGCGAGGACGGCGTGCGGTGGCTGCTCGCCGACCCGGCCGCCGGCCCGGTGTCGCCGGAGCTGGCCCGGCTCGCCGAACCGGCGTTCGTCGCCGGCCCGGTGACCGTCTACCGGCTGCGCTGACCAACCCCTTACCGGTATAAACCGCACGAAAACTCACATCCTGGGTCCGATCTCCAGAAGATGAGGGCAGCTCCTGTCCTTTTCCTGGAGGTTTGACGTGAAAATACCTCGTTGGGCCCTGGCCGCGATCTCCGGCGCGGCCCTGGCCCTGCTTCCCGCCGTGGCGGCCCAGGCCGCCCCGACCGACGCCGACGGCACGCGGCTCGTCGCCGACCGGTCCGCCGCCGGGGGCCTCTGGGGCCCGGGGCCGGGCCGCCAGGGCTCGGAACCCCTGGACACCGGTCTCCTCGGCCCGGGTCTGGGGGGCGGCGGCGGACCCCAGGGCCCCGGCGACGTCGCACCCACCGGTCCCGCCCAGCCGCAGCCGCCCGTGGGCGACAGCCTGTGCCGCCCCGGCGTCCCGCCGAACGCGCCACCGACCACCCAGTTCTACGACGGCAACCCGCTGCTCGGACCCGCCACGCTGCCCACCGCGTCGCCGGTCGGTCCGCTGCTCGCCGGCTACCAGCGCTTCGGTGGCCTCACCGAGTCGCAGTTCCTCCGGCAGTACGGCAACGCCACCCAGACCGCGTACGTCTTCCCGCCCGCGAGCGGCTTCGTCCTCGGCCCGGACGGGGTGCCGATCAAGGCGAAGCAGACCCTGCTGCCCGGCTACCGGCTCGACCGCTTCGGCTTCCCGGGCGGCGCGTTCCTCGCCCCGCTCGGCACCCCGTTCAGCGCCCGTTCGCTGCCGCCGTCGAACCTGAACACGCCGGCGAACGCGCCGCTGGCCAACTACCACGTCTACTGCGTGGTCAAGCCGTTCCCGGTGGACTCCGGGCCGATCGCCCCGTGGTTCGCCCAGCCCGGGCTGGGCACCCAGTTCCAGCTCAACCCGGCGTACCTGCCGCAGGCCGGGGGTGACCTGAGCGTCACCTGGCTGCTCGCGCACGGTTTCCTGGTGGAGGAGAACCTGGAGGCGGCACCGTGCGCCGCCCCGCTCCGGCGCGGCGGCGTCCCGGCCGTCTGCTGACGATGAATCGGATGAACGGAGGTCGGGTGTGGACCGGCACCACGTACGCGCCGCGCTGCTGGCGGCCGGGTTGTCCCCGGACGCCTTCGAGATCGAGGGCGTGCACGAGCACGTGCCGGTCCCGCCCGACTTCTGGTTCCTGCGCCGCTCGCCCGACGGACGCTGGGAGATCGGCCTGTACGAACGCGGGACGCACGACGTCCGCCAGGCGTACGACTCCGAGCAGGCGGCCGCCGCCGGCCTCTACACGGCGCTGACGGGTCGGCCCGCGCCGTACTGATCTCCGGTTGCCGGGCGTTCCTACTGTGGATCCAGCCCGCCCGGACGTCACCGGCGGCACCCGTCGAGGAGTGGCCATGCCCGGTCGAGTCCTGCTCCGCCCCGCCCCCGTCGTCCCCGTCGCCCTCGGCCTGGCCGTCGTGCTCGCCGCCGCCGGCTGCGCGTCCACCGCCACGGGTTCCGGGGGATCCACCGCGAAGACGACCGTGACGGAAGCACCCGGCGAGGCGCGGGCCTCGGCCGTCACCGCCGGTGGCACCGGTACGGGCACGGGCACCGGCACCGGCACCGGCGACGGAGGCAGCGGCACGACCGGCGGCGGCTCGACCGGCGGCGGGTCCACGGGCGGCGGCTCGACAGGCGGCGGGTCGACGGGCGGCAGCAGCGGCGGCGGATCCGGCACGAAGTCCAGCGGCCCCACCATCGGATACTTCCGGGTCGCCCAGAAGCCGACCTGCCCGGCCGGGACCAACGTCAACCCGATCGCCGGCACCCCGGTCGTCCTGGAGTGGAAGACCGGCAACGTCGACTCGGTCGCCCTCTCGGTCGACGGCCCCGGCGTGTACGGCGACAACTACCCGCCGGCCGGCAGCGAGACGGTCAACTTCCCCTGCTCCGGCGGCGAGGGCGACGTCCAGGAGCACACCTACACGCTGACCGTCCGCAACGCGCACGGCAAGCAGGCGAAGACCCTCGTGGTGACCGCGAAGGTGCACGACATCCCGCGCGTCTGACCAGCGACGTCACCGCCGGCCCGCCCCGGCGCGAGGGGCGGGCTGGCTCGGGCGGCGGTCCCGGCGTACGGGAGAATGGGGCACGTGACGACGATCCCGAACGTGCTCGCCCACCGGTACGCCTCGCCCGAACTGGTCGCCCTCTGGTCGCCGGAGGAGAAGGTACGGATGGAGCGGCGGCTCTGGCTCGCCGTGCTCCGCGCCCAGCGCGACCTCGGCGTGGCCGTCCCCGACGGCGTGGTCGAGGCGTACGAGCGGGTGCTCGACGACGTCGACCTGGCCTCGATCGCCGAGCGCGAGCGGGTCACGCGGCACGACGTGAAGGCCCGCATCGAGGAGTTCAGCGCGCTCGCCGGGCACGAGCACGTGCACAAGGGGATGACCTCCCGGGACCTCACCGAGAACGTCGAGCAGCTCCAGGTCCGCGCGTCGCTGGAGCTGATCCGGGACCGGGTGGTGGCCGCCCTCGCCCGGCTCGCCCGGCTCGCCAACGAGCACTCCGGGCTGGTCATGACCGGCCGGTCGCACAACGTCGCCGCGCAGGCCACCACGCTGGGCAAGCGCTTCGCGTCGGCCGCCGAGGAGCTGCTGATCGCGTACGAGCGGCTGGAGGACCTGATCGCCCGCTATCCGCTGCGGGGGATCAAGGGCCCGGTCGGCACCGCCGCCGACCAGCTCGACCTCTTCGACGGCGACGCCGACAAGGTGGCCGAGTTGGAGCACCGGGTCGCCGAGCACCTCGGCTTCGCCCGGGTGCTGGACAGCGTCGGCCAGGTCTACCCCCGCTCGCTCGACTTCGACGTGCTCGCCGCGCTGGCCCAGGTCGCCGCCGCGCCGTCGTCGCTGGCCACCACGATCCGGCTGATGGTCGGGCAGGAGCTGGCCACCGAGGGGTTCAAGCCCGGCCAGGTGGGCTCCAGCGCGATGCCGCACAAGATGAACACCCGGTCCAGCGAGCGGGTGAACGGCTTCGCGGTGATCATCCGGGGTTACCTGTCGATGGTCGGCGAGCTGGCCGGCGACCAGTGGAACGAGGGCGACGTCTCCTGCTCCGTGGTGCGCCGGGTCGCCCTGCCCGACGCGTTCTTCGCCGCCGACGGGCTGTTCCAGACGTTCCTCACCGTGCTGGACGAGTTCGGGGCGTACCCGGCGGTGGTCAACCGGGAGCTGGAGCGCTTCCTGCCCTTCCTGGCCACGACGAAGATCCTGGTCGCGGCGGTGCGCCGGGGCGTCGGCCGGGAGGCGGCGCACGAGGCGATCAAGGAGCACGCGGTCGGCGTGGCGCTGGCCATGCGGGAGCGGGGCGCCACCGAGAACGACCTGTTCGACCGCCTCGCCGCCGACCCGCGCCTGGGCCTGTCCCGCGCCGACATCGACGCGCTGATCGCCGACCGCACCGCCTTCGTGGGCACCGCCGGCGCCCAGGTCGACCGGGTGACCACCCGCATCGCGAAGATCGCCCTCACCCACCCCGGGGCGGCCACCTACACCCCACCCCCCATCCTCTGACCCCTCACGGGTTGCGGGTGGGGGTTTCGGCGGCCGAGGAGAGGTTGGGGGCGCTGGCCGGTTCGGCGATGCCGCCCGGGGCCTCGGCGATCGCCGGGTCGTGGGCCGTGTCGGCGGCGATCGTCGGCTGGTCCGGGGGCATGACGTCCGGGGTCTTGGCGGCCACGATGACGGCGGTGCCGTACGCGCAGATCTCCATCCACATCTCGCCGCAGTCCCGGCTGTCGAAGCGCATGCCGATCACGGCGTTCGCGCCGAGGCGGCGGGCCTCCTCGCCGAGGCGGGCCACCGAGTCCGTACGCCAGCGGGTCAGGTTGTCCGGCGCCATGGGGTCGTACGCGCCGCCGCGGAGGTTCTTCACCCCCTCGCGGTACGGGTTGCGCGTCCTGGCCATCGAGGACACCACTTCGCCGAGGATCTGGCGGATCTCGTAGCCGGGCAGTTGATCCGTCGTCACGACCAGCACGTTCTGATGCTGTCGCACGGGCGGGCGACGGTTCGTCGACCGTGGCCGACTGATCGGATGCTGCAAAAGGGGTCGGCGCGGACGGTCGGCGCTCGGCCGACCATCCGCGCCGAGGCGGGCGCTAACCGTCAGACACCGGCCACGGAGGTGATCCAGGCCCGGTTGTACGCGACACTGCCGTAGTTCTGGATGCTCACGCCGTCGGCGGTGGAGGCGACGCCCACCTGCTGGCCGTTGTAGAACTGCGGGCCGCCCGAGTCGCCCCGCCACGCGTTGCCGTTGATCTCGGTGCTCCGGATCGCCTGGCCGCCGTACGCGTCGGTGACGTTCGTGCTGGTCACCCGCACGCTGGCGGTCTTGAGCTGGCTGGACGCGCCGCAGCCGCTGTAGCAGGTCATGCCCCAGCCGTAGATGGTGTTGGTGGAGTTGACCGGCGGGTTGCTGCTGGCCAGCGAGACGGTGGAGGTGCTGACCGCGCTGGAGAGCCGCAGCAGCGCCAGGTCGTAGCGGGTGTACGAGGCGCTCACGGTGCGGAGGAGACGGTGCCGCCGCCGATGATGGGCTGGGGGCCGGCCGGTGCGGCGGTGGCGCCGCTGGTGACGCCGAGGACGCCGGCCAGGGCGGCGCCGGCCACGGCGAGCAGGGAACGGATACGCATGGGGACGTACTCCTTGCCTAGGACCCGGGGTCGCCGGGTCGGTCGTGCCGGCGGGCGCGGGGGTCACCCGCCAGGACTTCCATTGACCCGTATCGATGGATACTGGGGGCGGCCGATTCCGGCGGCAAGGATGTGATCGAGGCTAGCCGATGTAACAATTTGGCGACCCCTGGCGTGGTGAACCGCCTGCTCCGGGACGTTTCGCGTGGGATCGGACATGGTGCGGCCCTGCGTCCCGGTGGTTATGTTGATCACTGCCTGAACCGCGCCCGGCCGGTGCGGCTGAGGCGGTATCTGCCAGGTAGGCTGGCTGCGCTCGCCCGTTGTGGGTCGGCACCCAACTGCGTACACAGTCAGGAGTGCCCAGTGCCTCGCGTCGTCGTCGACGTCATGCTCAAGCCCGAGATCCTCGATCCTCAGGGCCAGGCCGTCGCAAACGCGCTGCCCCGGCTCGGCGTCAGCGACGTCGCCTCTGTCCGGATCGGCAGGCGGATCGAGATCGACTTCACCGGTGAACCGGACCTTGACCGGGCCCGGGAGATCGCCGACAAGCTGCTCGCCAACCCGGTCATCGAGGACTTCACCGTCCGCCTGGTCGAGACCGACGAGACCGCGGGCGCGCACCCGTGACCGCCCGGGTCGGTGTGGTCACCTTCCCCGGCTCGCTCGACGACGGGGACGCGGCCCGGGCCGTCCGGATCGCCGGCGCCGAGCCGGTCCGGCTCTGGCACGGTGACCCGGACCTGCGCGGGGTGGACGCCGTCGTCCTCCCCGGTGGCTTCTCGTACGGCGACTACCTGCGCTGCGGGGCCATCGCCCGGTTCGCGCCGGTGATGGAGACCCTGGTGGACGCCGCCCGGGGCGGCCTGCCGGTGCTCGGCATCTGCAACGGCTTCCAGATCCTCTGCGAGGCCCACCTGCTGCCCGGCGCGCTGACCCGCAACCAGCACCTGCACTTCCGCAACCGCGACCAGGTCCTGCGGGTCGAGGCGGTCGGCACGGCGTGGACCAACGCCTTCCAGTCCGGCCAGGAGATCCTGATCCCGGTCAAGAACGGCGAGGGCTGCTACGTCGCCGACGCCGCCACGCTGGACCAGTTGGAGGCCGAGGGCAGGGTCGTCGCCCGCTACGTCGGCGGCAATCCCAACGGGTCGCAGCGCGACATCGCCGCCATCACCAACCCCGCCGGCAACGTGGTCGGCATCATGCCGCACCCCGAGCACGCCGTGGAGGCCCTCACCGGCCCCTCCCTGGACGGCCTCGGCTTCTTCACCTCGGTGCTCAAGCACCTGGTGGGGGCGCCGGCGTGACCGTGCGCGGCACCAACGGTCGGCTCCACCGCCCCTGCGGCGGCGAGCGCAGCGAGGAGAGGTCATGACCACCCATCCGGACCCGGCGGTACGGGAGACCCCGGGCGGCCAGCCGGCCGTCCCGGCGGAGCCCTTCGCGGCCACCGTGGCGCCGCAGGCCGGCCCGGTCGACCCGGCCGCCCGTCCCGGCGAGCCGGTCCACCCCGAGTCGTCCCGGCCCGTCCCGGCCGCCGACTGGGCGCACGGCCTGGACACCGTGCCGCGCGCCGCCGAGACCCCCGAGGAGCTCCAGCCGTACGCCGAGCTGGGCCTCCGCGACGACGAGTACGACCGGATCCGGCAGATCCTCGGCCGGCGGCCCACCCAGGCCGAGCTGGCCATGTACTCGATCATGTGGAGCGAGCACTGCTCCTACAAGTCGAGCAAGGTGCACCTGCGCCAGTTCGGCGAGAAGGCCCCGCCGAGCGACCGGCTGCTGGCCGGCATCGGCGAGAACGCCGGTGTGGTCCAGGTCTCCGACGAGCTGGCCGTGACCTTCAAGGTCGAGTCGCACAACCACCCGAGCTTCGTCGAGCCGTACCAGGGCGCGGCGACCGGCGTCGGCGGCATCGTCCGGGACATCCTCGCCATGGGCGCCCGCCCGGTCGCCGTCATGGACCCGCTGCGCTTCGGCGCGGCCGAGCACCCCGACACCGCCCGGGTGCTGCCCGGCGTGGTGGCCGGCGTCGGCGGCTACGGCAACTGCCTCGGCCTGCCCAACATCGGCGGCGAGGTCGTCTTCGACCCCTGCTACCAGGGCAACCCGCTGGTCAACGCGCTCTGCCTGGGTGTGCTGCGGGTCGACCGGCTGCAGAAGAAGGAGGCCACCGGCCCCGGCAACGTCGTGGTGCTGATGGGCGCCCGCACGGGCCGCGACGGCATCGGCGGCGTGTCGGTGCTGGCCAGCGCCACCTTCGACGAGGGCAGCGAGCAGCGCCGCCCGTCCGTGCAGGTCGGCGACCCGTTCATGGAGAAGCTGCTGATCGAGGCGTGCCTGGAGCTGTACGACGCCGAGCTGGTCGTCGGCATCCAGGACCTCGGCGGCGCGGGCCTGACCTGCGCGCTCACCGAGACGGCGGCGTCCGCCGGCACCGGCATGCGGGTCTGGCTGGAGCGGGTCCCGCTGCGCGAGGCGTCGATGGAGCCGCAGGAGATCCTGGCCAGCGAGTCCCAGGAGCGGATGCTGCTGGTCGTCGCCCCGGACAAGCTGGAGGCGGTGCTCAAGACCGCCGAGAAGTGGGGCGTCTGGGCCACCGCGATCGGCGAGGTCACCGCGCCGTCGCCGGACGGCCGGCCCGGCCGCCTGGTGATCACCTGGCGCGACCAGCTCGTCGTGGACGTCCCGCCGGGTTCGCTGGTCGACGACGGTCCGGTCTACGCCCGCCCGATGCGCGAGCCGGCCGACCTGATCCTGCTCCAGGCCGACCGCGCCGAGACGCTGCCCCGGCCGTCGACGCCGGAGGCCCTGCGCGAGACCGTGCTGCGCATGATCGCGTCGCCGAACCTCGCCGACAAGACCTGGGTCACCGAGCAGTACGACCGGTACGTGCTGGGCAACACCGTGCTCGCCCAGCCGGAGGACTCCGGTGTGATCCGCATCGACGAGCGCACCGGCCTGGGTGTCGCCCTGTCGCTGGACGGCAACGGCCGGTACGCCCGCCTCGACCCGTACCACGGCACCAAGCTGGCGCTGGCCGAGGCGTACCGGAACGTGGCCGTGACCGGCGCGAAGCCGATCGCCGTGACCAACTGCCTCAACTTCGGCTCGCCCGAGGACCCGGGCGTGATGTGGCAGTTCGCCGAGGCCGTGCGCGGCCTGGCGGACGGCTGCCTGGAGCTGGGCATCCCGGTGACCGGCGGCAACGTCAGCTTCTACAACCAGACCGGCGCGGCGGCGATCCACCCCACCCCGGTGGTGGGCGTGCTCGGCGTGCTGGACGACGTGGCCAGCCGGGTGCCGATGGGCTTCGTCCCCCGCACCGCCGGCGACCACGACCAGCTCTTCCTGCTCGGCGAGACGCACGTGGAGCTCTCCGGTTCCGAGTGGGCCTGGGTGACCCACGAGCACCTCGGCGGCATCCCGCCGCAGGTCGACCTGGGCCGCGAGCGGCAGTTGGCCGACCTGCTGGCCGAGGCGGCCCGCGTCGGGCACCTCAGCTCCGCGCACGACCTCTCCGACGGTGGTCTCGCGCAGAGCCTGGTCGAGTCCTGTCTGCGGCGCGGGGTGGGCGCGGTGATCGCGGTGCCGGAGCAGTTCTCCGGCGGCTCGATGCCGTTCGTCTTCCTGTTCAGCGAGTCGGCCGGGCGGGTCCTGGTCTCGGTGCCGCGTGGCCACGAGAAGGCGTTCACCGCCCTCTGCGCCGAGCGCGGGGTGCCGTGGGAGTTCATCGGGGTCACCGACCCGGCGAGCGGCGCGCTGGAGGTGCGCGACCAGTTCCGGATCGGCCTGGACGAGCTGTCGGCCGCGCACAGCGCCACGCTGCCCCGCCTCTTCGGCGGGGCGGAGCCGGCCGTCCCGGTCGTACGGGCCACCGCTGCGGTGCCGCCCGCCGCCGAGGCACCGGCCCCGCCGGTGACGGCGACGCCGACGCCGACGGAGCCCGCCGTGGCGGCACCGCCCGCCCCGGTGGCGACACCGGCACCGCCCGCCGTGGCGACGCCGGCCGCCGACGTGGCATCGTCGCCCGTCCCGCAGGCTGCCGGGGCACCGGCCGCGCCGGCCGCGCAGGCCGCCCCGGCCGACGCGGAGACGGACCCCGCGCCCGGCGGGCCGGCTGCCGCCACCGCGGCTGCCCCGGTCGCCGACGCGGCGCAGCCGGCCGACGACGGGTCGCCGCAGGCCTGGCCTGAGCCGCAGCGGGCCGACGGCGCTGAGCCGACCGACGGCCCCGGCTTCGTCGCGCCCGATCAGCGCTGAGGTGTGACCGCGACGGTCCACGCCCAGCCCGGCTCGGGTGCCCGGTTCGACTGGGGGCTGGCCGGCGCGGCGGAACTCGGCCGGGTCTGCGCCGTCCTGGTGGTGGTGGACGTCCTCTCGTTCACCACCGCCGTGGAGGTGGCGGTCGCCCGGGGCATGCGGGTGCATCCGTTCCCCTGGGGCGAGCAGGCCGCCGAGTACGCCCGCCGGGTCGGCGCGGTCGCCGCCGTGGGCCGCCGGCAGGCGACCCCGGAACAGCCGTGGTCGCTCTCCCCGGCGGGCCTGCGCACCGCGCCGGCCGTCGCCGACCTGGTGCTGCCCTCGCCGAACGGCTCGGCGATCAGCGCCGCCGCCAGCGCCACGGGCCTGCCGGTGGTCGCGGCATGCCTGCGTAACGCCCGCGCCGTCGGGCGCTGGCTGACCGACCAGGGGTACGGCTCGATCGACGCCCCGGTCGGCGTGGTGGCCTCCGGGGAACGCTGGCCGGACGGTTCCCTGCGCCCGTGCGTGGAGGACCAGCTCGGGGCGGCATGCGTGCTCGATGCGCTCTCCGGTGTCCCCGGCGGGCTGTCGGTGGAGGCGGCGATGGCGCTGGCCGCGCTCGCCGCGACGCCGGACGTCCCGGCTGCCGTGCGCGGCTGCGTCTCCGGCCGGGAACTCGTCGAGGGCGGCTTCGGCGGGGACGTGGAGGTGGCCGTCCAGGTCGGCGTCTCGGGCGTGGTGCCTGTGTTGCGGCGGGGCGTCTTCTCCGCCGCCCGGCTCTGAGCGGAGCCGACCCGGCTCTGGGCGGAGCCGCCTTCCGGTCCTGAGCGGAGCCGACCCGGCTCACGCGTCGCCACGAGGAGGGCGGCTGCCCCGTCCCGGGGTAGCCGCCCTCCTTTCGTCGCGTCGTGCGGGCCGTCGGCCCGCGTCGGTCAGTCGTCCAGCCAGTCCAGCCGACGGCCGCCCCGGTCCTGCTGCTGCGGCGGGCCGTCGGGCCGGGCCCGGCCCGGCTGCTGGTTCTGGTCGCCGTAGTAGCCGCCGGGCTGCTGCTGGTCGTAGCCACCGGGTTGCTCGTAGCCACGGTCGTCGTAGCCGCCACGCTGGTGTGGGGGCTCCTGACCGTAGCCGCCCTGTTGGCCGTACCCGCCCTGCTGGCCGTAGCCCTCGGAGCCGTATCCGCCACGCTGGTCGTAGCCGCCCTGCTGCTGGCCGGCGTCGTAACCGCCGCCCTGCTGGCTGTGCTGGCCGTAACCGCCGCCGCCGTAGCCGCCGGTGGGCTCGGCCGCGCCGTAGCCGCCGGTGGGCTCGCCGCCACCCCGGCCGCCGTACTGCGGGGGCTCCGGCTGGCCGTAGCCGCCGTGGCCCTGCTCCGGCTGGTAGGTGCTGGTCGGGTACGGGTCCGCCGCGGGCGGCGGGTAGGAGGAACCGGTGTCCCCGGTGTACCGCCCGGTCGGCTCGTCGTAGCGCTCGCCGCCGTAGCCGCCACCGCCTTGGCCGGGGTACCCGCCGGCCGGCGCGGGCGCGCCGTAGTCGCGGTTGCCGTAGCCGCCACCGGAGGAGGTCGGCGCCTCGGCACCGTACCCGCCGCCGGCGTTGCCGTAGCCGCCACCCGAGGCGGGCGCGCTGCCGTAGCCGCCACCGGAGGCCGGGGCGGAACCGTAGCCGCCGCCGGAGGCCGGCGCGCTGCCGTACCCGCCCGAAGCGGAGGCGCTGCCGTAGCCGCTGCCGGAGGCCGGGGCAGTGCCGTAGCCGCCGCCCGAGGCGGGCGCCTCGGCGCCGTACCCGCCGCCAGCGTTGCCGTAGCCGCTGCCGGAGGCCGGGGCAGTGCCGTAGCCGCCGCCCGAGGCGGGCGCGTCGGCACCATAGCCGCCACCGGGGTTGCCGTAGCCGCCGCCGGAGGCCGGCGCGGCGCCGTACCCGCCGGCCGCGCCGTAGCCGCCGGTCTGGGGCTCGTCGCCGTACCCGCCGCCGCCCCAGCCGCCCTGCTGCTGGCCGCCCGCGCCGTACGGGGCCGGCGGAGCGCCGTAGGGGTCCGGCGGGACGTCGTCGACGACCGGCCGGTGCATCATCGTCGGGGCGTCGCTGAGCGAGGTGCCGCCGACCATCGTCGGGTCGGGCCCGGCGCCGACCCGGTTCACCACCCGGGTCTGGTCGTCCGTCCCGCCGTACGCCCCCCGGGCGGCCGGGACCGCGCCGGCCGCGGCGGCGCCCTTCGGGGCGTCGTCGACGTCGTCGCCGTTCTCCCGGCGCTTCATCCAGAGCAGCACGATGGTGCCGACGCCGACCGCCACGAACAGGCCGCCGAGCAGGATGAGCAGCCACGACATGCCGCTGTCCTCCTCGGTCGAGGCGGCGTTGTTCGCGGCGCCGGGGGCGGCCTCCGTCGGCTCCTCGACGGCGTCGTCGGTGGCCTCGTCGGAGGGCAGCGGCTCCTCGCTGGCCGACGGGCTGGGGCTCGGGCTCACCTCGACCTTGATCGCGAGGCTGAGCCGCTGCCCGCTGATGCTCTGCCCGGCGCTGGCGGTGAAGGACTTCGTGACGCGGACCTCGCCCTGGATCGCGCCGATGCTGAGCCGCCCGGGAACGATGGGCTTGTCGGTGCTGCCGGTGAAGCGGAAGTTGCCGCTGCCGTCGCTGGTGGTCTCGAACTTCGCCCCGGTGCTGTCCTGGAGCATCACGACGGCGTTCGGCACCGCCTCGCCGTTGGCCGCCGCGACCACCTTGCCGGAGACCGACTTGACGGTCTGCGTCTGGGCGGGGGTGGTCGGCGCGGCCTTGCCCTTGACGTTGAGCTGGAAGCTGCCGGTGGTGGAGTCCGACTTGTCGGGTTGGACCTGGACCGTCACGTTGATCCCGCCGGCGTCCGGCGCGCTGTCGCTGGCCTTGATCGTCAGGAGCTGAGTTCTCGGGGCCTGGCCGTTGAAGCTGATCTGGCCGCAGCCGCCCGTGCAGCTCACGCCGGCCGGCAGCCCGGTGAGGCTGATCTGGGCGCTCGCGTCGTCGTCGCTGGGCGTCACCTTGACGCTCACGGTGGCGTCGCTGCCCGCGTTCAGGTTGATCGAGCCGGGCGTGACCGTGACCCCGGCGGCCAAGGCCGGTGTGGCGGGGACGGTGAGCAGGGCGCCGATTGCCAGCGCCACGACCACACCCGCCCGCTGCTGCCAGGCACGTCGGTGTGTTGACACGTCCACCGCCTTCCGGTCTGACTTCCCTCCGCCGGCGGGGCGCCGGGCCGGGGATCATCACGGTACGAATACGCCGTCGGCAACTATGCCTTGTCTGACCGGATCGGCGCGACCCAGGGCCAGCGTCGAAAGCGCCGGAGCCGGGTCGTATCGTCCCGTCGTGTCCTCTCCGCACATTAAGTCCGCAGCGGTCGCCGAGGCGCTCGCCGCGCTCGACGAGGGTCGCACCCCCGAACGGCTGGTGTTCCGGGAGGCGGTCCGGGCCCTGTTGACCGCCCTCGCGGAGCGTGCCCCCGGCCGATCGGTGGAGGTGCGTGTCCCACCTTACGGTGCAGTTCAGTGCATTCCCGGTCCCCGACACACCCGGGGGACCCCGCCGAACGTCGTCGAGCTGGATCCGACCACCTGGCTGGAGCTGGCGACGGGCCGGCGGAGCTGGGCGGACGCGGTCACCGAGGGTCGCGTGCGGGTCAGCGGGGTCCGCGCCGACCTCTCCGCGCACCTTCCGCTCCACCTGGGCGAATAGTCCGGGCGGGCAGTCACGGAAAGGAGCCGAATCGTGACTTACTGTATTGACACCGATTCGCGTACACTGTCAGGCGACGACAGTGGTCCCGGCCGGGCAACGCGGACCAGCGCATCCGTCCGGCCCGGCCAGTCCCGACCAGCATGAGGGAGCGGCAGGTGCCCCGAGGCGACGGCCGGCTGAGCCACGATCTCGATCCCCAACGACCCGGCCCCCAGGACGCCTGCGGCGTCTTCGGCGTCTGGGCGCCCGGGGAAGAGGTCGCCAACCTCACCTACTTCGGGCTCTACGCCCTCCAGCACCGTGGCCAGGAGGCCGCCGGGATCGCCGTCAGCGACGGCTCCGGTGTGGTGGTCTACAAGGACCTCGGCCTGGTGGCCCAGGTCTTCGACGAGCCGACCCTGGCGAGCCTGCGCGGGCACCTCGCGATCGGGCACGCGCGCTACTCGACGACGGGCGGCTCGACCTGGGAGAACGCCCAGCCGACCATCCGGTCCACCAGCGCGGGCACCACCATCGCGCTGGCGCACAACGGCAACCTGGTCAACACCGCCGAGTTGCAGCGTGAGGTGGCCGAGCGGGGCCTGGCCGCAGACGGCTCGACCAACGACACCTCGCTGGTCACGATGCTGCTGGCCAGCCGTCCGGATCTCTCGGTCGAGGCCGCCGCGCTGGAGGTGCTGCCCCAGCTGCGCGGGGCGTTCAGCTTCGTCTTCATGGACGAGTCGACGCTCTACGCGGCCCGCGACCCGCACGGCGTGCGCCCGCTGGTCCTCGGCCGGCTGGAGCGCGGCTGGGTGGTGGCGAGCGAGACCGCCGCGCTCGACATCGTGGGCGCGAGCGTCGTCCGCGAGGTGGAGCCGGGCGAGTTGATCGCCATCGACGAGAACGGCCTGCGCTCGGCCCGGTTCGCCGCGCCCGAGCCGAAGGGCTGCCTCTTCGAGTACGTCTACATCGCCCGCCCGGACGCCACCATCGCCGGGCGCAACGTGCACGCCGCCCGGGTGCAGATCGGCCGCCAGCTCGCCAAGGAGCACCCGGTCGAGGCCGACCTGGTCATCCCGGTGCCGGAGTCCGGCACCCCGGCCGCCATCGGCTACGCCGAGGAGTCCGGCATCACCTACGGCGCCGGCCTGATGAAGAACCCCTACGTCGGCCGGACGTTCATCCAGCCGTCGCAGACCCTGCGCCAGCTCGGCATCCGGCTGAAGCTCAACCCGCTGCGGGAGAACGTGCGGGGCAAGCGGCTGGTGGTGGTCGACGACTCGATCGTGCGCGGCAACACCCAGCGGGCGATCGTGCGGATGCTGCGCGAGGCGGGCGCGCTGGAGGTCCACGTGCGGATCTCCTCCCCGCCGGTCAACTGGCCGTGTTTCTACGGCATCGACTTCGCCACCCGGGCCGAGCTGTTGGCCAACGGACTGGACAACGAGGGCATCCGGCGGTCCATCGGCGCCGACACGCTGGGCTATGTTTCGCTTCCCGGCCTCATCGCCGCGACCGAGCAGCCGAAGACCCGGCTCTGCCGGGCCTGCTTCGACGGGGAATACCCGATCGAGCTGCCGGCCGGGAACCTGATCGGCAAGCACGTGCTCGAAGGGGTGGGACGCCGGGTCGCCGATGCCCCGGACGCCCCCGGGCACGCCGTCCCACCGCTCGTCGCCACTTCGGGCGGCGCGACCGTACACCGCCAGTAGCACCGCCCGACGCGGGCCGACCGGCCAACCGCCGGAGCCCGCGAGAACCGCAAAAGGGGAGAACCGTGACGCACGTTTCCGAGCGCAGCGGCACAGGAAGCAGCCCGACCGGCGCTGGCGGCGACCGCCAGCCCTGGACGGCCGGCAACGGCCGCCCGGCGCGCAAACGCTCGGTCTCGTACGCGGACGCCGGCGTCTCGATCGAGGCGGGCGACCGCGCGGTCGAGCTGCTCAAGTCCAAGGTCAAGCAGACCCGTCGCCCGGAGGTCATGGGCGACCTGGGCGGCTTCGCCGGCCTGTTCCGGCTGGACACGAAGAAATACAAGAACCCGATCCTGGCGTCCTCCACGGACGGGGTGGGCACCAAGCTGGTGATCGCGCAGCAGCTCGACATCCACGACACGATCGGCATCGACCTGGTCGCCATGGTCGTCGACGACCTGGTGGCCTGCGGGGCCGAGCCGCTGTTCCTGCTCGACTACATCGCCTGCGGCGAGGTCGTCCCCGACAAGGTGGCCGAGATCGGCGCGGGCATCGCCGACGGCTGCCGCTACGCGGGCTGCGCGCTGCTCGGCGGCGAGACGGCCGAGCACCCCGGCGTGCTGCGCCCGGACGAGTACGACGTCTCCGCCACGGGCGTCGGCGTGGTGGAGGAGAGCGAGATCCTCAACCCGGAGCGGGTGGAGACCGGTGACGTGGTCATCGCGATGCGCTCGTCGGGCCTGCACTCCAACGGCTACTCGCTGGTGCGGCACGTGCTGCTGGGCGCGGGCCGGATGCGCCTGGACGTCGTGATCGAGGACTTCGGCCGGCAGCGCACCCTCGGCGAGGAGCTGCTCACCCCGACCAAGATCTACGCCCAGGACTGCCTCAAGCTGATCGCCGAGGCCGAGGTGCGGTCGATCGCGCACGTCACCGGTGGCGGCATCCCGGGCAACCTGGTGCGCATCCTGCCGGAGAACGTCGACGCGGTGGTCAACCGCTCCACGTGGAAGCCGCAGCCCATCTTCGACCTGATCCAGTCCAAGGGCCGGATCGAGGACCACGAGATGGAGTCGACGTTCAACATGGGCGTCGGCATGTTCGCGATCGTCTCCGCCGAGGACGCCGACCGGGCGCTGGCCACGCTGACCGGGCGGGGCGTGGACGCCTGGCAGGCCGGCGAGATCATCGAGGGCACGGGCAAGGTGCAGATGGTCGGCCAGCACACTCGGGGTTAACATCGAGGTTCATTGATTTGCTCGGCGTCTGGTCGGGGGTTCACCCGAGCGGCCGTCGCCGCCTAGCCTGAGGGGCACCCTTCGGGTCGGGAAGGAGGGCGATGGCTGCTCGGGGACGGCCGTTGAGCGGGATGCGGGGAATCTCCCCGGTCCCGTCGTACGTCGTGATGCAGCCGACGACCCTGTGCAACCTCGACTGCGCATACTGCTACCTCCCGATGCGGGCGGCCGACCGGCGGATGCCGGTCCCGGTCGCCGAGGCGGTGGCGGCCTCGGTGAACCGCTGGGCAGAGGCCGACCGCTTCTCGGTGGTGTGGCACGGCGGGGAGCCCCTGGCCGCCGGCCGGGAGCACCTGGCCGCGCTGATCGCCCCGTTCGGCCCGGAGGTCGAACACCACGTGCAGACCAACGCGACCCTCATCGACGACGCCTGGTGCGAGTTCCTCGCCGCGCACCGGGTGCGGGTCAGCGTGAGCGTGGACGGGCCACGCGGGCGCAACGGCGACCGGGTCACCCGGGCCGGCCGGCCGGCGTACGACCGGATCATGCGCGGGGTGGCGGCGCTGCGCCGGCACGGGCTGCCCTTCTCGGCCCTGGCCGTCGTCAACGACCCGGATCCGGGCCGGGCCGCCGAGCTGTACGACTACTTCCTCGGCCTGGGCTGCGAGGTGCTGGGCGTCAACATCGAGGAGACGGAGGGGGTCAACACCCGGAGCAACGCCCACGAGGCGGCCCGGGTGCGCGCGTTCTGGGCGGAGCTGGTGGCCGCCTGGCGGCGGGACCCCCGCATCCACCTGCGCGAGGTGGAGTGGTCGCTGCGGTACGCGGCGGCGGTCCTCGACGGCAGCGTCGACGGGCTGTTGCCCCGGCGGCTGGACCCGATCCCCACGGTCGGCCACGACGGCTCCGTGGTCGTGCTCTCCCCGGAGCTGGCCGGCTTCTCCGACCCCCGCTACGGCGACTTCAGCAGCGGCAACGTGCTGACGACCCCGCTGGCCGAGATCGTGGCCGGCGCGGAGCGGACGACCGGCTGGGTGGGTGAGTTCCTGGCCGGCGTGGAGGCGTGCCGGGCGTCCTGCCCGTACTTCGGGTTCTGCGGGGGCGGGCACGCCGCCAACCGTTACTTCGAGCTGGGGCGTTTCAACGGTACGGAGACCGAGCACTGCCGTAACAGCAAGATCCGCTTACTGGAGGGAGTGTTGGACCATGCCCGAGAACACCGGACACCGGCGGTCTGAGCGCGTCGGAGGGGCCACGGAGGGCCCGGTCGTCGACCGGGTGCGGGATGCCGCCGACGGGCTCGCCGCGCTGCTCCAGGAGGCGGAGGACGCGCGCCGGCTGCGGTCGGAGGCGACGGGTGGAGAGGGCGCGGGCGCAGTGTGCGCCTGGAACCACTTCGAGAACATCCCGACGTTCTACAACTGGAACAACCGGCCCCGCTGAGGACACGGCTCCGAGATCAAGGACCTGCCGATCGCCCGGAACGGGGTCCGGTGGACAGATCCTTGATCATCGGTTGGTACGCCGGCCCCGGGACGGGCACAAACGCAAGCACGCGGACTGCCGCGTGCTCAGCTGCTCCCGGGGGTCAACGGGTCGGACGGACCCAGGGGTCCGGGTCCTCGTCCGCGTGATCCTCGTCGTCGTCGACATACTCTTTGTAGTCGTCGTCGAAGTCGTGGTTCGACTTACCAGCACCCGCCAGTTCGCGCTGCAAGGCGGTGAGGTCGGTGTTCGGGGAGTGGTACTTCAACTCCCGGGCCACCTTCGTCTGCTTGGCCTTAGCACGGCCGCGCCCCATGGCTCGACCCCCTCGCACAGAATTCGGGGCAGCCCGAAGGCGGGCCCCGATGACGTCAGGCATCTCTCGTGGCTCTTACGGTACATGGGGATGCCGCCCTTCGGCACCTCGGGTTACCGCAGGCCGGCTCTGCGCGTCGCAGTCATCCGGCCGTCACCGATTGTACTGAGGTAAGGGGTCGCTGCCGAATCACTCGTGACATCGGGCAGTTGGGCAGTAATCACCCCGATTTCCAGCTTAACGCCGCCCGCCCCCGGGCCCGGCCCGGTCGCCCGACCCGGGGTCGGGCACGCCCCGGGCCGGACTGTGACCTTCGCCGCAGCTAGCAGGGCCGGCACTCAGCTAGCAGGGCCGACACTCAGCTCGCGGGGCCGCGTTCAGCGCCCGCCGCAGGGCCGGGCTCAGCGCCGCGCGGTGGCCGTCACCTCAGGTGGATCGTCCGCAGCCGGCCGACCTCCGCCATCCGGCGCTCGGCGAGCCGGTCCGCCGCCACCGCCGGGGGCACCCCCTCGTCGTCGGCGAGCCGCAGGATCTGCCGGGTCGTGTCGTAGATGCGGGTGGCCCGGAGCCGGGCCCGCTCGAAGTTGAAGCCCTCGATCTCGTCGGCCACCTGGATCACCCCGCCGGCGTTCACCACGTAGTCGGGGGCGTAGAGAACGCCCCGGTCGGCGAGCAGCTTCTCGATGCCCGGGTGGGCGAGCTGGTTGTTCGCCGCCCCGGCGACCACCTTCGCCCGCAGCGCCGGCACCGTGTCGTCGTCGAGGGCGCCGCCCAGCGCGCACGGGGCGTACACGTCGATGTCGGCGGCGACGAGCGCGGCGGCGTCGTCGACCAGCTCGACCTGCGGGTGGTTGGCGCGCACCCACTCGCGCGCCCGGGGGTCGACGTCGGTCGCCACCACCTCGGCGTGGTCGTCGAGCAGGTGCCGGGTCAGGTGCTTGCCGACCTTGCCCAGCCCGGCCACGCCGACCCGCCTGCCGTTGAGGGTGGGCGCGCCCCAGACGTGCTCGGCGGCGGCCCGCATGCCCTGGAAGACGCCCCAGGCGGTCAGCACCGAGGAGTCGCCCGCGCCGCCGTGCTCGACGCTGCGGCCGGTGACGAAGCGGGTCTCCCGGGCGATCACGTCCATGTCCGCCACGTACGTGCCGACGTCGCAGGCGGTGTAGTAGCGGCCGTTGAGCGACTCGACGAAGCGGCCGTACGCGCGCAGCAGCGGCTCGCTCTTGAGCTGGTCCGGGTCGCCCCAGATGACCGCCTTGCCGCCGCCCAGGTCCAGCCCGGCGAGCGCGTTCTTGTACGCCATGCCGCGCGACAGGTCGAGCACGTCGGCCAGCGCGGCCTCTTCGCTCGCGTACGGGTAGAAGCGGGTGCCGCCGAGCGCGGGGCCCAGCGCGGTGGAGTAGATGCCGATGATCGCGCGGAGGCCGGTCTGTGTGTCCTGGCAGAACACGACCTGCTCGTGGCCGGTGGAGGACGGGTCGTCGAGGCTGGTGAAAACGCCCATGGCTGACTCCTGTGCGGTGTGCGTCCTTGTGGGACGTGGACCTGGTGGCGCGTCCGGCGGGATGGTGCCGGTGCTGCCGAGCCTAGTACCGGCCGACGCCGTACCGTCGTGCGCAGCGTGCCCGTCCAGGGGCGTCCGGGCGGGCAGCGCGCCTGATCGGGGGGCGCTGCGGGCGTCCGGGTTCCGTCTCGTGGGAGGATCGCGCCGTGCCGTCGCTCTTCGCTTCGTACCTGCGGGTGTACGAGCCGCTGACCGCCTTCGACCGTGATCGCCAGTCCTTCTGGCGGCGCTACGTGCAACAGGGGCGGGCGGTGGCCCCGTCGGAGGGGCCCCTGCGGCAGCGCACGGCGGTCATCGAGGCGCTCGGCGCGGGCTGGACCCGCCTGCCCGACCTGCCCGAGGAGGCGTACGTCCTGGAGGTCGACGACGCCCTGCTGGTCTGCCCGTGGAACCTGCGGATCCGGGTGGCCGAGGCGGCGCTGAGCGCCCGCGACGGCGTGCCGTCGGTGCTGGCCGACGCGTTCGTCCCGCCGATCCTGGCCGGGCAGGCCAGGGCGGTCGTGGAGGACTGGCGCAGCGGGGCCCGGGTGCTGGAGCACGGCGTGCCGAGGGTGCACGAGCAGATCGCCACGTGGGGCGTGCCGCTGCGCTGGTTCGTCCTGTTCGACTTCGAGGAGCGGGACCTGGTGACCCGGCCCGGGCGGCGGGCGCTGCGCTACCGCACCGAGATCTCCAAGGCCCGCCGCCGGTCGTCGCGGGCGCTGTCGGTGCTCCGCAAGACCGTCGGCGAGGCGCCCATCACGGAGGCGGTCGAGGAGGCCGCGCGGTGGCTGGAGGAGTTCCACCCGCGCTCGGTGGTGGAGCTGGACTACGGCGGCCTGGTCCAGCTGCTCTCCGACGAGACCCTCGCCGAGGACGACTCCCCGGCGCTCGTCGCGGGCGGTCTCGCCGGGCTGGCCAAGGGTGAGGCCGACGAGGCGTCGGCGGCGTACGACCGGCTCGTCGCGCGGTGGCGTGCGGTCCAGTTGCTCGAACGGTGCAACTAGCCGCTGACCTGGGTAAAGAACGCCGCAAGGGGGCGCAAACCCCTCATGGAAGCGCTCCCAAGGTGAGATGCTCTCGTAGTTGGAGCATCACGACCAGTGATTATGAGTCCAAATAAGGTGGGTTCTGGCGTGTATTAGTCGTATAAATCGGGCATGGTTCATCCGTCCGTCTAGGGACCTTCGGCCGTTCGGCCCATGTCGGACATCGGGGACTAGCCGGACCATGGGAGACGCGTCGGCCGGCGGGACCCCGGCCGATGTCTATACCTGTGGAGGAGTGACCGATATGGCATCGCGAACGCACGAACCGGAGCCGCTGCTCACACCGGCCGAGGTGGCGTCGATGTTCCGTGTCGACCCGAAGACGGTGACCCGGTGGGCCAAGGCTGGCAAGCTCAGCGCCATCCGCACCCTGGGCGGCCACCGCCGTTACCGCGAGTCGGAGGTTCGCGCCCTGCTGCAGGGGCAGATCCCCCAGCAACGCCAAGGCGACTGAGCCAGTTCCTTCAGACGTACGGATCAGGGGTGGCAGAGCGATTCTGCCGCCCCTGATCCGTGTCCGGCCCCCTCACCGGGGCCCCTCGTCTCCCGGCACGGCCCCCTCGGTGAGGACCACCCGGATGCCCACCGTGCCGCCCTCCCCCCGGCGCAGCCGGCTGCCCAGCAGGCTGAGGCGGCCCACCAGCCGGTACTTCTGCTTCAGCAACTCGCGGATCCGGCGGGTCTGCGCCGGGTCGCAGATGGCCGCCCGGCCGGGCACCGCCGCACCGTGCGGGCGGCCCCGCACGTCGCACGGGGCGACCGTCACCTCGCCGCTGCGCCGGATCCGCTTCACCTTGCCCGAGTCGGCGACGGTCCACGCGGCGAGCGCGTCACCGTCACGGACCACCCACACCGGAGTGGGCACCGCCCGCCCGTCCTTGCGGAACGTGGTCAACAGCACGTACTTCTCGGCGCCCAGCCGGTCCAAGGTGGTCACGCCGCCAGGATACGGCCGAGCGACCCGGGGACAGCGGGGATAGCGTGAATCTTGTGACCGGGGAACCCAGGATCGGCGACGTCTTCGGCGAGCTGCTGCGCGACGCGCTCGCCGTGCAACGCGGAGTCGGCGCCCGGCCGCTGGCCGGAGGGCGACTGCCCCGACCGGTCATCGAGGTCATCGAGCGGGACGACGGCCTGATCAACGGGGCCCCCGCCGCTCACTACCTGGCCGGGCCCGAGGACTGGCAGCCGTACGACCACCGGGCCGTGGACCGGGTGCGCGGCGAGACGCTGGACGTCGGCGTCGGCGCCGGCCGGATCGCGCTGCTGCTCCAGGAGCGCGGCGTGCCCGTGACCGGGCTGGACACCTCGCTCGGCGCGCTGAAGGTGTGCCGGCGGCGCGGCGTACGCGACCTGGTGCACGGCACGGTCGACGAGCACGTCGCCGACGGCCGGCGGTACGACACGTTCCTGCTGCTCGGCAACAACCTCGGACTGATCGAGGGGCGGGACCGGGCGCCGGCGTTCCTCGCCGCGTTGGCCGCGCTCGCCCGGCCCGGAGCGCAGGTCATCGCCCACGGCACCGACCCGTACGGCACCAGCGACCCCGTGCACACCGGCTACCACGAGCGCAACCGCCGGCGGGGCCGGCTCGGCGGCCAGCTACGGCTGCGGCTGCGTTACCGCGAGCTGGGCACCGAGTGGTTCGACTACCTGGTCTGCTCCGTCGCCGAGCTGGCCGACCTCGTGCGCGGCACCCCGTGGCGGCTGGCCGACGTGGACGACCGGGACGCCCCGTACTACCTGGCGACGCTGACGCTCACGGGCTGAGCTGTTTGCAGGGGCCCCCTGTGCAACAGAATGCGTTAACAAGGGGCCCCTCCTTGCACGTCAGACCTGGACGGTCGGGGGGAGCTGCTCCGGCGGGAGGCCGCCGTCGCCGTCGACGACCTCGTCGGGGGTGCCGTCCTCGTCGAGGTCGACCATCGTGATGTCCACCTTGCCGTCGCCGTCCGTGTCGAACTGGAACAGGTCGGCCCGGCCGTCACCGTCGGTGTCGACCACCCAGACGTCGGTCTTCCCGTCGTTGTTGGTGTCCGCGCGGAGCAGGTCGACCCGCTCGTCGCCCCGGGTCTCCACGGTCTCGTTGGTCTCCACACTCTCCGGTGCCTGGCTCATGTCGGGTCCTTCCCTCGGTTGACGGCCGTCCTTACCCGGATCGACGCGCCCCCACGCATCCGCCGGGTGGCGGTGCTGCATAGGGTCGCACCCATGAGCCAGTGCAGCGAGCGCCCCGGCACGGCGGAGACCCCGCGCGCCGGGCGGAGCGAGGAGACGTCATGAGCGGTCGGTTCGTCGTCGTCGGGGCCGGCACGATGGGCCTCGGCATCGCCTACGTGGCGGCCGGCGCGGGATACCGCGTCGAGCTGGTGGAGGTCGACCCGGGCCGGGCCACCGCCGCCGGGGAGCGGCTGGGCGAGCTGTGGGAGCGGGCGGTGCAGCGCGGGAAGCTCACCGCCGACGCGGCGGCGGCCAACCGGGACCGGTTGACGCTGCGCCCGTCCCTCGGCGGGGTCGCGGCCGAGCCGGACGTGGTGGTGGAGGCCGTCCCCGAGCGGCTCGACCTCAAGCGAACGGTGCTGCGCGACGCCGCCGCCCTGCGCCCCGCGCTGCTCGGCAGCAACACGTCGAGCATCGCCATCGCCGAGCTGGCCGCCGGGCTGGACCGGCCCGAACGCTTCCTCGGCCTGCACTTCTTCAACCCCGTCTGGGCCATGGCGCTGCTGGAGGTCGTGGTGGGCCGGGCCACCACCGACGAGACCACCGCGGCGGCCGTCGCGCTCGCCGGCCGGCTGGGCAAGGACCCCGTCGTCGTACGCGACATGCCCGGCTTCGCCACCTCCCGGCTCGGCGTGACCCTGGGCCTGGAGGCGATCCGGATGGTCGCCGACGGGGTGGCCAGCCCCGCCGACATCGACAAGGCCATGGTGCTCGGCTACCGGCACCCGGTCGGCCCGCTGGAGCTGACGGACCTGGTGGGGCTGGACGTCCGGCTCGACATCGCCCGCACCCTCCAGGCCGCGTACGGAGACCGGTTCGCGCCGCCGCCGCTGCTGGAGCAGATGGTCGCCGAGGGGAAGCTGGGCCGGAAGTCCGGGCAGGGCTTCTACCACTGGGACGAGGACGGCAGGCGGTGAGCGGCCTGCGCGTCGAGGAGCGCCCCGACCGGCTCGTGGTGACGCTCGACCGGCCGGAGAAGCGCAACGCGATCGACGCCGACCTGGTCGCCGAGCTGCACGCCGTCTGCGCCGAGCTGGAGGCCCGGCCCCGGCTGCTGCTGCTCACCGGCGGCACCGAGGGGATCTTCGCGGGCGGGGCGGACATCGGCCAGCTCCGCGAGCGCGGC